>CAJCIC010000049.1 GCA_903970185.1 Gammaproteobacteria bacterium
CTAGGGCGCAACATTTCTGTCATGTGGGGCTTTCAAACGAGTCGTGGTGTGCGGAAGGCGAAGGCGCTTCCCGGTCGCAGTGCGCCTCGCGAGCCGCCGAAGTGCGGCTGCTCGCAATAAAAGCATTGTATTGGTAGGCGCGATTGGACTCGAACCAACGACCCCCACCATGTCAAGGTGGTGCTCTAACCAGCTGAGCTACGCGCCTGTGTATTGCGCCCGTCAGAGACGGTTTGAGACGTACACAGCGGCCCGAAGAATACCATTTTTTGGCGTTTTTCGAGTTCTGCCGAGTGGCGCGCGACACCGTCCGGGTGTGTGCCTGTCATGATCCGGTCACGCGTCGTTCATGGTGGTGTCACGAAGCGCTGGTCCAATGCGCCTCAATTGCAACCGTCCCGTCGCATCAACCTTGCCCGCAACGAGCAACCCGACAAACCACTACCGCACTATCTGGATTTCCGATGTGCATCTCGGAACTGCAGGTTGCAAAGCCACCTTTCTCCTCGATTTTCTCAAGTACAACGAATCCGACACGCTCTATCTGGTTGGCGACATCATCGATGGCTGGCAACTGAGAAAAGGCTGGAGCTGGCGTCAGTCGCACAACGACGTCGTGCAAAAAATCCTGCGCAAGGCCAGAAAGGGCACACGCGTCGTCTACATCCCGGGCAACCACGACGAATTTGCCCGCGAGTACGTCGAGCACCAGTTCGGTGGCATCGAAGTCGTCTACGAAGCCACCCACCTCACCGCCACCGGCAGGAAGCTGCTGATCACGCACGGCGACCTCTTCGATGGCGTCATCCAGCACGCCAAATGGATCGCCTATCTCGGCGACTCGCTGTATACCTTCGTGCTGGCGTTAAACCACTGGTTTAACCGCGCCCGCGTCAAGCTCGGCCTTGACTACTGGTCGCTGTCGCAATACCTGAAACACAAGGTCAAGAATGCGGTCGGCTTCATCAGCGACTTCGAGCATGCGCTGGTCAATGAAGCCAGGCGCCGCGGCTACGACGGCGTCGTCTGCGGCCACATCCACAAGGCCGAGATTCGCGAGGTCGACGGCATTCTCTACTGCAACGACGGCGACTGGGTCGAGAGCCTGACGGCTCTCGTCGAAGACCACGCCGGAGCGCTGTCGATCATCGAGTGGAACACCTTGCAGGACCCCTCCCCGTTGGAAGTCGACCAAGAGCCGGCACTCGCCTAAGGATGAAGCCATGAAGATACTGATCGTTAGCGACGCGTGGGATCCCCAGGTCAATGGCGTCGTGCGCACGCTGAAATCGACCCGCCGTGAACTGGAAAAAATGGGCCATCGCGTCGATGTCCTCAATCCGCTCGAATTTCGCACCATCGCCTGCCCGACCTACCCGGAAATCCGCCTCAGCCTGGCACCGGCAAGACGGGTTGCCAAGCGCATCGAGGAAGGCCAGTTCGATGCCCTGCACATCGCCACCGAAGGCCCGCTTGGCCTGGCCGCAAGGCGCTATGCGCTGCGCCACAAGCTGGCCTTTACCACCGCCTACCACACGCGCTTTCCCGAGTACATCAAGGCGCGCTTTGGCATCCCGCTTGGCCTGACCTATCGCTTCTTGCGCTGGTTCCATGGCGCAGCGGCGGCCGTGCTGGTGCCCACCCACATCGTCAAGCGCGATCTCGAAGCCTTCGGCTTTGCGCCCCAGCAGGTCGTGCTCTGGTCGCGTGGCGTCGATCTTGACGTCTTCAAGCCGACCGAGCCGCTTGCGCACGACGCCAAGCCACCGGTGTTTCTTTGCGTTGGCCGCGTGGCCGTGGAAAAGAACATCGAAGCCTTCCTGTCGCTGGATTTGCCCGGCACCAAGTGGGTCGCAGGCGAGGGGCCGCTGCTTGAACACTTGAAGCGCAAGTATCCCGAAGCGCGCTTTACCGGCGTGCTTGACCAGCCCGAACTTGCGCGCCTTTACAACGCCGCCACCGTCTTCGTGTTTCCGAGCCGCACCGATACCTTCGGCCTGGTCCTGCTCGAAGCGATGGCCTGCGGCTGCCCGGTTGCCGCCTACCCGGTGACCGGCCCGCTTGACGTCATCGGTGATTCGCCTGCCGCCGTATTGAGTGAAGACCTGCAAAGCGCCTGTTTGCGCGCCGCAAGCATCGATCGTGCGCTGCCGCGCGAACATGCGCGGCGCTACTCATGGGAAGCGTGCACGCGGCAGTTTCTCGACCAGCTGGTGCCGGTCGCACCCGCGTTATCATTAGGTGGAAATGAGCGTTCGCAACCGACCGTCTGAACCTGCCGCTGCCGAGAGCCCTTACAAGAGCGTCGGTGGCCTGTCGCGCATTGCCAACGCCATCCGCTATTCGATTCGCGGCCTCGCCCTGGCCTGGCGCGTGGAGAGTGCGTTTCGCCAGGAGCTGACGCTGGCAGCGATCCTTCTGCCCACCGCCATCGTGTTGCCGATCCCGATCATCCAGCGCCTGGCGCTCGCCGGCAGTACCGTCATGGTGCTTGTCATCGAACTGCTCAATTCGAGCGTCGAAGCCGCGATCGACCGCATCTCGCTTGATCACCACAATCTTTCCGGCCGCGCCAAGGATTTCGGCAGTGCGGCGGTTTTTCTGGCGCTGATGTTTTGCGCAATCTCCTGGGGCTGCATCGCAGGCCCCGTCCTGTTCTCGGCCATCGGCGGGCTGTGAATCTGTTTTTATGGCGCCACGCCGAGGCGGAAGATGGCCAGCCTGACCTGTCGCGGGCGTTAACCGAGCACGGCCGCGGCCAGGCTGCACAGGTCGGGCCCTGGATCAGGCGTCGCGTCGAAGGCAGCGCCGATATCGTTGCGAGCCCGGCACGGCGCGCGCGCCAGACGGCAGACGGCATTGGCCTGCCCTATCGCATCGAAGAGCGCCTGGCCCCGGGCGCTCTGGCCAACGACATTGCAGTGGCGCTCGAGCTTCTGGTGCCAAGCCCGGGCGATGGCTCCCTGGTTGCCGTTGGCCACCAGCCGTGGATTGGCGAACTGGTGTCGCTGCTTGTCACCGGACGCAGCGCGGCGTTTAGCGTGCGCAAGGCCCAGGTGTGGTGGCTGCGCTCGCGCAGCAACAGCGCGCTTTGGACGGTGCGCGCGGTGGTCGATGCCGAGACCTTCTAGACGACAAACTGTCATTCGCCCGTCACGCCTGCGACATTTGCGCGACCTACTATCATCTCCACGATCGTCACTGGAGATGCCATGCGTCTTGATTCACCCGCGCTTTTGCGAGCACCCCGAGGGGCCGCCGGCGCCGATCTGCTGAAGGCGGCAAGCTCACCGCGCTTTTCGGTCTACCTGACACGCGAACGCGAGCTCGTGCTCAAGGCGCAGCGCCTGCGCCATGCCGTGTTCTGCGGGGAAATGGGCGCGCACCTGGCATCGCAAGACGGCGTCGATCGCGACATCTACGACGATTATTGCGATCACCTCGTGGTCTGCGATAACGCCCTGGGCGATGTCGTTGGCACCTATCGCATCCTGCCCTACCGGGCCGCCACCCGCCTTGGCTTTTACTCCGACAGCGAGTTTTTCACGAATCGCCTTGACAGCCTCAAGCCCGACCTGTGCGAATTCGGCCGCTCGTGCGTGCATCCGGCCTACCGCACCGGACCCGTCATCATGCAGCTTTGGGCCGGGCTTGCGCAATACATGGTGCAAGAAGGCTACGAGCACGTCATCGGCTGCGCCAGCGTGTCGATGAACGATGGCGGAGCGCAGGCGGCGAGCCTTTACCGCGCGCTTCTGAAAAACGGACTGGCCGAGCACCAGTACCGTGTCTTTCCGCGCCAGCCGGTGCGCTTTGAGCGCTTGTCAGCGCAATGCGACATCGCCCCGCCGCCCCTCATCCGGGGTTATCTGCGCCTTGGCGCCAAGGTCTGTGGCGAGCCGGCGTTCGATGCCGATTTCAACAGCGCCGACTTTTTCATGCTGCTCTCCCTGGCTTCGATGAATCCGCGCTATGCCCGGCACTTTGGCGTGCGCAGCGCCAGTTAGCGCGCTAGACGAGTTCGACCGTATAGCCGATCTTGCCCCATTCGAGGCACTCCTGGCGCAGGCTGAATTCGGTCAGCGGATTGTCGGCGAGCCATTCCGGATTGGCCGCAAGCGCATAGCCGCGCGACGTGCGCGAAAGCGTGAGCGCGGGCGCGGCGACGTCGGCACGACGGCGATAAAGCAGCACGGCGAGCCTTAGGCAGAGCACGGCCAGCCAGTCGTTGTCGCCGCTTAACTGCCCCGACAGCTTGGTCAATTTGCCGGTGTGGCCAAGCACCAGCGCGGCGACCCGGACCTGGTCCATCTTCGAGAAGCCCGGCATGTCGGCGTTGGAGAGGATGTAGGCCGAATGCTTGTGATACGCCGAATGCGAGATAGACAGGCCAATCTCGTGAAGCGCGGCCGCCCAGTTCAGGATGCGCTCGATCTGTTCCGAATCGTCATGGCCCTCGCCTAGCGCCTGGCGCAACAGCTTGACGGCAAGCTCGGCCACGCGTCGCGCCTGCGGCCTGTCGATGCTGTAGCGCTGGCTGAACTGTTCGATGGTGACATCGCGCATGTCGTGGCGCTGGCTGCGACCCAGAAGATCGTAGAGCACGCCCTGGCGCAACGCGGCCTCGGAGACTTCCATGCGATCGATGCCAAGCACGGAAAAGACGGCAAGCATGATGGCCAAACCGCCAGGCAAGACCGGGATGCGGTCGGGCTTGAGCGCCTCGAGCTTGACGCGCTGGGCGTTGCCCGCTTTCAAGAGCGCGTCACGCAAGCGCTCAAGGCCTTCGCGCGTGATGCCGTGCTCGGCAAAACCGTTGGCTTCGAGAATTTCGCCAAGCGCCTTGGCCGTGCCTGACGAGCCGATGGCGAGCTGCCAGCCGGTGGCAATGAAGTCGCGCGCAATCACCTCGACTTCCTTTTGCGCGGCAAGTTCGGCCTGCTTGAGCGTGTAGCGGTCGATTTCGCCGCCCGGAAAGAACTGCATGCTGTAGCTCACGCACCCCATGAAGAGCGATTCCATCAGGCGCGGCTCGTGCCCGGTGCCAATGATGAATTCGGTCGAGCCGCCGCCGATGTCGACGACCAGCATTTCGCCGGCCTGCATCGGATAGGTGTGCGACACGCCGCTATAGATCAGGCGCGCCTCTTCGCGCCCGGCAATCACCTCGATCGGAAAACCCAGCGCGATTTCGGCGCTCCCCAGAAATTCGCGCGCATTCTTGGCCACGCGCAAGGTGTTGGTGGCAACAGCGCGCACCTGATCTGGCGCAAACGAGCGCAAGCGCTCGCCAAAGCGCTCAAGTGCGATCAGCGCGCGCTGCTGCGATTCGGCGTCAAGGCGCTTCTCGCGATTCAGCCCGGAAGCCAGGCGCACGGTCTCTTTCAGGCTGTCAAGCGGATAGACCTGGGAGCCGCCCGAGGTATCGGCGACGCGGCCGATCAACAGGCGAAAGCTGTTTGAGCCGAGATCGACCGCGGCGAGAAGTCGCGATGAATTCATGCGCAATCTGCGTAAAATGCCGACAATAGGTCCGCCATGTTACAGCTATCGCGTTGTGCGACTTTTTTCACACGCGGCGCTATAAGCCGTGGCAGACCCACCACAGATGAAGCTTGAACCGATCCCAGCCGCCTTACCGATTGCCGATTCGCCACGCACGCTGCTCAACCGCGAACTGGGCGTGCTGGCGTTTAACGAGCGCGTCTTCGCCCAGGCCGAGCACGGCGACGTGCCGCTTTTGGAGCGGCTGCGCTTTCTTTGCATCACCTCAAGCAACCTCGACGAGTTTTTCGAGATCCGCGTAGCCGGCCTGAAGGAGCAGCTGCTGCAAAACCCCGGCTTTCGCGACGTCGATGGCCTGTCGGTGCTCGAGACCTACACGCTGGTCTCGGAACGCTCGCACCAGCTCGTGGCGCGCCAGTACGACCTCCTCAACCGCACGCTTTTGCCCCAGCTTGAGCACCACGGCGTGTATTTGCACCTGATGACCAGCTGGACACCGGTGATTTCGGCCTGGGCACAGGACTATTTCAACCACGAGATCCTGCCGCTTCTGACGCCGATTGGCCTTGATCCTGCCCATCCTTTCCCGCGCGTGCTCAACAAGAGCCTGAACTTCGCAGTCGAGCTTGGCGGCGAGGACGCATTCAGGCGCAATTCGGGGGTGGCCATCGTACAGGCGCCACGCGCCCTGCCGCGCCTGATCAGGCTGCCCGCCAGCCTCTCGCCGCATCCCTACAGCTTTGTCATGCTGACCTCGATTCTGCAGGCGTTTGTGGCCGACCTCTTTCCGGGCATGCAAGTCACAAGCTGCCACCAGTTTCGGGTCACGCGCAATAGCGACCTTTTCGTTGACGACGAGGAAATCACCAACCTGCGCGTTGCCCTGCAAGGCGAATTGCCGCAGCGCCACTTCGGCGACGCCGTGCGCCTTGAGATCTCGGAGGACACCTCCGAATCAGTGGCCCAGCTCCTGATGAAGGAATTCGAGCTCGAGGCGCGCGATGTCTACCGCGTCTCGGGCCCGGTCAATCTCGTGCGCCTGATGCAATTGCCCGACCTGGTCGAGATCCCCGAATTGAAGTTCGCGCCTTTTGCACCGGGGCTGCCGGTGCCGATTCGCAAGGCCAAGCTCAAGAACAGCGATCTTTTTCGCGTCATCGCCAAAAACGACGTGCTCCTGCACCACCCCTACGAGTCGTTCAATCCGGTCCTCGACTTCCTGCACAGCGCCGCCACCGATCCGCGCGTTGTCGCCATCAAGCAGACGATCTATCGCACCGGCACCGATTCGGCGCTGATGGACGTGCTCATCGCCGCAGCCAAGAGCGGCAAGGAAGTGACGGTCGTCGTCGAGCTCATGGCGCGCTTTGACGAGGAGACCAACCTGAACTGGGCCGCGCGCCTCGAGCAGGTCGGCGCACACGTCGTGTATGGCGTGGTCGGCCACAAGACGCATTGCAAGATGGCGCTCGTCATCAGGCGCGAAATCGGCAAGAACGGCGCGCGCAGGCTGAAACGCTACGCCCACCTGGGCACCGGCAACTACCATCCGCGCACGGCCAGAAGCTACACCGACTTTGGCCTCTTTACTGCCGACGAAGCGATTTGCGAGGACGTGCACCAGGTCTTCCAGCAGCTCACGGGCCTTGGGCGTGCGCGCGAACTCAATTGCCTCTGGCAGGCACCGTTCACGCTGCACAATCGCATCAAGGCGGCGATCCGCTTTGAAATCGCCGAGGCCCGTGCCGGGCGCGAGGCGCACATCATGGCGAAGATGAATTCGCTGCTCGAAGCCGAGGTCATCGCGCTGCTCTACGAGGCCAGCCAGGCCGGCGTTCGCATCGATCTCATCGTGCGCGGCGTGTGCGCCCTGCGCCCGGGTGTTGCGCAGCTGTCGGAGAACATCACGGTGCGCTCGATCATCGGCCGTTTTCTTGAGCACAGCCGCATCTTCTACTTCCACGCCGGCGGCCGCGAGGTCGTCTTGCTGTCCTCGGCAGACTGGATGGATCGCAACTTCTTTCGGCGCATCGAAATTGCCTTTCCGATTCGCGACGAAAAGCTCAAGGCGCGGGTCATCACCGAGGGCTTGCGCGTGCATCTGCGCGATAACGTTCTGGCCTGGATCATGGACAGCACCGGCCGCTATGTGCGCAGGCGCGCGGGCAGCGCGCGCTATGAAGGCCAGAAGGTGCTGATCAAGCAGCTAAGCAACTGATTCTAGGCGCGGCGCGCGCGCTCGACGCCTGCCACATCGCGAATCTGCAAGAGCGCACGCGCGAGCTGCAAGGCGTCCTTGACCTCGGCGGTAAAGCGCATGCGCGCCGCGCCTTTTCTCGATTCGGTATTGACGCCGATGACGTTGATGCGCTCGCGCGAGAAGACTTCCGAGATGTCGCGCAAAAGACCCTGGCGATCGATCGCCACGACCTCGACGTCGACCGGATAGATCGCATCGCTTTTCTCGCCCCAGGCGGTGTCGATCACGCGCTCGGGGTTGCGCGTTTGCAGCGTGGCGAAATTGCTGCAATCCTTGCGGTGAATCGAGACGCCCTTGCCGCGCGTGACAAAGCCGACGATGTCATCCGGGGGCGCAGGCTTGCAGCACTTGGCCAGCTGCGTCATGAGCGCATCGACGCCGACCACCAGCACGCCGCTCTTGGCGAATGCGCCTTGCCGGCTGGGTTTGGCCACGAGCAATTGCTCGTTGCTCTCGATGGCCAGCACGACGCTGTCGTTTAACGCCGCCTCGACGCTGCGCAGGCTGAATTCGTCGCGCGCCACCGCCATGAAGAGCTCGTCAGCCTTGCCAAAGCCGAGCTTTAGGGCGAGTTCATCAAGATTGACCGAGGTCTTGCCTTCGCGTTGCAAGGTCTTGTCAATCAACGCCCGTCCGGCAAGCAGGGTCTCGTCGAGTTCCTGGGCGTTAAACCACTGCCTGACCTTGGCGCGCGCGCGCGGGCTGTGCAAAAAACCGAGCTGCGCGTTAAGCCAGTCGCGCGACGGCCCGAAGCCTGCCGTGCCCGGCTTGGCAAGGATGATCTCGACCGTCTGGCCGTTTTTTAGAGGCGTGTTCAAAGGCACCTGGGCGCCATTGACGCGCGCGCCGCGGCAGCGGTGGCCAAGATCGGTATGCAGGTGGTAGGCGAAGTCCACAGGCGTTGCGCCCGCGGGCAACTCGATCACGCGCGCCTGCGGCGTCAGAACGAAAATGCGGTCATCGAGCAAGGCTGCAGGCACGATCGGCCGGTCAACCAGACTGGGCTCGCGCGGGCCGGCCTGTCCGGGCTCTTGCACCACCGATTCGGCGACCTCGGCCTTCCACGCCAGAAGCTGGCGCAGCCAGGCGATTTTTTCGTCGTATCGATCCTGCGCGCCAAGCGAAGTGCCGCCTTCCTTGTAGCGCCAGTGGGCGGCGACGCCATACTCGGCAAAGCGATGCATGTCGCGCGTTCTGACCTGCACTTCGAAGGGTCGTCCGGCTCTGTCGCGCACGACCGTATGCAAGGACCGGTAGCCGTTGGCCTTGGGCCTTGCGATGTAGTCGTCAAATTCCTCGGCAAGCGCAGGCCAGTGGCCGTGGATGACACCCAGCGCGGCATAGCAGCCGCGCTCGTCGGCCACGATCACGCGCAGGCCGCGCACGTCGTAGAGGTTGGTGAAATCGACCCCCTTGGCGCGCATTTTCGAGACGATCGAGAAGATGTGCTTGGGCCGCCCGGTAACCTCTGCGGTGATGCCGGCCTTTTTCAGGAGATCGGACAGTTCGCGCATGGTGAGTGCGATGAAGGCTTCGCGCTCGACGCGTTTTTCATCGAGCATGCGCGCGATGCGCTTGTACACCTCGGGCTCGGTAAAGCGCAACGCCAGGTCTTCGATCTCCCACTTGATTTGCCATACGCCAAGGCGATTGGCCAGGGGCGCGTAGATCTCGAGCGACTCGCGGGCGATGCCATCGGGCACGGGCAATTTGGTGGCGGCGTAGTGGCGCAGCGTCTGCAGGCGCGACGCCAGCCTGACCAAAACGACGCGGATGTCGGTGGCAAACGCCAGCAGCATCTTGCGCAGCGTCTCGACCTGGCGCTCGAGCGCCTTGGCGTCGCGCGGCAGCGGATCGCTGCTGTGCCGGCGCGTGATCTCGCCCAGGCGCGCCAGATCGCGCACGCCCGAGACGATTGCGGCAATGTCCGGGCCAAAGGCTTCGGTAAGCTGCTCCAGGGGCTTGGCCAGAAGCTCGGCTGCGCCAAACAGGATGCCTGCAGCGCGCGCCGGGGCATCGGCCCTGACGGCATCAAGAATCTGCAAAATGCCAAGCGCGTGGGCCATCATCGGCTCACCGCTTGCAAGGCGCCCCTGGCCGTAGAGGGCAAGCGCAAATTCGCTGGCTTGGCTCACCAGCCTGGCGTCGGCGGGCTCAAGATGCGCGGTCAGGCGTAACAGCAGCGCCTCGTCGCGGCTTGGCGCATGCGCAGGCGCGCTATCCATGGCGCTCGCGGCAGCGCCCGCACGCGGCTCTGCGTCCGAGCCGATGTGATCGGCTCCCTCGACGATATCGCTTAGGACGGGCGCGGGAATGCCGAAGAGTGCCATGGCGAAATTATATCCGCGCGCGGCCTCTGCCCAAGTGCAAAATTGCTCTCGCGCCTAGCCCGCCTGGGCGGCGATGATCTTGATTTCGACGAGCAGTTCGGGCCTTGCCAGCGCCGCCTCGAAGGTCGCCCTGGGCGGCGTGTGGCCGGGTTCGACCCAGTCGTCCCAGATGCGGTTCATGGCGGCGAAATTGGCGATGTCAGAAAGCAGGATGGTGGCCGAAAGAATCAGCGTCTTGTCACTATTGGCCTCGCCAAGGAGGCGATCGACGTGGCCCAGCACTTCGCGCGTCTGCGCCTCGATGCCCCGCGCGCTGTCTTCGGCGATCTGCCCGGCGAGATAGACCACGCCATTGTGCACCGCGATCTCCGAGAGCCTCGGGCCGACATGCATGCGCGTCACAGCACCGGGCGCTTTCTCCGAGGGGGGCATGGCTAGTCTCCGGCAAGCAGGAAGGCGCGCGCGATGTCGATCTGCTCGCGGCTCATGAACGTCGGTGCGTGGCCCACGCCTTGGATGGTCGCCAATTCCGCCTTCGGCCCGCGCACGGCCATCTCGGCGTGGGTGGTGGCGGTCAAAAGGTCGGACTCGCTGCCGCGCACCGCAAGCACCTTGCAGGTGATCGCGTCCCAGACATGCCAGAGATCGATATCGCTGTGCAGCTGGCCCAGCGGCAGCTCTACGCTTTTGGCAATGCCCGGGTCGTAGCCGAGCACGTAGCCGTCGCCGCTTTTTTTCAGGACGGCATCGATGAACTGGCGCCACTGGGCATCGCCATTAACGCCAAACGATTGCGAGGCGGCGCGAATCGCGGCCTCGGCTTCGCCATAGGTTGCAAACGTCATGGTCTTGCCGACATACGTTGCGATGCGATCAAGCGACACGCCGGTGACCACCGGGCCGACGTCGTTGAGCACCATGCGCTCAATCGGCGAATCCTTAAGCGATGCCAGCGCCATGCCGGTCAGCCCGCCAAGCGAAGTGCCAAACCAGTGCACCGTCTTGGCATTGAGCCTGGCCAGGAGCGTGACGATGTCAGCGACATAAATCGGCACCTGGTAGAGCGCGGGATCAGGCAGCCAGTCGGACTCGCCGCGGCCGGGCAAGTCGACGGCAACGACGCGATAGTGGTCCTGCATGGCCAGGGCCAGGTCGGTGAAATCGGCTTTCGAGCGCGCAAGGCCGTGCACGCAGACGAGAACGCGCGGATTGCCGGCATCGCCGTATTCGGCATAGGCCATGCGGTGCAGGCCGGCCGGTGTCATGCACTGGACCGACAACAGGCGGGGCGACTGAGGCAACCGTAACCTTTCGCGTGGGAGCTAGTAGAGCTGCGACGAGCCCGTGGGGTTTTCGGCGAGCGACTGGATCAGGCCGGCTGCTTCGGGCGGATCGTTAATCGCCAGCACCTTGGGTATGCGCGCGCGCACCGGCTCGTGCGTTTGCGCGCTGTTCGAAGTCGGACTGGCCTGCGCCGCGGCTTTTCCCCAGGTCGGATCGGGCAGGTCGGAGAACACCTGCTTGAGCCTCGCGCCCCAGGTGTCGTGGATCATCTGGAAGTAACGATTGCGCGTATCGATCACGGCAAAGCGCGTGACGCGCAGGGCATTCACTTCGTAGCACATCAGATCGAGCGGCAGGCCCACGGAAATGTTCGAGCGCAAGGTCGAATCCATCGACACCAGCGCGCACTTGGCGCCATCGTCGAGCGTTGACTCGGGCCTTATCATGCGATCGAGCACGGGTTTGCCGTATTTCGATTCACCGATCTGGAAGTACGGGCTCTCTGCCGAGGCCTCGATGAAATTGCCCGCCGCATAGATCATGAACAGGCGACACGCCTCGCCGCGGATCTGGCCGCCGAAAATCAGGCTGACATTGAACTCGATGCCGCTGTTGGCCATGGCTTCGGCATCGCGCTCGCGCACTTCGCGCACGGCATCGCCGACCATGCGCACGGCGTCATAGATGGTAGGCGCAGTCCAGATGCTCGTGCCATCGACGCCAACGCGTTCGGCAAGCGACTCGCGAATCGCCTGGCTCACGGCCAGGTTGCCGGCGCTAAGCAGCACCATGACGCGCTCGCCGGGGCGCTCGAAGACCACCATCTTGCGAAACGTGCCGATCTGGTCGACACCGGCATTGGTGCGCGAATCGGAGAGGAACACCAGACCTTCGTCCAGTCGCATGGCGACGCAGTAGGTCATGGCTTTTCGGTCACACGGTAGTACATCGACTCAATCGCTGCGCGGCGCCTTGCCGCAGGCCCTGGATTACTGCTCTCGCGCATTGTAGCGCGAGCCGCACTTGCGCATGCGGCAACGCGACGCGACACGAACGCCAATCTCCTGTATCTTCGCGGCCAGCCGTAATTTGGAGACTCAAAAAATGTCGAATCTGTCGTATGTCAGCCCGACTGCAGACAGCCCCTGGGGAACTTACCTGTCCCAGGTCGAAAGCGTTTTGCCCTACCTCGGACACCTGGCCCGCTGGGCCGAAACCCTGCGCCGCCCCAAGCGCGCCCTGATTGTTGACATTCCGATCGAACTCGACAGCGGCGCTGTGGCGCATTTCGAGGGCTATCGCGTCCAGCACAACCTGTCACGCGGGCCTGGCAAGGGCGGCGTGCGCTTTCACCCTGACGTCAACCTCGAAGAGGTGATGGCGCTCTCGGCTTGGATGACGATCAAAAACGCCGCAGTCAACCTGCCCTTTGGCGGTGCCAAGGGCGGCATTCGCGTCGACCCCAAGCAGCTCTCGCTCAAGGAGCTTGAGCGCCTGACACGGCGCTACACCAGCGAGATCGGCCTCATCATCGGCCCGGACAAGGACATTCCGGCGCCGGATGTCAACACCAACGCGCAGATCATGGCGTGGATGATGGACACCTATTCGATGAATGTCGGCTCATCGGCCACCGGTGTTGTCACCGGCAAGCCGATTCCGCTTGGCGGCTCGCTTGGCCGCGTCAAGGCCACCGGACGCGGCGTTTTTGTCGTCGGGCGCGAAGCCGCAAGGCGCAAGAACCTGAGCCTTGATGGCGCGCGCATCGCCGTGCAGGGCTTTGGCAACGTCGGCTCGGCAGCCGCTGAGCTGTTTGCCGGCAGCGGCGGCAAGATCGTGGCGGTACAGGACCACACCGGCACGATTTATAACGCCCATGGCCTCGATATGGCCTTGCTCATGGCCGAACTGCATGAAAAAGGCGGCATCGGCGCATTCAAGGGCGCAGACAGGATCGCCAACGAGGACTTCTGGGACGTCGAGAGCGACTTTCTGATTCCTGCGGCGCTTGAAGGCCAGCTGCAGGGCGCGCGCGCCAAGCGCGTCAAGACGCGCATCGTGCTCGAGGGCGCCAATGGCCCGACGACCAACGAAGCCGACCACATCCTTGCCGATCGCGGCATTCTCGTCGTGCCTGACGTCATCGCCAACGCCGGCGGCGTGACCGTGTCGTATTTCGAATGGGTGCAGGACTTCAGCTCGTTTTTCTGGACCGAAGACGAAATCAACCTGCGCTTGGACAAGATCATGGTCGAGGCCTTCAGGCGCATTCTTGATGTCGCCGAGCAGCATCACGTGCCGCTGCGCACGGCCGCCTTCGTTGTCGCCTGCACGCGCGTGCTGCAGGCCCGCGAGGAGCGCGGCCTGTATCCGTAGCTTGCGCTAGCGGAAGTCGTCGGGGATGACCGAGACCGCGACCGCAAGGTCGTGATCGCCGCCGCCGCGAATGATGCCGCGCAGAGGCGTGACATCGCCATAGTCGCGCCCGCGCGCGAGCGTGACGTGGGCATTGCCAGGCACCAGATCGTTGGTCGGATCAAGATCGAGCCAGTCGGAGTTGGCCCCAAGCCCCGGGCAGTGCACCGAGGCCCACGCGTGCGACGCGTCAGCACCGATGTAACTCTCGTGCTTTTCCTTCGAGTGCGTGAGCAGATAGCCGCTGACGTAGCGCGCGGCAAGGCCGAGACTGCGCACGCAGGCGATCAGGATGTGGGCGAAGTCCTGGCACACGCCCTGGCGCTGCCTGAAGGCGTCGATCAAAGGGGTCGAAATCTCGGTGGCTTCGACTTCGTATTCGAAATCGCCATAGATGCGCTGCATCAATTCGATTGCCGCGAGCGCGATCGGCCGGCCATCGGTGAACGACTCGCGCGCATAGGCGTATAGATCGCGATGCAGCGGCACGTAGGGCGAGGCAAACGAGAACTCGCACTCGGGGCGCCACGGCACGCCGCTCAAGTAGCGCATGCGCGCCTCGGCCTCCTCCCAGGGCAGGCTGGCGGCAAAGTCGGCCTCCGCATAGCGGGCGCGAACGCCGACCCTGCTGGTTGCGATCACCTTCAGTTCGCGATGCGGCGCATACATCGAGAAGAACTGGCGGTGGTTGTCAAAACTGTCGATCGAGGCGATCTGCCATGACGGCTCGGGTGCAATCGCAAGTGCGTGGCGCTCGATGATCTGGGCGTCGTCCTGACACGGCCTGAGATAGGCAAGATGCTGGGCGAGTTCGACCGAGCCGCTGTATTCGTAGTGCGTCTCGTGCCGGACTTCGAACATGCGATAACTCACGCGGTCAGGCTCCGTGCCACCTGCGCGTGGGTGAAATAGCGCCTGCCGATTTCATCAGAAATCTGCCGGCTCAGAAGGTAAAGATCGCCAACGAAAGCCAGCAGCGCCTCGTAGCGGCCGTCCTTGCGCTGACACAAGGCGACAAGATCGATCGGTGCGATGTCAGCGAGCATCGCCGCAAGCGGTGGCTTGTCGGCAACCGCTGGCAACGCCGCGAGCGTTGTGCCGAGCGTTTGCAGCACACAGGCGAGCGAGCGCGGGTTCTCGCCGTCGGCCACCAGCAGGTCGATCAAGGCCGCCGTCTCGTGGCGGCGCTGGTAGTGGGCTCGATAGGTGATGATCGAATCGAACAGCTCGAGCAGCAGGTCAAAGCCTGGCTCGGTCATGACCGCATCGCCCTCGAAAAGCACATTCAGGCAAGATGCCATGCCGCCCAGGCGCTCGAGCTGGCGCCCCACCGCAAGCAGGCGCCAGCCATCGTCGCGCGTCATGCGATCGGTCTGCGCACCCGTGATCGCGCTTAACTGCACGCCCAGATGCTCAAGCGCGCGCGTCGCCTCGGCAGAAGTGAAGCCCGAGTCCTGCATTTGCGAGAAGGTGGCAAAAAGATCGTCGCCGGCGGCGAGGATCAGGCGCCAGTGCGCAGGCGAGAGCCGATCGCGGATGTGGCCTGCGGCGTGGCCCAGGGCACGCACGTTAAAGCCCACGCTGGGCACGCTCGCGGGATCGGCGAGCCCGGCAATCAGGGCGCGCTCGAACACGCGCGGCGCCTGTGCCGGTGACGGCACCTCGTCGGCGACGAGACCGCGTGCCGTGCAAAGCGTATGCAAGGCAGCGAGCAATTCCTCGGGCAACTCGTCATCGCTGCCGAGGTAGGCGAGCGTGAGGCGCGCAAGGCGCACGGCATTTTCTGCGCGCTCGGCATAGCGGCCCATCCAGAACAGGTTTTCAGCGGCGCGGCTTGAGACCGGCCGGCGCTTGTGCCTCAGGTCCTCGGCACGAATGTTCTCCGGCAGCATCGAGAAGGAGTCGACCACGCCCGCAGTCATGACCCAGGTGTCAAGACTGCTGCCGCCGCGCTGCATCGAGACCACCTGGCGGTCGTGACTGGCAATGCGCGTCATGCCGCCAGGCAGCGCATGCCACTCGCCGTTGGCGTCAACCAGCGCAAACAGGCGCACCATGGCCGCGCGCGGGATCATCTGGCCCGCAGTCCAGGTCGGCGCTTGCGACAGCGGCAAATAGGCCTGCACGGTATAGGCCGCCGGATCCTCGGCGATGCGCCGCTGCCATTGGGCGAGCTCGTCATCGCTGGCATCGGCAGCCAGGAAGGCTTCGAAGTTGCCGCGCGGATAGGTCGGCTTGATGACCAGGTTGCGCAGGTAAGGCAGCACGTGTTCGCGCGCCGCGGCCTCGCCGCACCACCACGACGACAGCGACGGCAGGATCAGGCGCTCGCCAAGCAGGGCCTCGGCCAGCTTTGGAAAAAATGCACTGGTTGCAGGCGATTCGAGAAAGCTCGATCCGGGTGCATTGGCGATCAGCACGTTGCCCGCGCGCATCGCCTGCAAAAGGCCTGGCACACCCAGGGTCGAGTCCGGGCGCAATTCGAGCGGATCGAGAAAGTCGTCGTCAAGGCGGCGCAAGACGCCATGCACGCGCTCCAAGCCATGCAGCGATTTCAGGTACAGGCAGTCATCGCGCACGGTCAAATCCGAGCCTTCGACAAGCGGCAGGCCGAGATAGCGCGCGAGGTAGGCGTGCTCGAAATAGGTTTCGTTAAACGGGCCAGGCGTGAGCAGGACAAAGCGCGGCACGCCGTCGTGATCGGGGGCGTAGGCCGTGAGGGCCTCGATCAGCCGCCTGTAGCTTGAAGCCAGATGCTCGATGTGCATGTCCCGAAACGCCTCGGGAAACTGGCGCGAGATGACCATGCGGTTTTCCAGCACGTAGCCAAGGCCCGAGGGCGCCTGCACGCGCTGCGATACCGTCCACCACGAGCCGTCGGGTGCGCGCGCTAAATCGAAGGCGGCGATATGCAAGAAAATCCCGCCCGGCGGCTGAAAGCCGGCAATCGAGCGCAGATAGCCCGGATGGCCATGCACCAGTGCCGGTGGCAAAAGCGCCTCGGCCAGAACGCGCTGCTCGCCATAGACATCGGCGAGCACGGCATTCATCAGGCGCGCCCGTTGCACGACGCCTGCGGCGAGCTCGGCCCACTCGTCTTTTTCGATCAGGAACGGCAGCAGGTCGAGCGACCAGGGCCTCGTCGTTCCGCTCGAATCGGCGTAGACGTTATAGGTGATGCCGTTTTCGCGGATCTGGCGCCCGACCGCGTCCTGGCGGTGGTCGAGATCGCCAAAGCCTTCTGCGCCGAGCCGGTCGAAGAACTGCGTCCAGGCCGGCCGCAAGCGGCTGCCCTCGCCGCGCAGTTCGTCGAAGTGACCGGTGATTTTCGGCAGCGCCGAATGCGCGGCCAGCGCCGAGGCGTCGCGTTCTTCGTCGCGCTCGAAAAGCGATGGCGCTACGTTGCGCATGCCATCCCTTGATGACCCGATGCGCAGAAACGCCCACGGCAAACAACGCCCTGCGCGCTAGTGGCGTCTGAGGTCGATGCTGTAAGGAAATTCAAGGCTTGTCTCCGGAGTCCTCGCCACGGCACGCCCGGCCTTGAGCGAAAGTCTTGAGAATCTGGCAAGGCGCCGGCTTTCGGCTTCGTAGGCATTGACTGGAAAAGTGTCGTAATTGCGTCCGGCGGGATGGGCCACATGATAAGTGCATCCGCCAAGCGAGCGCTGGTTCCAGGTATCGATGAGATCGAATAACAACGGTACGTGAACGCCAATGTTCGGATGCAGCGCCGACGACGGCGCCCACGCCTTGTAGCGCACGCCGGCGATGTATTCGCCCGAGCGCCCGGTCGGGCGCAACGGCAGGCTGTGGCCATTGACGGTCAGGACGTGGCGCGTATCGGTCATGCCGGTGACGCGCACCTCAAGCCGCTCGAGCGAGGAATCGACATAGCGCACGGTGCCAGCGGCACTGGCTTCTTCGCCCAGCACGTTCCAAGGCTCGAGCGCCGAGCGCAGCGTGACTTCGACGCCGCGCGCGGAAAAGTCGCCGATGAAAGGAAAGCGGAACTCGAAATGCGGTGCGAACCAGTCGCGCTCGAAGGCAAAGCCGGTGGCATTCAGCTCGGTGATCACGTCCTCGAAGTCGAGCGCGACGTAGCTTGGCAAGAGAAAGCGGTCATGCAGTTCGTTGCCCCAGCGCGCAAGCGGCGCGCGATACGGCTCGCGCCAGAAGCGCGCCACCAGCGCGCGCAGGAGCAGCTGCTGCACGAGGCTCATGCGCGGATGCGGCGGCATCTCGAAGGCGCGCAATTCGAGCAGGCCCAAGCGCCCGGTCGGGCCATCGGGCGAATACAGCTTGTCGATGCAAAATTCGCTTCTGTGCGTGTTGCCGGTGACATCGACGAGAATGTTGCGCAGCGAGCGGTCGATCACCCAAGGCGCAATCTCCTGGCCTTTTTCTGCGACCTGCTTGCGAATCTGGGCGAGCGCGATCTCGAGTTCGTAGAGCTGGTCCATGCGCGCTTCGTCCACGCGCGGGGCCTGGCTTGTCGGGCCGATGAAAAGTCCGGAAAACAGATACGACAGCGACGGATGGTTGTGCCAGTAAGACAGGAGGCTGGCGAGGAGATCGGGGCGGCGCAGGAACGGGCTGTCAGGCGCATGCGTTGCGCCAAGCACCAGATGGTTGCCACCGCCCGTGCCGGTGTGGCGCCCGTCGATCATGAATTTTTCGGTGGAAAGGCGCGTCTCGAACGCCGCCTGGTAGAGAAATTCGGTGTGCTCGGAAAGTTCGGCCCAGCTCGCAGACGGATGGATGTTGACCTCGATGACACCCGGATCGGGCGTCACCGACAGGCTTTTCAGGCGTGCATCGCGAGGCGGCGGATACCCCTCGATGATGACCGCGACATCAAGCGCTGCTGCGGTCGCCTCGATCGCGGCGACGAGTTCGAGATAGGCGTCGACATCGCGCAAGGGCGGCATGAAGATGTACAGGCGTCCGTCGCGAGGCTCGACGCATAGCGCCGTGCGCACATGCCGTTTTGCCGATTCGAGATGCTCGGGAAGATGCGTGGCCGGCTCTTTCGCATCGCTTGCAAGCGCGGCCGGCTTGACCTCGGCGGAGGCGCCGCCGACGTAGCTTAGCCCGGCCGCGCCGCCGGTCACCTGGTGCGCCCCGGCCTGGGTGCGCAAGGGCGGCTCGCGCGTCGGCCGGCTCGCCACCGCCTCTGGCGTGAAAGGATCGGCGCTGATGATCACTTCACGGTCCTTCTCATCGACCCACGGCAGGGCATCGAGCGGCAGGCGATAGCCCATTGGCGAGTCGCCAGGCAGAAGGTACAGACGCTCATCGCGCAGGAACCATGGACCGGTGCGAAAACGCCTGAGCGATTCCTCGAAAGTCAAGGGCAGGAGATAGCCGATGACCTTCGAGAGTCCCTGCTGGAAGACCTTGCGCAGCCGGCTGCGCTCAAGCGGATCGTCAAGGCGTGCATCGAGCGGATCAACATTGACCGGCAGGCGCCGCTCGCGCCAGAGGTAGTAATACACGTCCTCATAGGCCGGCAGATGATGGTGCGCGGTGATGAAAAGCTTGGTTGCGAGCAGCTTCACGAAGCGCTCGGCATCCTCTGCGGTGTAGCTCGAAGCGATGCGCTCGTCGGCCAGGCGCTTGCGATCGTTCCAGCACGGCTTGCCATCGCCGCGCCAATAGACGCTCAAGGCCCAGCGCGGCAACTGCTCGCCCGGATACCACTTGCCCTGGCCGAAATGCAGGAAGCCGCCACTGCCGTAATGGTCGGCTAAGCGAAACAGCAATGCCGTGGCCAGCTCGCGTTTCTTCGGGCCCAAGGCGGTGGTATTCCATTCGGCGCCGTCGCGGTCATCGACCGAGACGAAGGTCGGCTCACCGCCCATGGTCAGGCGCACGTCCATGGCCTCGAGCTGGCGATCGACGGCCTCGCCCAGGCGATCGATCGACTGCCACGTCTCCTCGCTGTAGGGCGCGGTGACGCGCGGCGACTCGAAGATGCGCGTCACCGACATGTGATGCTCGAACTCGACCTCGGCGAAATCGACCGCGCCGCTCACCGGCGCGGCACTGCCAGGCTCGGGCGTCGCAGCCAGCGGAATGTGGCCTTCACCGGCCAGCAGTCCCGACGTCGGGTCAAGCCCGATCCATCCGGCACCGGGCAGGAACACTTCGCACCAGGCGTGCAGGTCGGTGAAATCGGCGCTCGCCCCCGAGGGCCCGTCAAGCGACTTGACGTCGGCCTTGAGCTGGATCAGGTAGCCCGAGACGAAGCGCGCGGCAAGCCCGCGGTAGCGCAAGAGCTGCACCAAAAGCCAGGCCGAGTCGCGGCACGAGCCGGCTGCGAGCTCGAGCGTCTCTTCAGGCGTTTGCACGCCAGGCTCAAGGCGGATCAGGTAGCTCACGTCATGTTGCAGCTGGCGGTTGAGATCGACGACGAAATCCAGCGTGCGGCCGCGCGTGCCTTCGATCGAGCGCAGGTAATTCTTGAAGCGCTTGCCCTCGCCCGTGGCCTTGTCGCGGGCCAGGTAAGGGGCCAGCTGGCGCAGCAGTTCCTCGTCGTACTGGAAGGGAAAATTCTCGGCGCTCGGATCGATGAAAAAATCGAACGGGTTATACACCGCCATCTCGGCCACCAGCGCCACCGTGACGCTGAAGTCACGCGTGCGATCAGGCACGACCACGCGCGCCAGGTAATTGGCAAAGGGATCCTGCTGCCAGTTGAGAAAGTGCTGGCTTGGCGAGATCTTCAGTGAATAGGCGAGAATCGGCGTGCGGCAGTGCGGTGCCGGACGCAGGCGGATCAACTGCGGTCCAAGCGCGACCAGGCGGTCGTACTTGTAGCGCGTGATGTGACTCAGTGCAACGTGGATGGCCAAGAACTCACCTCAAGCTTGGTGCAACACCAGAAAATCCGCGCTCACCCGGCGTCCGAGATCGTTGACACGCTCAAGGAAATTGGTGAGGTAGGCGTGCAGGCCCATCTGCAGGATATCGTCGATGCGGCCGTACTCGAGTTCTGCCTTGAGCATGCCCGCGCGCCTTTCGGTCTCCTGCGAATGGTCATTGGTGACCTTGGCGAGGTTGCTGCGCACCTCGTCGACACAGGCCAGAAGCGAGCGCGGCATGTCGCCCCGCAGGATCATCAATTCGGCAACGCGCGAGGGCGTGATGACATCGCGATAGACCTTGCGATAAATCTCGAACGCCGAGACCGAGCGCAACACCGCCGCCCAGTAATAGAAATCGCGATAGTTGGTAGGCTCGGTGCCATGGCGGCCACTGTCAGGCAGGGGCTCGACGAGTTGCCCGGCTTCAGCCAGGCCATGGTATTTGACATCGAGGATGCGCGCCGTGTTGTCGGCACGCTCGAGAAAGGTGCCAAGCCTTGCGAAATAGAACGACTCGTCTTTCAGCATGGTGCCGATCATGACGCCGCGCGAGAGGTGCGAGCGGAACTTGACCCACTCGAAAAAGGCACTCGGATCGCGCTCGAGCGTCTTGCCGCGAAGCAGCTGGTTGAGTTCCAGCCAGGTCGTGTTGTAGGTCTCCCAGGCTTCGGTGGTGAGCGTGCCGCGCACGGCGCGCGCATTCTCGCGTGCGGCGCGCAGGCACGACAGGATCGAAGACTCGTTCTTGGCATCGCGAACCATGAAGTCCATCAGTTCGCGCGGCGAAAAGCTGTGGCCGCCGGCCACGAATTTCTCGCGCAACTCGGAGATGCCAAGCATCGCCTGCCAGCCCTCGGCCGAGCGCGCCTCCGATTGCGGCAGCAGCGACGTCTGCACGTTGACATCCAGCATGCGTGCGGTGTTCTCGGCGCGCTCGATGTAGCGCGCCATCCAGAACAGATGATCGGCGGTGCGGCTTAGCACGTCAGAGCTCCAGCACCCAGGTGTCCTTGGTGCCGCCGCCTTGCGAGGAGTTGACGATCAAGGAGCCCTCGCGCAAGGCCACGCGCGTCAGGCCGCCTGGCACCATCGTCACGGTCTGGCCCGAGAGCACGAACGGGCGCAAGTCGATATGGCGCGGCGCCACGCCCGATTCGACAAAGGTCGGGCACGCCGACAGCGCCAGCGTGGGCTGCGCGATGTACTTCTTCGGATGCTTCTTGAGCGCGCCGCGAAAGGCCTCGATTTCGGCCTTGGTCGAGGCCGGCCCGATCAGCATGCCGTAGCCGCCGGCACCGTGCGTCTCCTTCACGACGAGCTGCTCGAGGTTGGCAAGGGTATAGGCCAGGTCGTCTTCTTTTCGGCACTGGTAGGTCGGCACGTTGTTCAGGATCGACTTCTCGCCGAGGTAAAACTCGATCATCTTGGGCACGTAGGGATAGATCGACTTGTCATCGGCAACACCGGTGCCAATCGCGTTGGCAAGCGTGACGCGGCCGGCCCGGTAGACGCCCAGAATGCCAGGCACGCCCAGGCTCGAATCGGCGCGAAACGCGAGCGGGTCAAGGAAATCGTCGTCGACGCGGCGATAGATGACATCGACCCGGCGCGGCCCGCGCGTCGTGCGCATGAAGACAAAGCCATCGTCAACGAAAAGGTCCTGGCCTTCGACCAGCTCGACGCCCATCTGCTGCGCGAGGAAGGCGTGCTCGAAATAGGCCGAGTTGTACATGCCCGGGGTCATGACGACGACGGTCGGATCTTCGCGGTCCTTGGGTGCGACAGCCCGCAGCGTCTCGAGCAGGATGTCGGGGTAATGGGCAACCGGTGCGACCCGGTGCAGCGAGAAGAGCTCGGGAAAGAGCCGCATCATCATCTTGCGGTCTTCAAGCATGTAGGACACGCCCGAGGGCACGCGCAGGTTGTCTTCGAGCACATAGAACTCGCCTGCGCCTGCGCGCACGACATCCACGCCGGCAATGTGGGCATAAATGCCAAGCGGCACATCGATGCCGCGCATCTCCGGGCGATATTGCGAGTTGGCAAGGATCTGTTCCTTGGGCACGATGCCCGCACTGACGATGTCCTGGTCGTGATAGATATCGCCGATGAACGAGTTCAGCGCCTTGACGCGCTGGCGCAGGCCGGCCTCGAGAATCTGCCACTCGTTGGCCGGAAGAATGCGCGGGATGATGTCAAAGGGAATCGTGCGTTCGGTACCTGCGTCATCGCCGTAGACGGCAAAGGTGATGCCGACGCGGCGAAAGATCAGGTCGGCCTCGGCGCGCTTGCTGGCCAGCGACTCCGCGCTTTGCCCTTCAAGCCACTCCGAAAACGCCGCGTAATGTTCCCTGACGCGGCCGTTTGCCTCTGACATTTCGTCGAAAAACCGGATCGGGCTGGAGTCGGGCATGTTCCTTGGCGCTAGGCTTGGTGGTCGAGCCGGGGTGCGCGCGACAGGCAATGCGAGCACACGCGGCGCGTGTTATGGGCCAGTTTAGCAACAACCGGGCCAAAATCGCTCACAGGCGCGGCAGAATGGTCTGGGCGTTCTTCGCCGTCTGGGCGGCAACGACCTCGGGCGCGATGCCGCGAAGCTTCGCCAGTTCACAGCCGATGGCTGGAATTTCAGCGGGCACATTGCGGCTTTTGTAGCGCCAGGCAGGGGCGATGTCGGGGGCGTCGGTCTCAAGCACCAGCGCGTCAAGCGGCATGTCGCTGGCGATGCGGCGGATATTGAGCGCGCGCTCGAAGGTCATCGCGCCGCCCATGCCGAGCTTGAAACCGAGTTCGACGAAAAACCCGGCCTGCTGCGCACTGCCGTTAAAGGCGTGGGCGATGCCGGTCACGCCGCGATGGGCCCTAAGTGCCTTGAGCACGCGGTCCTGGGCGCGACGCACGTGCAGCAATACCGGCAGGTGATGGTGCCGCGCGAGGCGCAGCTGCTCGGCAAAGAGCCATTCCTGGTGCGCGCGCGCAGCGTCGCTTTTGAGCTCGTCAACAAAAAGATCAAGGCCGATCTCGCCAATCGCCACCAGCCGCGCATCGGTGGCGGCCCGCGTCAAGGCAGCATCGAGAAGCTCAAGCTCGGCCTCCTTCGCGCCCGGGCTTGCGAGGGGATGGATGCCCAGCGCATAACGGCCGCCAGGCATGCGCTGGGCAAGCCTTCTCACCGCATCGAAATTGGCGGTGTCAACGGCGGGCACGACGATGTGCGCAACTCCGGCACGCGCTGCATCCTCGATGACTTCATCGCGATCGGCATCGAACTCGGCCGCATCCAGATGGCAGTGGGTATCGATCCAGGGCAAGGTGGGCAAATGCGCATCCATCGATCGGCTAGAACTTGCCGTTTTGCAGCGACACGGTGCGCTCGAGCCTGCCGGCCAGATCCAGGTCGTGCGTGACGATGATAAAGCTCGTCGCAAGATCGCGGTTCAGTTCCAGCAGAAGCTTGAAGATCTCGCCCGCGGTATGGCGATCAAGATTGCCGGTCGGCTCGTCAGCGAGCACGCACGCAGGCCGGGTGACAAGCGCGCGCGCCACCGCCGCGCGCTGGCGCTCGCCACCTGAAAGCTCGCCCGGGCGGTGCTCAAGGCGGTGGCCAAGGCCCACGCGCTCGAGCATCTGGCGTGCACTGTCCCGGGCTTTGGCGAGCGACTCGCGCCGGATGCGAAGCGGCATGGCGACGTTATCGAGCGCCGAGAATTCGGGCAGCAGATGATGGAACTGGTAGACAAAGCCCAGGCGCTGGTTGCGCATGGTGCCGCGCGCTTCTTCGGACAGGCTTGAGACGGCCATGCCGTCGATCCTGACTGCGCCAGAGGTTGGCGTATCGAGGCCGCCAAGCAGGTGCAAAAGCGTGCTCTTGCCCGATCCCGACGCGCCGACCACGGCCAGCGTCTCGCCTTTGGCGACGCGCAGGTTGACGCCTTGCAAGACCTCGACGGCAGCCACGCCCGTGCCAAACGTCTTGGACAGATCGATGGCCTCGATCACCGCGGCATGCCCTTCTCGCGTGGCGCTCGTCATTCGTAGCGCAGCGCTTCTGCAGGCGCCAGGCGCGATGCCCGATAGCTCGGATAGATCGTCGCAACGAGGCTCAGGATCACCGACACCAATCCGATCTTGACGACGTCGGGCAGGCGCAAGTCAGAGGGCATGGTGTTGATGAAATAAATGTCCTTGGGCAGGAAGGTGACGTGAAACAGATGCTCGATGAACGACACGATGGCGCCGATGTTAAGCGCAAGAATGACGCCCAGAAGCACGCCAACGGCGCAGCCGACAAGGCCGATGATCGCGCCCTGGATGACAAAGATGCCCATGATCGATTTCGGCGCGGCGCCTAACGTTCGCAAGATGGCGATATCCGCCTGCTTGTCGGTAACGGTCATGACAAGCGACGAGACCAGGTTGAAGGCGGCAACGGCGATGATCAGCGTCAGGATCACGAACATCAGGTTTTTCTCGGTCTTGACTGCCGCAAACCAGTTGCGGTTCTGCCTTGTCCAGTCAAGGATCAACACCGGCTCGGTGAACACCGGGGCGAGCTCGGCTGCGACTTCGGGCGCGCGTTCCATGTCGTCGAGCTTGAGCCTGATGCCGGTGTAATTGTCCTGGCGAAAAAGCTTGGTGGCATCGTCGATGTGAATCAGCGCAAGCGAGCTGTCGTATTCGTAGTGGCCGGATTCGAAAACGCCCACCACCGTGAACTGGCGAAAGCGCGGTATCAGGCCGGCAGGCGTCACCGTGCCTTGCGGTGCGGCGACCGTGATCTTGTCGCCAACGCCAACGCCAAATCCGCGCGCGAGCTCGGAGCCCAAAATGATCGAAAAGTCGCCCGCGACGAGATCGGTGAGATGGCCTGCGACCATGTCGGCACCGAGATCGGAGACCTTGGGCTCTTCGCCTGGCAGGATGCCGCGCAGCAGCGCGCCCCTGAAACTGTCGCCGCGCGTGAGCAGCACCTGGCCCGAGACGTACGGTGCGACACCGATGACTTCCTTGTTGGTCTTCGCTTCCGCGGCAAGTTTTTGCCAGTCGCTGATGGTGCCATCGGCGCCTGAGACCTCGATGTGGGCGAGCACGGCAAGCATGCGGTCACGAACTTCCTTCTGGAAACCATTCATCACCGACAAGACGGTGATCAGCGCCGCAACGCCTAACGCAATGCCAAGCGTCGAGACGGCCGCGATGAACGAGATGAAGCCGTTGCGCTGCGACGTATCGGCGCGACGCTTGCCAGCGCGCGTGTAGCGCAGCCCGACCTGCCATTCAAAGGGGAAATTCACGGCAACAGAAAAGCAGCACGCGGACAGTCGCCCGCCATCTGCCAACAGGATCAAGCGGCAAGTGTGCCACAGAACGATTTCGAGGCTTTTGCGCGCGCATCTGCGCTCACGGGCCTGGCCCGGGTTGCCGATCTCTTAGAATCTCTACCATGTCGATCTTCGAGCTGGTCATCGCAGAAAGCCTCGTTGCCGCCGATTTCGCGCCCGACCTGGTGCGCGGCATGGCCTTGCCCGGACTCGATGCGCTAGCCGCTTTCGGCACTGCAAGCGAGCACAAGGCGCCGCACGCCGAGCTATTGCCGCCGTATCTGGGCTGGCCGCTGCGCCATGTGGCAAGCGTCGATGTCGCAAGCGGCTGGTCGCGCCATGCACAACGGCAAGACAAGAGCGCGACAGGCGAGCGCTACCTGCTTGAACCCGTGCACCTGGCGCTTGGCACGCAGGGGCTGATCCTGACCGACCCGCAAGCGCTTGCGATTGACGATGGCGAAGCCACACAACTGATTGCCGCCATCGCGCCCCTCGTCTTGCCTGGGCTCGTCACGCCCGTTGACCCTTCGCACTGGCTCTTCGATGTGCCCAAACCCTATGGCCTGAAAGCGCCCTCGCTTGAAGCCGCCCTGGGCCAGGAGCTCCTCTGCTGGCTGCCCACGGGCGAGGCCGAGCGCGCCTGGAGAAGGCTCGCCAACGAAATCCAGATGGTCTGGCACGCCCATGGCGTCAATGCCGAGCGCGAGAAGCGCGGCCTGCCTGCCGTTAACGCCGTCTGGTTAAGCGGCGATGCGGCAGCCGAGCCTGTGCCCCTGCCCTATCGCAGCGCGACGGGCGCGCCGCCCTGGCTTGGCGCATGGCCCAGGGCCGAACGCGCAAGCATCGACCTCGAAATCATCACCAGCCTCCTGGCGCCCGTCAGAAGCGAAGACTGGAGCGGCTTTCGCAATCTCTTGATCGGTATCGACAGCAAGGTAGAAGACGCCCTGGCGGCGCTCAAGAGCGGCGCGATCGGCGAGCTGATGGTGATCTTTACCGGACGCGAGTGGGTCCGTTCCTGCCACGTGCGCAAAAGTGACCTGTACAAATTCTGGCGCCGTGGCAAGGCCGTGGAGATGATCGATTGTCCGCAGTAACGAGTGACTTGCGCGTGATCACGCGGCGCATCGATGGCGCCGCGGAAGCGCGCCTGATTGGCGCTGGCGTGGATCCGCTGCTGGCGCGCATCTATGCTGCGCGCGGCATCGCCTCGATGGCGCAGATCGCGCGCGGCGTTGACGCGCTCTTGCATCCGGATTCGCTAAGCCACGCGAGCGATGCGGCAAGGCGCCTTGCGCTTGCCATCGAACGCGAGGAGCCGATCCTTGTGATTGCCGATTACGACTGCGACGGTGCCACGGCGTGCGCGGTGGCCGTGCGCGGCTTGCGCCAGCTGGGCGCGAAGGTCGATTTTCTTGTGCCCAACCGCTTTGAGACCGGCTATGGCCTGACACCGGAAATTGTCGACATTGCAAGCGCGCGCTTTGCGCCTAAGCTGATTGTGACTGTCGATAACGGCATCGCCAGCGTCGCTGGCGCAGCCCACGCGGCAGCGCTTGGCATCGATGTCGTCATCACCGATCACCACCTGCCCGGGCCGGTCTTGCCGAGAGCGGTCTCGATCGTCAATCCCAACCAGGAGGGCTGCACCTTTGCGAGCAAGCATCTCGCAGGCGTTGGCGTCATGTTCTACGTGCTCCTCGCGCTTCGGGCACGGCTGCGCGACGAGGGCCGCTTTTTCGATCGGCCCGAGCCGAGGCTTGACCGGCTGCTCGACCTGGTGGCTCTTGGCACGGTCGCAGACGTCGTCAGACTCGATGCCAACAATCGCGTACTGGTGAGCGAAGGCCTGCGCCGCATCCGCGCGCAGCGCATGCAGCCCGGTGTTGCCGCCCTTTTTCGCGCCGCCGGCTGCGACGCACGCAGTGCGCGCACCAGCGATCTGGGTTTTTTCATTGCACCACGCCTGAATGCTGCCGGTCGCCTGTCGGACATGTCGCTGGGCATTTCCTGCCTCATCACCGATGACGAAGACGAGGCCAACGCGATGGCCAGAAGGCTCTCGTCGATCAACGACGAGCGCCGCGCAATCGAAGCCCAGATGCAGGACGAGGCGCTCGCCGCGCTTGATGCCCTTGGCAGCGTTGATCGCCTCGCGCAAAAAAACGCCATCTGCATCGCCGACGAGCGCTGGCACCAGGGCGTCGTTGGCATCCTCGCCGGGCGGCTGAAGGAACGCTTTAACCGGCCGACGCTGGTCTTTGCGCCAGGCAAGAGCGATACGTTAAAGGGCTCGGGCCGCTCGATCGAGGGCATTCACCTGCGCGACGTGCTCGATGCCGTCTCAAAGCGCGACCCGACGTTGATCCTGCAATTTGGCGGCCACGCCATGGCGGCTGGCCTGACCATTGCGCGCGCGCGTTTTGATGCCTTTGGCGCGGCCTTTGAAGACTGCGTGTTGCGCGTCATGGAGCCGGCATTTCTCGCGCGCAAGCTCGAAGTCGACGGCTCGCTCAAGGGCATGGCGCTCTCCTGTCCCCTGGTGCGCGAGATGCAGTTGGGCGTCTGGGGACAAGGCTTTGCCGCGCCGCAGTTTGTCGATCGCTTTCGCATCACGTCACAGCGCATCCTGAAGGACAGGCATTCGCGCCTGACGCTCGATTTCGGTGAGGGCGAGCCGCTCGACGCGATCTGGTTTAACCACGCCGAGAGTCTTCCTTCCGAGGCCACGCTCGTTTATCGGCTCGAATGCGACAGCTATAACGGGCGCGAGCGACTGCAGGTGGTCGTAGAGCACATGATCGAAGGCGGCGCGCGCGTATAATTTGCGGTTTTCCGCGTTGAAATGGCATGTCATGGAAGCCGAACGACAGAATCTGATCGATAGCGGCTTGGCCGACCTGAAGGCTCGCGTCAGCGAGCTGCGGAGGTATCTTTGACTTCGACACCAAGGCCAGCCGCCTGACCGAGGTCAGCCAGTCGCTTGAAGACCCCCTGGTGTGGGGCGACGGCAAGCGGGCACAGGAGCTCGGCCGCGAACGCAAGGCGCTCGAAGACATCGTCGGCACCATCAGAAAGCTCGAATCGGGCTTGAGCGACGCGCGCGAGATTTTTGACATGGCCAAGGACGAAGCCGACGACAGCACGCTGATGGCCATCGAGGCCGATACAGCCAGCCTGCGCGAACTGGTCGAGGGCATGGAATTCCGGCGCATGTTCGCCAACCCCGCCGATCCGCTCAACTGCTTTTTGGACATCCAGGCCGGTGCCGGTGGCACCGAGGCGCAGGACTGGGCCGCAATGCTCGAGCGCCAATACCTGCGCTATGCCGAGCGCAAGGGCTTCAAGGCCGAGCTGCTCGAGGAATCGGCAGGCGAGACGGCGGGCATCAAGAGCGCGACGATCAAGATTTCGGGCGACTACGCCTACGGTCACCTGCGCACCGAAACCGGCGTTCATCGCCTCGTGCGCAAGTCCCCGTTTGATTCCGCAGGCGGGCGCCACACCTCGTTTGCCAGTGTCTTTGTCTACCCGGAAATCGACGACTCGATCGAGATCGAGATCAACCCGGCCGATCTCAGGATCGACACCTTCAGGGCCTCGGGTGCGGGCGGCCAGCACATCAACAAGACCGATTCAGCGATTCGCATCACGCACCTGCCCACGGGCATCGTGGTCCAGTGCCAGAACGATCGCTCGCAGCACAGGAACCGTGCCGAAGCCATGGCCATGCTCAAGTCGCGACTGTTCGAGCTCGAGACGCGCAAGCGCCAGGCCGAACAGGACAAGCTCGAGGCCACAAAGACCGACGTCGGCTGGGGCCACCAGATCAGAAGCTACGTCCTTGACCAGTCACGCATCAAGGATTTGCGCACCAACCTTGAAATCTCCAACACTGGCAAAGTGCTGGATGGCGACCTTGATCCATTCATCGCGGCAAGCCTCAAGCAGGGGGTCTAGACATGAGTGAAAAAGTGGTCATTCTGACCGGCGCCTCGCGCGGCCTTGGGGCGGCGCTTGCCGAGAAGATTCTCGCGCCCGACACGCGGCTGGTGTGCATCGCCAGAAACCCCAACGACCATCTCGGCTCGCTTGCTGCCAAGCGCAACGCCTGGCTTGACTATTACCTTGCCGATCTCGCCGACATCGCATCGACCGAGGCACTGGCCGCCAGCATCTGCGAGGGCCTCTTGCCCGATGCCGAAAGCTATACGCTGATCAACAACGCCGGCATGCTCGGCCCGATCGAAAAAAGCGAAGCGTTGACGGCCATGGAGGTTGCCACCACGCTGTCGGTCAATGTCGTCGCCGCGATGTGTTTCATGGCGCAGTTCCTTGCCGTCACGAAGACCTTTGCCGGTGCGCGCCGCATTGTCAACATTTCCTCGGGCGCAGCGCGCCGCCCGTATGCCGGCTGGGCCACCTATTGCGCGACCAAGGCGGCGCTTGACATGGCCACGCGCTGCGCCAAGCTCGACGAGGAAGGCAGCGCCAATCCGGCGCGCTTTGTCTCGCTCGCGCCAGGCGTCATCGATACGCAGATGCAAGGCGCCGTGCGCACGAGCACAAGCGAAGCTTTTCCGCATCGCCAGCACTTCATCGATCTCAAGGCCAATGACCAATTGACCTCTGCAGAAGATGCTGCCGATAACGTTCTCAAGTATCTCGCGCGCGATGATTTCGGCGAAAATGAAATCGCCGACGTCCGCACCGCCTAAGTCCCGTCACCGCTAACGATTGCCTTAAATGAACGACAGAGCAGAGCCGCTCGACGAAAACCACATCCTGGCCGAGCGGCGCGCGAAGCTCGCCGCGTTGCGGCTTGCGGGCGTGGCCTATCCGAACGATTTCAAGCCCGATGCAAGCGCCGGCGACTTGCACCAGAAGTTCGACGCGCTCGATGCGCAGGCGCTCGAAGCAAACGCCGTCGAGGTCGCCCTTGCCGGACGCATGGTGCTGCAGCGCCTGATGGGCAAGGCCTCGTTTGCGACCTTGAAGGACGGCGCCTCGGCGCTGCAGATCTATGTCCGCTCGGAAGATATCGGCCCTGATGCCTATGCCGACTTCAAGCGCTACGATCTTGGCGACATCCTGGGCGTGACCGGCACGCTTTTCAAGACGCGCACCAACGAGTTGACCGTGAAGGTCAGGACGGTGCGCCTTCTGGCCAAGTCCTTGCGGCCGCTGCCCGACAAGTTCCATGGCATTGCCGACGCCGAGATCAAGTACCGCCAGCGCTATCTCGGCCTGATCGCCGATGCCCGCACGCGCGAGCGCTTCGTCATTCGCTCGCGCATTCTCGCTGCGCTGCGCGAGTTCATGGTGGCGCACGGCTTTCTCGAAGTCGAAACGCCGATGCTGCACCCGATCCCGGGAGGCGCTGCCGCGCTGCCGTTTCGCACGCATCACAACGCGCTAGACATGCCGATGTTCCTGCGCATCGCACCCGAGCTTTACCTGAAGCGCCTGATCGTTGGCGGGTTTGAGCGCGTCTTCGAGATCAATCGCAGTTTTCGCAACGAGGGCATCTCGCCGCGGCACAATCCCGAATTCACCATGCTCGAGTTCTATGCGGCGTATACCGATTATCGCTGGCTGATGGACTATACCGAGTCGCTCCTGCGCCACCTGGCGACGATCGCCTGCGGCAGCCAGGTGTTCACCTATCAGGGCCAGAGCATAAATTTCGAGCAGCCCTTCGATCGCCTGAGCATCACCGCTGCCATCGAGAAATATGCACCTGAGTACCAGGGCGCGAACTTTGCCGATGCAGCGTGGCTTCGCGGCGAACTCAAGCGCCACCACGTCGACGTCGATCTGCCGCCTTTGGCTGGCGCTGGCATCGGCGCGCTGCAGCTCGCGCTTTTTGAAGAAGTCGCCGAGCACAAGCTGTGGCATCCGACCTTCATCATCGACTACCCGGTCGAGGTCTCGCCCTTGGCACGACCGTCAGACCACGACCGGCAGGTGACCGAGCGCTTCGAACTCTTCATCGCCGGGCGTGAGGCGGCCAATGCATTTTCCGAACTCAACGATCCCGAAGAGCAGGCCGAGCGCTTTCGCGCGCAGATGCTGGCCAAGGAGGCCGGTGACGCCGAAGCCATGTATTACGACGCGGACTATATCCGTGCGCTCGAATACGGCATGCCGCCAACCGGCGGCTGCGGCATCGGCATCGATCGCATCGTCATGCTTTTGACCGACGCTGCCAACATTCGCGACGTCATCCTCTTTCCGCACCTGCGTCCTGAAGAGTCTTCTCCAACCTAGGTGATGAAAGACCGCCACGCGAAGATGATCATCATCGGCGCGGGCATTGCAGGCGCTGCAGCCGCGTATTTCGCTGCACAACGGGGCTTTGCCGTAACGCTCATCGATGCCGGCCAGGGCACGGCGAGCCTCGTGCCCACGGCGCTCATCAATCCGGTGCGCGGCCGTGCCGGCAAGATCATCGATGGCGGCGCCAGCGCCGCGCGCTTCACCTTCAGCCTGGTGTCATCGCTCCTGGCCGCTGGCCACGTGATTCCCCATGGCCTCGGTCTTTGGCGGCCGGTGCCTGATCTGGCCACCCGCCAGAGCTGGCAGGACGCGCTCGCAAAAGTCCCGGACCTGCCGCACAGCTGGCACGAGGTGCCCTTCGAACTCGGGCTCAAGAACGAGTGGCACAGCGCACTCTTTCTTCCCGAATCCGGCTGGCTCGAGACCGCACCGTTTCTCGCCGCGTTAATTGCAGCCAGCGGCGCGAAGACGATCAAGGCCCGCGTCATCGATCATCCGCGACGCATCAAGGGCGAGATGGTCGTGACGCTTGAGAATGGCGAGGCGCTCACGGCCGAGCGCGCGCTGTGGTGTGGCGGCGCGCTGGGCGCAACACAGAATCATCTT
>CAJCIC010000050.1 GCA_903970185.1 Gammaproteobacteria bacterium
AGTTTATTTGTTGGTGGACCACGGCCTTGATGCCTTGGCTGCCTTCTTAACAAGGACGTTTATGAAGACCTTTTCCGCAAAAGCCCACGAGGTGCAGCGCGATTGGTTTGTCATTGACGCGACAGACAAAGTCTTAGGACGTGTGGCCAGTGAAGTCGCACGCCGTCTGCGCGGCAAGCACAAGCCAGAATTTACGCCGCACGTTGATACCGGTGATTTCATCATCGTTGTGAATGCTGCTCGTCTGCGCGTTACCGGCACCAAAGCACTGAACAAGAAGTACTACCGTCACTCGGGTTACCCCGGCGGTATTACCGAAACCAATTTCGGCAAGATGCAGTCTCGTTTCCCGGGCCGTGCCCTGGAAAAAGCGGTCAAGGGCATGCTGCCTAAAGGCCCGCTTGGCTACGCCATGATCAAAAAGCTCAAGGTCTACGCCGAAGCGACGCATCCGCATACTGCCCAGCAACCCCAGGCGCTCGAGGTGAACGCATGACCGTCAATTACGGCAATTACAACTATGGAACGGGCCGTCGCAAAAGCGCGGTTGCTCGTGTGTTCATCAAGAACGGCAGCGGCAAGATCGTCGTGAACGGCAAGCCCGTCGACGAATATTTTGCGCGCGAGACGGGTCGCATGATCGTGCGTCAGCCGCTCGATCTGACCAACCACGGCGGCACCTTCGACATTCTCGTTAACGTCCACGGTGGCGGCGAATCAGGCCAGGCCGGCGCGGTCCGTCACGGCATCACGCGTGCATTGATCGACTACGACGCGACGCTCAAACCGACCCTGTCAAAGGCCGGGCTTGTGACTCGCGATGCGCGAGAAGTGGAACGTAAGAAGGTCGGCCTGCACAAGGCACGACGTCGGAAACAGTTCTCCAAGCGCTAAGCAAGAGCTGCAGCATCAACGCCCCGAGCTTTCGCGCTACGGGGCGTTTTTGTTTCTGGAAGGGCAATCACCCCCTCGGTCTGGATCGTCTAGGTGAAGCGTCAGACAGTCAATTTCGAGTTGGTACAATTCACCTTCTGTTGGGCTTCAACACGTTTTGCAGGGTCTGCCCATGATCAAGATTGGCATCGTCGGAGGCACCGGCTACACCGGCGTCGAGCTATTGCGCCTGCTCGCGCAACATCCAGAGGCTTCCTTGTCGGTCATCACTTCGCGCACCGAAGCCGGCCTTCCGGTGGCCTCGATGTTCCCGTCTTTGCGCCGTCGTGTCGGGCTCGAATTTACAGCGCCCAACGATGAGGCGCTCAAGGACTGCGATGTGGTGTTTTTCGCGACACCGCATGGCGTTGCCATGTCCCAGGCGCGCGCGCTGCTCGATGCAGGCGTGCGCGTGATCGATCTGGCCGCTGACTTTCGGATTCAAGACACCGCGACCTTCAAGAGGTGGTACGGCATGGAGCACAGCGAGCCCGAGCTGCTCAAGGAAGCTGTGTACGGATTGCCCGAGATCAATCGGGAAGCGATCATCAAAGCGCGCTTGGTTGGCCTGCCGGGTTGCTATCCCACGGCGATGCAACTGGGTTTCGCGCCGCTGCTGGCCCATCCGCATGCCCTGATCGACGAGTCGCACCTGATCGCAGATTGCAAATCCGGCACGTCTGGCGCCGGCAAGAAGGCCGAGATTGGCCTGTTGCTGGCCGAGGCGGCAGATAATTTCAAAGCCTATGGTGTGGCAGGCCATCGCCATCTGCCTGAAACCAGCGCGGGTCTGGAAGCCATCGCCAAACGGCCGGTCAATCTCATCTTCACGCCGCATCTGTTGCCGATGATTCGCGGCATTCATGCGACCTTGTATGCGCGCCTGCTGCCGCATGCGAAAGATCTTGATGCGCAGGCCCTGTTCGAAGAGTTCTACGCCGACTCGGCGTTTGTCGATGTGATGCCGCAAGGCAGCCTGCCTGAGACCCGTTCGGTGCGCGGCTCGAACTTCTTGCGCATCGCAATTCATCGACCCAACGGCGGTGACACGCTGGTGATCCTGGTGGTCGAAGACAATTTGGTGAAAGGCGCCTCGGGTCAGGGTGTGCAAGTGATGAATCTGATGTTCGGGCTGCCTGAAGAGACCGGCCTGACGCAGATCGCGCTTTCACCTTGAACGCGTCGCGCGAGCGCCGAACGTGAAATACAAGCTTCTGCGACGCCGGATGTCGATCAGCGCGCCGCGCATGACGGTGCGCACCCACGTGCCCTGGCCGCTGCGGATCTCGGCCATCGTGGCGGTGCTCGCCGTGGTGATTGCTGGCGGATTCTGGCTGTACGAATCGGGCAAGGCGTTCGCAGGCTTTGGCAAGAATCTGAAAGACGAGGTCGCCACGTTGACCGTCGAGAACCAGCGGCTGCGCCAGGACAACGCCAGGCTGGCTGCGGCGGAAAGCGCAGCGCAAGGGCGGCTGAACATCGAGACCTCGACGCAAAGCCAGCTGGGCAACCAGATCCGCAACCTCGAACTTGAAAATGCCAAGCTCAAGGACGACGTCGCATTTTTTGACAACCTCTCGGCCAATACCCCCTCGGGTGAAGTGGCTATCAAGCGCTTGCAGGTCAACGCCGAGGACATGCCAGGCCAGATGCACTACCGCATGCTGATCACCCAGGGAGGTGGAACTGACCATGCCTTCATGGGGGATCTACAGATGATTGTGACGCTGCAGCAGGGGGGTAAAGCTGCTATGATGAATTTGCCTGATCCGAGCGTTCCAGGGGATGCTCGAGCCTTTCAGGTCAGCTTCCGTTTCTTTAAGCGGCTTGAGGGGACCTTTCGGATTCCGCAGGGCGCAACCGTCAAGCAGGTCGAGGCGCGTGTTCTTGAGCATGGCATCGTACGCAGCCAGGAAACCGTCGCTGTAAACTGAGATGCCCATCGGGCATCCACACTTTTTCTGGGTGCAACGATGTTCAGCAAAAAACCTGGCGTAAAAAACACGATTGACAGCTTAATCGGCGTCACCACCCGCATCGAGGGCAATGTGCATTTCGTTGGCGGCCTGCGCATCGATGGCCAGGTGCTTGGCAACGTGATCGCGAACCCCGATGAGTCGAGCATGCTCGTGATCAGCGAGCAGGCCCAGGTGAAAGGTGAAATCGTCGCCAATCATCTGGTTGTCAATGGCACCATCGAAGGACCGGTTTTTGCGGGCGAATTGCTCGAATTGCAGCCTAAGGCTCGGGTCAGTGGCAATGTGCGCTACAAAGCGCTCGAAATGCACCACGGCGCGATTGTCGAAGGCACCTTGACCCACATTGAAGAGGAAGGCGAGCGCCACGGCTTAAAGCTCGCAGCAAACAACGGCTAAGCATGATCGCGGTGCGCGCTCTGACGCAGCACTTGATAATCAGCCGTCCAGCACCATTTAGTATCGAATGTATGAAGGAGTCACCATGAACGCAGTCGTCGATATGCCGATCGCTTTGGTCTTTACCGAAGCTGCGGCTTCCAAAGTCAAAGAACTGATCGATGAAGAGGGCAATCCGGAACTCAAACTGCGCGTCTTCGTGCAAGGCGGCGGGTGCTCGGGCTTTCAGTACGGATTCACCTTTGACGAGGTCACCAACGAAGACGATACGGCCATGGTCAAAAATGGCGTCACGCTTCTGATCGATTCGATGAGCTACCAGTATCTGGTCGGCGCCGAAATCGATTACAAAGACGACCTCGAAGGCGCGCAGTTCGTGATCAAAAATCCGAATGCGACGACGACCTGCGGCTGCGGCTCCTCGTTCTCGGTTTAACTGTCCTCCTGCCCCGCATCACGCAGGGTAGAGCGCGCCTAGAATGCGCAAGCCCCGCGCCCCCGTGACGCTGGGCCGGTTTCCCGGCTGACCCTCAAGAAAGCGTTTTCCCAGCCACGCAAACGCGGCCGCTTCGACATGCTCGACGGCAATTCCCTTCGTCTGGCTGGTCTCGAGCACCACTTCCCGCCCAAGATGCGACGCCAGAGTGGTCTGCAGCCGCAACAGCAGGTCGCTGTTGTTGGCGCCGCCTCCGCAGAGGATGAGACGCTGAACGTGAGGGATATGTTGCGCCATTGAATCGGCAATGGTTTGCGCCGTGAACTGGGCCAAAGTCGCCTGGACATCCTCCATCTTGTGCCGGGTCTGGCTGCCAAGCCGTGTCGCGAGCCAGGCCTCATTGAAATGATCGCGGCCGGTGCTTTTGGGCGGGGGTAGGGCAAACCAGGGATCGGACAGAAGGCTCTTGAGCAGCTCCTGCGACACGGCGCCTGAGCGCGCCAGCGCACCGTCGGCATCGAAGGTTGCGCCGTTGGTCGCATGCGTCTCGAACCAGTGATCTAGGAATACGTTGCCAGGGCCTGTATCCCAGCCGCGTAGTGCGTGCTCGTTCACCGCGACGCCTGGCGGCAGATCGGTGATGTTCGCCATGCCGCCCAGATTGACCGCCACGCGGTGCTCGGTGGCATCGCCAAAGAGGGCTGCATGAAAAGCCGGCACCAGGGGCGCACCGTGTCCGCCCGCTGCGACATCGCGACTGCGAAAGTCGCAGATGACGTCGATCTGGCAGCGCTCTGCAAGGTGTGCCGGCGCATTGAGCTGGACCGTATAGCCTTTCTCTGGCCGGTGGCGGATGGTCTGCCCGTGCACGGCCACGGCGCGAATCGCGCGGGGCGCGAGCGCTGACTTCCCAAGCAGGCAGGCGATCACCTTGGCGTAGTGCTCGGCCAAGCCCAGAGCCGCCAGTTGGGCATCGTCAAGCTGGTTCGGCCGGTCCGCCTGGAGTGCAAAAAGGGCACGACGCAGGGCGTCCGGATAGGCGAGGTGGTGGTGCTCGATGACCTTGACAGCGTCCTTGCCAAAGGCGGCAAGCACCGCATCTGCCCCGTCCATACTGGTGCCCGACATGACCCCGATCAGCAACTCATTTGAGCCTGCCTTGGCGTCACTCAAGATTGTCGTCTCGCTTCACATCGACAGTTAGGCGGCCGGCACCCGCAG
>CAJCIC010000051.1 GCA_903970185.1 Gammaproteobacteria bacterium
GCAGCATGTGGTGCTTGCAAGCGACGCGACCGGCCGGCTCCTTGGCATGCGTCACGACAGCATCAGCGTGACTTCGATGCTCGAGGACTGGGTCGAGCCGAGCGCGGTCGTCTCGCGCATGCTCTATGCGAGCGATGCGCAAGGCACGAGTCATCGGCTTGTCAAGATGAATATCGGCACACCCACCTTCATGCGCGCGCCAGGCGAGGCGAGCGGTACCTTTGCCCTCGAAAGTGCCATGGATGAGCTGGCCTATGCGCAGGCCATCGATCCGATTGCGCTTCGCCTTGCGAGCTATACCGATATCGATCCGGGAGAGAACAAGGCGTTCTCGAAGAAGGCCTTGCGCGCATGCTATGAGCAAGGCGCCGCGCAATTTGGGTGGTCAAGGCGCAACCCCACGCCGCGCTCGATGCGCCGTGGCCAGGCGCTCATCGGGCTTGGCATGGCGAGCGCGACCTACCCGGCAAGACGCCGTGAATGCCAGGCCCTGGCGCGCTTGCACGCTGATGGCACGGTGGTCGTAGAGTGTGCGACCCAGGATCTGGGCACGGGCACGTACACCATCATGACGCAGGTGGCAGCAGAGACGCTTGGCGTGCCGTTGCGCCAGGTCCGCTTCGAGCTTGGCGACAGCAGCTTTCCGAGCGCACCAACCTCTGGCGGTTCGACGACGGCTGCAACCGTGGGTCCTGCGGTGCAATCGGCTTGCCTTGCACTGCGCGACAAAATCATTCGCAGCGTGATCGCCGACGCCAATTCGCCCCTGTATGACGCGCCGGCCAGTGACACCGACATTGCCAACGGCTGGGTGCTAAGGCTCTCCGAGCCCGGCCGGCGCGACTCGCTTGCACAGATTGCGGCAAGGCAGAAGGCCGGCCCGCTTTTGGCGCAGGGTCAAGGCGAGCCCCTCAAGGAGGCGCAGAAGTATTCGACGCATTCGTTTGGCGCCGTTTTTGTCGAAGTTCACGTGGATGAAAGGCTTGGCACGATTCGCATCGAACGGGTGGTTGGCGCCTACGACGTCGGCCGCCTCATGAACGAGAAGACGGCAAATAGCCAGCTGATGGGCGGCGTCGTCTTTGGCATCGGCATGGCGCTTCTTGAAGTTGGCGAAATGGACCGGCGCTACGGCAGGATCGTGAATAACAATCTTGCCGAGTACCACGTTCCCGTGAATGCAGACGTGCGCAATATCGACATCATGGTCATCCCCGGGGCTGACACGATTTTCAATCCGCTTGGCGCGCGCGGAATTGGCGAGATCGGCATCACCGGCGTCGCCGCTGCGATCTCCAACGCGGTGTACCACGCGACCGGCCGCAGGATCCGCGATCTTCCCATCACGCTTGACAAGTTGCTCTAAGCCTTGGGTATGCCGCTTGCTGGAACAGCGTCATGGCGACTTGCGCGATGAGCGCGAATCCGAGCCTGCGGCGCGAGCTGCAGATCAATAAACAAACACCTTTGAGAGGGAAAGACATGAACAGGTTTACCGCGCCATTTGCAGGATCGATGCTGGCGATTTGTTGCGCCATGGGCAGTGCTTATGCGCAAACCACGACCACTGCGCCGGCGCCTGCGCCGATGACCAACAACATGACGCCAGCGACGACATCGTCGGATCGCCCCATGTACAAAGACGAGAAGGATCAGATCAAGGCCAGCTACAAGAGCGCAATGTCGCAGTGCGACAGCCTGACTGACAACGCCAAGGACGTGTGCAAGGCGCAGGCGAAGGGCGATCGCAAGAAAGCTGAAGCGAAACTCGACAACGAGGAGCATCCGACACCTCGCAGTGCGGAAAAGATGGCGCTTGCCAATGCCGACGCCGACTATGACGTCGCGAAGACGAAGTGCGACGCCCAGACCGGCAACGACAAGGACGTCTGCAAGGCCAACGCCAAGGAAGCCTACAAGTCGGCCAAGGCCGATGCCAAGGCGAACAAGAAGGTGGCCGAGGCTCGGTCAGCTGACCACGACGCCAAGGGTGATGCAGCGTATGACGACGCTCGGGCAAAGTGCGATGCCATGCCTTCGGGTGCGGGCAAGGACCAGTGCTTTGCCAATGCCAAATCGACCTACAACAAGTAATCGACCCGTTTTCCAAGGGGATTTTTTTCAAGGAGTTTGAAAATGAACAAGGACCAAGTCAAAGGTGCAACCAAGGAAGTCGCTGGCAAGGTGCAGGAGTCGGTCGGCCGCGCCACGGGAAGTACCGAGCAGCAACTGAAAGGGCTTGAAAAGCAGGTGACCGGCAATGTCCAGAAAAACGTCGGCAATGCCAAGGAAACCCTGAAGGACGCCGCGAAAGACCAGAAATAACAATAAGCTGGCGCAGCGCCTGACCTTCGCGGCTGGCGTTGACAGGCCCCGCGTCAAGCGGGGCTTTTTTTTACCGTCTAGATCCGCGCATGCTTGAATCCGCTGGCGCGCAGTTCACGCGGGCCTGGGGGCGTTTTGACTTCCACCGGCCTTAAGACCGGGGATTCCAACTCCGTGTAGAACCCCTCTGCCATGGTGGATGCAATTTGCCCGGGATCCGCGGGCTTGCAATTCTAGTCGCCGCAGGGCAGAAACAGGCAGGCGACGGGAAACTCCGACAGCAGTGCGTCAATGCGCAAGGTCTCGCCCCTATGCGTGCTGCCGCTGACAAGGTCCGTCCAGGTCGCGTTGGCGCTGCTTGCGCTGTTGGTAACAGTGATGGTGGTTCTGCCCCAGGCGCGCTTGCGCGCGATCAGCGTTTTGGCATCAACGTGCTCTGCGACCGTGCGCGGCACGACCGTGACGAGCGTGCCTTCTGCTCCCGCGCGCGCGAACGCAAGAATGCGATCGGCATGTCGGCCTGACGGCGTGATCGCCGCGTAGCTTGCCGTCGCAAAAAAATCGGCGTGGCCGCGGCGCCACCTCAAGAGCCGCGCCACCAACGCCTGCTTGACGCGACCATCGCGCCACGACGGCAGAAGCGCCTGCGGAAGTGTCGCCAGATCGAGTGCGTTCGCGTTGTGGACGTAGTCAACAGGGCGGCGATTGTCAGGATCGACGAGCGAAAAATCCCACATCTCGGTTCCCTGGTAGATATCGGGAATTCCCGGGGCGGTACATTGCAGCACCACCTGCGCGAGCGAATTCGCCGCGCCTGCGGCTGCGATGCGCTCGACCGCCTTGTAGACGACCGAGCGCAGGCCAGCTTCATCGAGGATGGCATCGAGAACGCGGTTTGCGAGCGCCTCGTATTCGGTCGCTGGCATCAGCCAGTCGGAATGCTGCTTGGCCTCGCGCAACGCCTTGTGCTGCCACGCCACAAGTCGCTGCTTCAGTTCTTCACAGCCGGCCATGTCGTTGACCGCGAGTGACAGCGGCCACGCGCCGACCAGGCTTTGCAGGAGCATGAGCAAATCCGAGGCGCTGATGTGTTGTGCATCGCCTGCACTTGTTTTCTCGAGCGCCGTGGCGATATCGCGCACAAGCTGACCCAGCACTTCGGGATGCTGCGAAAGCACGGCAAGGCGTGCCCGGCTATCCGCGCCACGCTTGTGGTCGTGCGTCGATAACGGGCTCAGGCCACGCGGCGAGCGCGCGCATCGCGCCTGCATGCGCGCATGGAACTCGTCAGTGGTCAAGCCAAAGCGGCCAGGCGAGCCGCCCACTTCGTTGAGCGCCAGCAGTCGGCCGTAGCGATAAAACGCGGTGTCTTCCACCGCCTTGGCTGCAAGCGGCGCGCTTAATTGCTCGAGCCGCACGAGCACGGTACGAAGCAGCGATTCTTCTTCCTCGGAAGCAAATGCTCCGCTAAACCAGGCGATCAAGGCATCAAGTGCGGCATGATCCGCTGGCCGCAGGAGGCGACGCGCGTTTGCAGCTGCTGCAACCAGCGTCGCCAGATCGGCTGGGCTCACCTGACCCGGTCGGGCATAAATGCGGTACACCCTGAAATTGACCAGCAGTGCATACAAGGCGCGCCGGATGACAACGCCGGTAATGTCGCGGGTTTCAATGCGCAGGTTGGACAGCCGGTTCAACAGGCCGCAAAGGCGCTCGAATTCGCCCGCCAGGTGCTCGCTTAGGATCTGCTCGCGCGCCAGCGTCTCGTAGACGTCAAACGGGTCCTGGTTGGCCGATGCAGTCTGCCAGAATTGGGTCAGTGGACCCTCGCCCTTGGCATCGATGAGAACGCGCAGGACGTCGTTGATGAACTCGTAGCCGGTGGTGCCGTCGGTTTGCCATTGCGGCACCAGGGCCTCGTCTTCGGCGAGGATTTTCTCGACCCAGACGAGCGGTTGGCCCTCGTCAAGCGGCGCCGGCCTTAGCGCGTGCAACTCGGAGAGGCGCGAGTGCAGTTGGCGGCAATACTTCTCGGGAAAGGCGAGCCCGTCGACATGGTCAACGCGCACGCCATCGATGAGGCCGTCGCGGTAGAGCTCGAAGATCAGCGCATGGCTTGCCTCGAAGACGTGCTCGTGCTCGACTTTCACGCCAATCAAGTCGCTGATCTCGAAAAAGCGCCGCCAGTTGATTTCATCAGCGGCGTTTTGCCAGAAGGCCAGGCGATAGTGTTGCTCCTCGAGCAATTGGTGCAGGCGTTCACGACCGCGCTCGCTGCTGCTGTCAAACGCGGCGACGGCTCGTGCGATGTCCTCGGCAGGGATTTTCGTCGCATCGACGGGATCCGTGGCGCCCGATGCGCCTTGCGCAAAGATTGCCGGCTGGGTCGCGGCGGCAAGGGGCAGGCGACGGTCGAAATAGGCCAGCATGAACTCGCCGCGGCCGCGATCGAAGATGACGCTGATCTCTTGCGACTGCAGCACTTCGGCGTAGGGCCTAGCGAGGATCGGCAGCAGCATCTTGTCGTTGAGCTGCGGCTGGTCATTGTCCCAATTGATGTCGAAATAGTCGGCGTACTGGCTCGACCGACCCCATTTCAGCACATCGGTGAACCATGCATTTTCCGGTGCTGCGCTGGCCATGTGGTTGGGGACGATGTCAAGAATCAGGCCGATGTCGTGTTGTCTTAGAACCTTGCGAAGGCGGGTCAGGCCGTTCCTGCCGCCGATCTCCGGGTTGACGGTATTGGCATCGGTGATGTCATAGCCATGGCTTGAACCCGAGCGCGCGGTAAAGATCGGTGAGGCATAGACATGCGAGATGCCAAGGCGCGACAGGTAGGGCGCGATCGCGATCGCGTCCTCGAATCCGAAGCCCGCGTGGAACTGCAGCCGGGCGGTTGCAGCGGGTACGCTCACACGCCGCCGCGCCTGCGGTTCTGAATGTTGCCAAGACGCGCACGCACCTTTGGCGCGGCGAGAAACATCATGACCGATTGCGCAAGGCGCCGTCGCCAGTTGGGATGCTGATCGAATGTCCCGGGCAGGTTGGGCTGCTCGGCGATGCCAATCAGGTCTTCAACCGGATACATCACGAGCACCGACGGTGCCGTGGCGACGAGTTCAAGCGTGGCATCAAGCGGTGGCGCATCGGCATCGGGCACGGCGCCGCCTGCAAGGCCGCCGTCTTGCAGGGCGCGCCAGAGCGCGTGCCGATCGAGCGCGCGCTGGGCCATCTCGGCTTCAAGCGAGCTGTCCGGGGCAAGCAGGTGAAGTGCAGCGCGCCACTGCACATCATGGCCTTGCCACCAGCCAACAGTGGTCGGCAGGTCATGCGTGGTCGATACCGCCATGTCGGTCGGCGTCCACGAGGCTGGCGCACGAAAGCCGTCGACCTGGTGATGCACGCCGGATTCATCCTCGACATCGATGCGCTGGTAGCTGCGTTCAAACCACAGGACGGTCGTGCCAAGCAAGCCGAAGTGTTCCAGCCTCTGGTTGAAGCCGGGCGGTACCGTGCCAAGGTTCTCGCCGACGATGATGGCGTGATGGCGCCACGACTCGAGCGCGACCAGGCGCAGCATGTCCTCGAGCGGGTAGGTGACGTAGGCGCCCTCGGTCGGCGCCGCCCCTTCGGGGACCAGCCACAGTCGCGCAAGGCCAAGCACATGATCGATCCTGAGTGCGCCGGCAGTGGCAAGCGTTGCACGCAGCATCTCGATGAAGGCGCGGTATCCGCTTTGCCGCAAGCCGCGCGGCGAGAATGCCGTGAGTCCCCACGACTGGCCGAGCGGATTGTAAAGATCAGGCGGTGCACCGCTGACCAGGCCACGGATAATCTCGCCCTGTCTTGACCAGGCGTGACTGCCATTCGGATCGGTGCCAACGGCAAGGTCGGCGACAAGGCCAATCGACATACCAGCGGCTCGCGCATGGCGCTGCACGAGATCCATGTCGCGCCTCGCAAGCCACTGCAAGAAGCAATGGAAGCCGACCTCTTCGGCGTTTTCATCTGCGAAGCGCTCGACGCCGTGCGAGGCGGGATTCTGGTCCTCCTCGGACCATTCGCGCCAGCCCGCGGTCTGCGGATAGCGCAACAGGTGCAAGGCTTCGAAGCGCGCGTGATCGCGCAAGGCGTCGCCGCCATCGGCGACAAAATGGTCGAATTCGGCGCGCAGCTGTGAATTGAGCAGCACGTCGCGGCGCTGATACAGCGCCCTTAACGTGGCCATCCTGATGCGCGCCGTTTCGCGCCAGTCGACAAGCGGCAGGGCGTCGACTTCGGCCAGCGCTTGCTCCAGGCCTTCCGTACTCATCACGCTTTGCAGCGCGTGCTTGCCAAGCGACGCGGCCGGGTCGATGTAGAGGGGATTCAGAAACAGCCGGCTTGACGGTGCGTAGGGGCTAAAGCGTCCAGGATCGGCGGCAAACGGCGCGTGCACCGGGTTGATGCCAACGGCATCAACGCCAAGCGATGCCGTCGCAATACAGAATTGATCCAGCGCAGTGAAGTCGCCAATGCCGCTGGGTTCGTCGCGACGCAGGGCGTAGACCTGCAGGTTGACCCCAAACGGCGCCGGTCGTCCAGGTGCGCCGCTGCGGTTGGCAGCGCCGGTTAGCGCGTCGTGCACGCCATAGCAGCGCGGTGGTGCAACGGCCAGGGTGGTGTGCATTGCGCCAAGCGTCAGGCGGTGATAGCCGGTCGGCCGAAGACCAGGAATCACGACCTCGCCGGCCGCATTGCTGTCAACGCTGCCTTCGACCAGCTGACCGAACTCGAATTCGAAGCGATAGGGAATCGTCGCGTTCGGCTCGACCCCGAAGAGGCGTATCGGATGCGATGCTTCCGCCGTGATCAAGGGCGGCAGCCCGCGCGCGGCATCTTCGGTTGCAAGCAGCGTGTGGCTCGCCGCCAGTGCCTCGTCGCTTTCTGCAGGAAGGCCAAGCGCTTTAAGCACGATGCGAAGCGTCGGTGCGCCGACCTTGTGCAAATGGCCATGGACGTCGCTCCAGTGAACGGAGATGCCGGCACGCACGGCAAGCGCTTCGAGCGCCTCGTCGTTGCTCGGATAATCGTTCATCGCAGTCGGCGACGCGAAGGCATCGACGTCTGGTTGTTGAGCCAGGCCAGCGTGCTTGCCGGCATGAGAACGCCTTCGCGCGCGAAAAGCGCCGCACCGGTGGCGCTTTCCATCAGCAGCAGCGCATCAGGCGGCAGTCCCATGGCGACCGAGGTTTCGCTCATGCCCAGGTTGGCGTAGATGCAAAGGTGGCTGTCATCGCCAAGCCGCCACTCGGCATACACCGCGTTTTCTCCCACCGCTTCGGTCACGACCGTGCGGACACTGGCAAAGCGGGGCATCAGCACGCGATGGCGCAAGACCAGGAGACTTCGCAGCAGGTCGGTGTAGCGCAGGGTCGCTGCATCCTGCTCGCCAATCGAGGGCCACTTGATACGGCATGCCTCAAAGGTCATGGGCGCGTTCGGATCGGGGACGAGGTCGGCAAGATCGATGAATGCCGAAAAACGCGCGAACTCCTGGCGCCGGCCGTTGCGCACGGCTTCGGCCAATTCACCCATGTAGTCGGAAAAGAAATAAAACGGTGCCGTGCTGTTGATTTCTTCGCCCATGAAGAGCATCGGAATCTGCGGCGATAAAAGCAGCAGCGACAAGGCAGCGGCAAGCTGTGCCGCCGTGGTCAGCTGGTTGAGCCTCTCGCCGCGTGCGCGATTGCCGATCTGGTCGTGATTTTGCAAGAAGGCGATAAATGCCTGTGGCGGCAAGTGGGCACTGGGCGTTCCTCTGGCTGCGCCGTTGCGATGAAGCGAGGCCTCGCCCTGATAGGCGAAGCCTTCGCCTAGCGCGCGCGCGAGAAGTTGTGCCGGCGCCTTGGCGTAGTCGAGGTAATAGGCTTCGCGCTCGCCCGTGATCAGCACGTGCATGGCGTGGTGCCAGTCGTCGTTCCATTGTGCGGAAAATCCCTTGTCCATCATCGTCGCGTCATTTCTGTCGTTCTCGATGACCAGATGCACTTCGCGATCCGGCAGCGCCGCGCGCAGCAGTTGCGGCAATTCGTCGAGCCAGCCTGCATCCTCGATGGTGTGGATGGCGTCAAAGCGCAAGCCATCGAAGCGGTAGTCGCCAAGCCAGTGCAACGCATTTTCGGTGTAGAAATCGCGTACTTCGGCACGCCTGAAATCAAGTGCCACGCCCCACGGGGTGTGCAGGTCCTCGCGAAAAAAAGATCTGGCGAAATTGCTCAGGAAGTTTCCGCTTGGCCCGAAGTGGTTGTAGACGACATCGAGAAACACCGACATGTGAAGGGCGTGGGCACAGTCGATGAGTCGCTTCAGTTCGTCAGGCGTGCCATAGGCACGATCGGGCGCAAACAGGAGCACGCCGTCGTAGCCCCAGTTATGGCGACCCTCGAAGTCGGCAATCGGCATCAGTTCGATGGCCGTGATGCCATAGCTTGCCAGCTCGGGAAGTCGTTGCATGACCCCGCGAAAGCCGTCGAAAAGGCCGACGTGCAGTTCGTAGAACACCATTTCGTGCCACGGCCGGCCGCGCCAGCCGGTCTCGCGCCACGTGTAGCTTTTGGGATGGGTCAGAACGCTCGCGCCTTCGACCTCGCCGCTTTGTTCGCGCGAGGCCGGGTCCGGCACGCGCGTGCCGTCAGGCAGGATGAACGCATAGGACAGACCTGGCTCGCAGGCCAGCGAGACTTCGAACCATCCTTCTGCGCCTTTTAGCATGGGCACGCGCGCCGTGCCCATGAGCTCGACGTCAATCGACGCGCAGTCCGGCGCGAAAAGCCTGAAGGTGGTCTCTCCGTTTTCGCTCAGGCGCGGGCCAAAACGGGTGTTCGCCGTCATCGGCAGGACTTGATCCATTCGCTCTACTTGGGGCCATTTTTCAGCGTTGCGCTAAGCACCACGACACTATGCGGCGCGACAGCGAGATCCGGCCCGGCGTCAAACTCGTCGCCCCCCTCGAGATGGTTGGAGTCGAGCCTAACCCGCCAGGGCAGCACCGGATCGGGGAGCACAAAACGCGCCACGGCAGACGATGCATTGAAAAGCAGCAACACTGCGTCGAAATCGTGGTCGCCCTGACGCAGCACGCGTCGCAGGGCAAAGGTGCGCACGGAGCCATCGTTCCAGCTCGCGCCAGTGATGATCGAGCCGTCAGCGTCGAACCAGTCGGTGTCTCGCATTGCAGGCAGCAAGAGCTCGCCATGCAAAAAAGTGCTGGCCCTGACCGGCCGCAATTCCCGTCTGAGCCTGGCAAGACGCGAGACGAAGGCGCAAAGTGCGGCGCCAGGCTCTTGCGTGGCGAGTCTCCAGTCGATCCAGGACAGCGGCGAGTCATGGCAGTAGGCATTGTTGTTGCCGCCCTGGGTTCGTCCGAATTCGTCGCCGCCAAGCAGCATCAGCGCGCCTTGTGACATGAACAGCGTGGTCAGCATGGCGCGCTTGACGCGTTCGCGCACGGCCGCGACTTCGGCATTCGATTCGCCGTCTGCAGCGCCCCAGTTGGAGGACCAGTTGTTGCTGCTGCCGTCGCGATTGTTCTCGCCGTTGGCAAGATTGTGTCGCTCGGCGTAGGTGACAAGGTCAGCCAGCGTGAAGCCGTCGTGCGCGGTCACGAAATTCAGGCTTGCGTCGGGGCCGCGCGCGTCGCGATCGAAGAAATCCGGTGATGCCGAAAGCCGCGCGGCAATCTCGCCGCGCTGGCCCGCATCCCCGCGCCAGAAGCGTCGCACGCAATCGCGAAAGCGGTCATTCCATTCAGAAAAGCCGGCAGGAAAGTTGCCCACCTGGTAGCCGCCCGGGCCAACGTCCCAGGGCTCGGCGATGAGTTTCACCTGCGAGAGCACCGGGTCTTGCAGGATCGCGCTGAAGAACCCGGATTGCGCATCGAAACCGTCGGGCCCACGCGCGAGCGTGGTTGCAAGGTCGAAGCGGAATCCGTCGACATGAAACGACTCGACCCAGTAGCGCAGGGAATCCATCACCATCTTGAGCACCGCCGGGTGCGACACGTTAAGCGTGTTGCCGCAGCCCGTGTCGTTGACGTACTCTTCGGGCCGCCCGGCTTCGAGCGCGTAGTAGCTGGCGTTGTCAAGGCCGCGAAACGCGACTGACGGGCCGCGCGCACCGCCTTCTCCGGTGTGGTTATAGACGACGTCGATGATGACTTCGATGCCCGCCTGATGCAGCCGCTTGACGGCCTCGCGCACCTCGTTTGGCGAGTTGCCGGCGAGGTAGCGCGGATCAGGCGAGAAGTAGTTGAAGTTGTTATAGCCCCAGTAATTGCAAAGCCCGGCCTCGATGAGGAACAGGTCGTGCAAGACCGGATGGACCGGCAACAGTTCGAGTGCCGTGACGCCAAGGTGCTTCAAATGCGCGATCAGTTTTGGATCACCCAGCGCCTTGAACGTGCCGCGAATCGAAGGGTCGAGATCCTCGCGAAGCATGGTCAGGCCGCGCACATGGGCTTCGTAGATGACGCTTTCGCCAAGTGGCGTGTTCGGTCTTGGCTCATCGCCCCAGTCAAACGCTTCATTGACGACGACCGCCTTCGGGCAGACGCTGGCGCTGTCGCGGCCATCGGGCAGCGCGTTTGGCTGGCCATCGCTCGTGCGCTCATCGGCGCACATCAGCTCGTGCGAGTTGCGCGGCCCGACCAGCCACCTTGCATAGGGATCGACGAGCAGCTTGTTGGCATTGAAACGCAAGCCCGCAGCCGGCAGGTAAGGCCCGTGGGCGCGAAAGCCATAGATCGTGCCGGCGCCGGCGCCTTTGAGGTAACCGTGCCAGACATGGTGCTTCATCGCGGGCAGGGCGATGCGGGCAATTTCGGTTTCGCCACGCTCGTCAAATAGGCACAGCTCGATGCACTGGGCACCTGCCGAGAACACGGCAAAATTGACTCCACCGGAATCGAGCGTCGCACCGAGCGGAAAAGGGCGTCCTGGCAGGAGGGACTTTTGCGCCGGGGGCGTCGCCGAGTCGGTCATCCAGTTTCCTCTCGTTTAAATATCAAGGTTGCAAGCGGCGGCAGCGTTAAGGACAGTGCGAAATTCTGGCCGTGCACGCCGTAGTCAATCGCCTCCACCGCGCCATTATTGCCAAGATTCGAACCGGCGTAGCGTTCGGAATCGGTGTTGAGCAATTCGATCCAGCGGCCGCGCTGGGGTGCGCCGACATAGTAACCGTAGCGCACCACCGGCGTCATGTTACAGATGACGAGCAGTGGCGCACCACTTTCGCTGTAGCGCAGGTAAGCGAAGACACTGTCCTGCCGGTCATCGACGATGACCCACTTGAACCCGGCCTCCCGGTCGTCATCCTGGTAGAGCGAGGGCTCGGCCTTGAGCAGGTGGTTCAGATCGCCGACCAGGCGCTGCACGCCCAGGTGGCTGCCATCTCTGAGCAGGTCCCAGCTCAATTCGGCGTCGTGGTTCCACTCGATATCCTGGGCGATTTCACAGCCCATGAAGAGGAGTTTCTTGCCGGGATAGGTCCACATGAAACCGTAGTAGGTGCGCAAATTGGCGAACTGCTGCCACCTGTCACCGGGCATCTTGGAGAGGAGCGACTTCTTGCCGTAGACCACTTCATCGTGTGAGAGCGGCAGCACAAAATGCTCGAAGTAGACATACATCATGCCAAAGGTGATGTCGTTGTGGTGATACGAGCGGTGGATCGGCGGATATTCCATGTAGTGCAAGGTATCGTGCATCCAGCCCATGTTCCACTTCAGCGTGAAGCCGAGACCGCCTTCGTTCACCGGCATCGACACCTTCGGCCATGATGTCGATTCTTCGGCGATCACCATCGCCCCAGGATTGCGCTCGGCAACGGCCAGGTTCAGGTCCTTGATGAACTCGATGGCTTCGAGGTTTTCGCGACCGCCATAGCGATTCGGAATCCATTCGCCGGGCTTGCGGCTGTAGTCGCGATAAAGCATCGATGCCACCGCATCGACGCGCAGGCCATCGACGTGGTAATGCTCGATCCAGAACAGCGCACTGGCCACCAAAAAGCCACGTACTTCGTTGCGACCGAAGTTGTAGATGAAGGTGTCCCAGTCGCTGTGAAAGCCTTCCTTCGGGTCGGCATATTCGTACAAGGACGTGCCATCGAAGTGGGCAAGGCCATGGGCGTCAGTGGGAAAGTGCGCGGGCACCCAATCGAGAATCACGCCCAGCCCCGCGCCGTGGCAGCGATCGACAAATTCGGCGAAGTCCCGTGGCGAGCCGTAGCGCGCCGATGGCGCGAACTGGGCCAGCGGCTGATAGCCCCACGAGCCGCCAAACGGGTACTCCATGATCGGCATCAGTTCGATGTGGGTAAAGCCAAGGCCGGTGGCATAGGGAATCAGCTTTTCTGCGAGGATCTGCCAGCCTTTTTCCGGATTGTTCACCGCGCGCAGCCAGGAGCCGACATGGACTTCATAGATCGATAGCGGCGCGCGTGCCCACCACGTGGTCTTGCGCTTTTCGATCCACGCCGCGTCGCCAAACTGGTGCGGCGACTCGGTCGGCACGATCGATGCCGTCGCAGGCGGGGCCTGCGTTTGCATGGCCATCGGGTCGGCCTTTTGCGGCAAGAGCGCGCCGTTGCGATCGAGCAGTTCGTATTTGTAGCGCGCACCTTCTACTGCGCCTGGCACGAACAGCTCCCAGACTCCGGCGTCATGGCGCAGGCGCATCGGATGGCGCCTGCCGTCCCAGCCATTGAAATCGCCCACCACCGAGACGCGCGAGGCGTTGGGGGCCCAAACCGCAAAGCGCACGCCGTGAACACCCTCGAAGGTGACCGGGTGCGAGCCCAGGCAATCGGCCAGTTCGCGGTGCCGGCCCTGTCCGATCAGGTAAAGATCGAAGTCCGACAAAATGGGCGGGAAACGGTAGGGATCGTCGATGGTCTGCTCGCCGCCGTCGGGCCAGCTAAGGACAATATGATAGCCGCGACCCGACGGGATGACGGCTTCAAACAGATCACTTTCTCCCATGCGCTGCATGGCGATGTCGCGACCGCTGGCGAGGACCACGCGTGCTTCGCGGGCGAAATGGGCAAGTGTACGCAGGATCGATTTTCCGCTATTTTTGCCCTCGCTGATGGCGTGCGGTCCAAGGATCGCAAACGGGTCACCGTGGCGGCCCTGGCAGATCGCCTCGATCTCGGCCCACTGGAGCGAAACATGGGCGGCTGCATCAAACATTGAGATCTCCAGGCGAAGGTGCAAGAGGCGAAGCGGAAGTCGCATCGCCAGGCGCAGGTGACAGGTTCAGCAGCCGCCGTGCCAGCATGGCAAGCCCGGTCACCGGAAGTCCGATCCATGTCGGCCGATTCGTCGCTTCATAGACGACTTCGTAGCTTGCCTTGGCAAGCAGATAGACATCGATCAGGCCCGCTTTGGCCTCGGTTTCGATCCAGGGATATTCGGTGTTGTCCAGGACTTCGCCATAGCCGTCGAGGAACGCTGACTCGGCGCGTTCTGCGAACTGCAAGAGCAGCGCATCGCGCCGGGCGCGAACCGTATTGGCGTCGGCAAGCGCATCGTGGCTGGTGCGCCTAAGGGTCGCAACCGCATAGTCAAACGAGCGCAGAACGCCTGCGACATCGCGCAGCGGCGAACTCTTTGCGCGCCGCTCGGCAAGCGGTCGCGCAGGTTCTCCTTCGAAGTCGATCAGGTAAGCATCGCTTTGCGCCACGAGAATTTGACCAAGATGCAGATCACCGTGAATGCGCGTCAAGAGCGAGCCCTTGAGCCTTGAGCTCAACGGCTCGACGATGGCCGTCAGTGCCGCGCCGTTTTCGTTGACAAACGCCGCGGCGTCCTTCTCGATCGGGCTCGACCAGTCGTGCGTTTTGGCGATGATTGCCAACGCCTTGCCAAGGGCAACCGCAAGATCATCGGCAAGCGCCTTGGCATCGTCACTTCTGGCAAGCTGAGGCCTGAATGCCTCATCGTCGGTCGGCAGGGACAGCGTCGCATGCAATTCTCCAAGCCGGGTGCCGATGGCGCGCGCGAGCGGCACGTACCCTAACAGGTCCTGCTCGAAGCGCTCGGCATTGCCGCCGGTCAATGCCGCGTCTTCGACCGTGCGCCTTAGGAAGTCGAGTGTCCACGACCAGGCATCGCCCTGATTCTGCACGAAGTGCTGCAGGATCATGAGCGTATGCGGCACTTGCTCCTTGTCGCTGCGCACGACCTCGCCCTCGAGCGCGGCTGTGTTGCGAAATCCCCGTCGCGTGAGATAGCGCGTCATCTCGGCCTCGGGATGGATCCCGGGCGCAATGTGTCGCACCAGCTTTAGGACCGAAGCTTCGCCGAGGATCAGCGATGAATTGCTCTGCTCGGCAGACAGCCAGCGCACCGAAGGGCGGCCGATGGCGACGTCTTCGAACTGCGGCTCGGAGCTAAAGCGGATCTGGCCCGCCGCACTTTCGAGAATTGCGTTTTCCCGGATCGCAGCAAGCACCGACAGCGCAAACGGCTCGAGCGCAAAGGCGTCGGTGAGCGTACCAATGCGCGGGCCGCGCCTGACGCGGGCAAAGGACAGCTGTTCGGCAAGCGGCGTTAACGCCGAATTTTCCCAGACGATCGCCGCAGGCAGCGCGTAACGCTCGGTGCGATCGGGGAATTCGACCTCAACCTCGGCAAAGAAGATATCGGGCGCGTCGGTGAAGGGGACGGCGTAGACAAAGCGCGCGGCCTGAAAGGGCTCTCCCTTGGCGCCGAACCAGCGGCGTCGCGCGAGATAGGGCGGCAGCACCTCAAGCATGAGGACCTGGCGCGAATTTTCCGTCAGTTCGTAGCCCAGCCGGTTGTTCATGACGAGCGTGAGCTGCTCGGGCATCTGTTGTTGGGGCGCGTTGTGCCACACCGGCGGCTTGGCCGATTCGCTAAGCAGGAACCAGTAGAAGCCGTAGGGCGGCAGGCTAAGAAGGTAAGGCAGCGTGCCGATGTTCGGAAAGGGCGATCCGCCAAGGAGTTCGACGGGCACGCGCTCGCTGTATTGCGAGAGGTCGAGCTCGACCGCCTGCGTGGCTTTGGACAGGTTGGCCACGCAAAGCACGAGTTCGCCCTCGAACTCGCGCAGGTAGGCCAGGATCTTGTTGTTGCCCGGATAGAGAAAACGCAAGCTGCCGCGGCCGAAGGCGCGGTGCTGGCGGCGCAGCGAAAGCATGCGCCTGGTCCAGTTCAAAATCGAATGCGCGTCGCCGCTTTGTGCCTCGACGTTGACGGCTTCGAAGCCGTAGAGCGGGCTCATGATCGGAGGCAGCACCAGCCGCTCGGGATCGGCGCGCGAGAAGCCGCCGTTGCGGTCGGGCGTCCACTGCATGGGTGTGCGCACGCCGTCGCGATCGCCCTGGTGAATGTTGTCGCCCATGCCGATTTCGTCGCCGTAGTAGATGACCGGCGTGCCTGGCATGGAAAAGAGCAGGCTGTTCATCAATTCGATGCGGCGGCGATCGCGCTCAAGCAGAGGTGACAGGCGGCGCCTGATGCCCAGGTTCAGTCTTGCGCGCCGGTCCGAGGCATAGACTTCCCACAGATAGTCGCGCTCGGCTGACGTGACCATCTCAAGCGTCAGTTCATCGTGGTTGCGCAAGAAGATCGCCCACTGGCAGTTATCCGGGATCGGCGGCGTTTGCCGCATGATGTCGGTGATCGGGAAGCGATCCTCGCGAGCAATCGCCATGTACATGCGCGGCATCAGTGGAAAATGAAACGCCATGTGACATTCATCACCCGTGCCGAAATACTCCTTGGCATCTTCTGGCCACTGGTTGGCTTCGGCAAGCAGCATGCGGTTGGAAAACGAGGCATCCAGGCTCGACCTGATCTTTTTCAGGATCGCATGCGTCTCGGGCAGATTTTCATTTGACGTGCCTTCGCGCTCGACGAGGTAGGGCACGGCGTCAAGGCGCAGGCCGTCAACGCCGAAGTCGAGCCAGAAGCGCATCACCGCCAGGACTTCGCGCAACACCTGCGGATTGTCGAAATTCAGATCCGGCTGGTGCGAATAGAAGCGGTGCCAGTAGTAGGCGCCGGCCTCGTCGTCCCAGGTCCAGTTCGATTTCTCGGAATCGATGAAGATGATGCGGGTATCGTGATAACGGGAATTGTCATCGGACCAGACGTAATAGTTGCGCGCCGCCGAGCCGGCCTTGGCGCGCCTTGCGCGCTGGAACCAGGGGTGCTGATCCGACGTGTGATTGATCACAAGTTCGGTGATGATGCGAAGTCCGCGCGCATGCGCTGCAACCACAAGGTGGCGGAAATCGGCGAGCGTGCCGTAGTCCTGATGCACGCCGCGGTAGTCGGCAATGTCGTAGCCGTCGTCGCGTCTTGGCGATGGATAAAAGGGCAGCAACCAGAGCGTGTCGACGCCAAGCTCGACGATATAGTCAAGCTTGGCGAGCAGGCCGGCAAAATCGCCAATGCCGTCGTTGTTGGCATCGAAGAACGATTTGACGTGGATCTGGTAGATGACCGCGTCCTTGTACCACTGCGGATCGGTATTCAGTGGTGCGCTCGCTGGCATCGGATGCGCAGGCATCGTGCTCTCCTAGTCTTCCTGGCGCGAGACGCGCCAGATCGCATAGGGCCGGTGCCAGGGTTCAAGGCGCATGCGCTGCTGTTTGCCGTAGAGCGTGAATTTGTGATCGTCAACGAGATCCTCGATGGCGAGGCTGGCATCGTCGGCCAGGCCCCACTCCCAAAGCGGCAGTTCGTAGTCGAATTCCTGCGCGTGGTGGGGATCAAGGCACACGGCGGCGAGGACGACATTGTCCCGCGTCGCCGTCGCCTTGCTAAAGAAGAGGACCGCCTCGTTGGCAAGCGTGTAGAACTTCACGCCGAGGTGAGAGGCAAGCGCCGGGTTGGTGCGCCGGATGTAATTGAGTCGGGTGATTTCCGCCACGATATTGCCTGCCTGGTTGAAGTCGCGCCTGCGCAACTCGTATTTTTCGGAATCGAGGTACTCCTCTTTGCCGGGTATGGCTTGACTCTCGCAAATCTCGAACCCGCTATACATGCCCCAAAGCCCGGACAGGAGCGAGGCAAGCGCAGCGCGGATCAGAAAGCCCGCCCGCCCGCTGGATTGCAGGAAATACGGGTTGATGTCGGGCGTATTGACGAAAAAGTGTGGCCGGTAGACCTCGCGCAGGGGAGATGCGTTCAATTCATTGAGGTAGGTGGTCAGTTCGTAGCGCGAATTGCGCCATGTGAAATAGGTGTATGACTGGACAAATCCGACCTTGGCCAGCCGCGCCATCATCTTTGGCCGCGTGAATGCTTCCGCGAGAAACAGCACATCCGGATGGCGGCCGCGGATATCGGCGATCATCCACTGCCAAAACGGCAGGGGTTTGGTGTGCGGGTTGTCGACGCGAAAGATACGAATGCCTTGCCCGATCCAGAAGAGCACCACGTCGCGCAAGGCTTGCCACAATGTGACGGCCGGTTCCGGCTCGGCCTCGCTCGCCCGCACCGTGTAGAAATCGACGTTGACGATGTCTTCGTAGGTCTTCGGGGGATTCTCGGCATGGCGCACCGTACCATCGGCGCGAAACTGGAACCACGCCGGATGCTCTTTCAGCCACGGGTGATCAGGTGAGCACTGGATGGCAAAATCGACCGCGATCTCAAGGCCGTGGGATGCAGCCGCGTCGATCAGCGCGCGAAAATCGGCGAGCGTGCCGAGTTCGGCATGCAAGGCATCGTGGCCACCGTCGGCGGCGCCGATGGCATAAGGGCTGCCAGGGTCCTCGGGCGCGGCCAGCAACTGGTTGTTGCGGCCCTTGCGATGCGTCGTGCCAATCGGATGGATCGGCGGAAAATAGAGCACGTCAAAACCCATCGCTGCAATGCGCGGCAGGTGCTCGATGACATCAAGCAGCGTGCCGTGGCGCCCGGGGGTAGGACTCATCGAGCGCGGGAAGAGCTCGTACCAGCTTGCAAAACGCGCCGCGCGGCGCTCGGCGTTGACCGGATAGACCGGGGTTATCGCCGCAAAAGGTCGCCGGTCGGCCATCTGCATCAGGGCCAGGGTCTCGGGCTTGAAGAGGATTTCGAGTTGCAGCTCGCGGGCTTGCTCGGTCGAGCCTGGTGCAGCAAGCAGCGCGTCTATCAACTCCTTCAAGTCCTGGTTTTCGGCGTCTTCGGCCCAGATCGAGACCAGAGCCAGCCCCTCGAGTGTTTCAAGCGCCAGATCGCGACCGGCTGCGCGCTTTTTCTCGGTGTCGGAGCGCCAGCTGGCAAAACGGTCGACCCACGCCATGATGCGAAATTCATGCTTGCCAAGGCGCTCAAGCGGGAAGAAGGCGGTATGCCGGTCGTTGACGCCGGCCTGCATGGTCACTTCCCGCCATTGCGTTTCATCACACGGCTTCCATTGCAGCACGACGGCAATCCTGTCGTGGCCGTCGCAGTAGGCATCGACACCGACGAGAAGCAGCGTGCCGAGATCGGCTGCGGCCGCAAAGCGTCCATCGTCACTGCTTGGCGATACGCCTTCGAGGACGACGCGCGACTGTGCAATGGCCGCCTTCAGTTGCTCCTTGGCGCTTGCGCGGCTGTGTTTTGGCGCAAGCACCTGCGATGCGCGAAGCGAGCGCATCGGCCGCACCTCGAAGCCCTCGAGCCTGACTTCTTCAATCAGGGAAAGCGTGGCCTCGACCTTGTCGTGGTCCGCGAGCGAGAGCAGCGCAAGACGCGAGCTTGGCGCATTGATGGCGGCAACGATGTCCGTCACTGCCGCCGCTTTTGCCAGCGCCGCCGTGTTCAAGGCCACGAGGAGATCCGTGCCATCGGCAGCGTGCCTTGCGATCACCACCACGGCAGCCCCGGGCGAGGACAGCAAGCGCAGCCAGCGTAACGGGCGCGCGTGCGCATGGTTGCGATAAACCAGGCTGTCCTCGGCTAGCGCGGCGGCCAGGCTGCCCCCGTCGTCGTCAAGCTTCAGTACGTCGCCATGCATCAAGAGCCCGTCGCCAAGCAGGCTCGCGAGCCTGAGTCTGCGCAGCGCATCGCATCGCGCGCCATGCCGCTCTTCGGCCGTCATGGTCTCGCGGGAAGGCGCGCTCGCGTGCGTTTCAAAGATGACAGGTGCAATGCGCGCAAGGCGTTCATGCTCGAGATAAAACCAGGTGTCGTGATAGTTCCAGTAGGCAAACGAATTGATCACCCCCGAGATGTGGCAGCCCTTAAAGCGCCCAAGGGCGGCAGTGCTCGTGCCGGTTGCGTCAAGAAACATCGGCGCGTCACTGCGGCTGCGCCTGGCTGCGGCACACAAGGCGGCAAGTTGAGCACCACTGACGTCGTTCGTTGCGAGCACGCGAAAGCCTGCGACACCGGCTGCGATCGCTTGCGTCAAAAGTGCGCCAAAGCGTCGCAGCAGGGTTTCGGAGGCGATCGGGTCGTGCCAGGGCAGCTTGACCCCGGGCTCGCCAAAGTTGGCGGCGCGCGGGTCAAGCGCCGCGTCGCGCGGCACGCGCCAGGGAAGAAGCGACGCGATCAGTGCGCCGCGCGGCTCGGCGCGCTCGAGCGCAATGTCGAGCACGACGGCAAGCTCTTGGCGCGCTGCAGCCCGGCAGAATTCGGTCAGCGACTGCCTGGCCTCGGGGTCATCCAGAAGCGTCGCGAGCGCGTCAAACTCGGCTGCAACCCGAAACAGGTGCGCGGGCCTTGCGCTTGGGTGGTAGGGCTCGCCAATGAGAATATGCGTGAAGCCTAGTGCGCTGATGCGCGCAAGTGCCGCACCCCAGCCGGACTTTTTTCCGAAAGAGGTGAGCGCCGAACGATAGATTCGACACGCCTCAGGAGGCGATACAGTCAAGCGGCCCATGTCTGGCTGCGCTTAAGCGCGTTTTTTTTCGCTGGACGTAGCGGTTGCTGGCAGGACGACATCGATCGGCGCTGCCACCTTGAAGCGGCCACGACCGGAGCCCTCGGTCATCTCGCGATAAAGATCGATGTACTGTTCTGCCGAGGCGCGCCAGCCGTGGTCGCCAAGCATGCCGTCGCGCTGCATCTTGCGCCAGGTGCGTGGTTGCTCAAAAGCATGGAGCGCGCGCCAGATTGCGTCGGCCATGTCTTGGGGCCGGTCGCCATCGAAAAGAAAGCCCGTGGCGCCCGCAACCGGCGTCTTGTTGGGACCGTGGTCGGTGATCGTGTCAATCAGGCCGCCGACGCGCGACGCAATCGGCACGGTGCCATAGCGCATCGAGTAAACCGGGGTCAGCCCGAAGGGCTCGAAACGGCTACCGTGCAGGAGGATATCCGCGCCGGCATGAAGCACGTGTGCCGTGCGCTCGTCATAGCCAATGATCACGCCCACGCGTCCGGGGTGCCGTGCTGCGAACTCGTGATAGCGCCTCTCGAGATCGGCGTCGCCGCTGCCAAGGGCGACAAACTGCACGCGCGGGTGCTCAGCCAGGATCATCTCCAGCGCATCGATGGCGACATCAGCCATCTTCTGGCCCGTCAGGCGGCTGCCCTGCGCGATCACCGGCGCGAAGGGGTCGACGGTGAGCCCGAAAAGCTGTTGCAGGCCGCGTTTTGAGGCCACCTTGCCCTTCAGATCCGACGGCGTATAGCGCGCCGGGATGAGCTGATCGGTGGCCGGATTCCACGTGTCCGTATCGATGCCGTTGGCGACACTGGAGAGGACATCACGGCGCGCTCCGAGCAGGCCCTCAAGGCCGCAGCCAAAGCGCGGCGTGAGGATTTCTTCTTCGTACGAATGGCTTACCGTGGTGATGCGGCTGGAGTAGGCAAGACCCGCCTTGAGAAAGCTGAGTTGCCCCCAGAATTCGACGCCGTCCATGAAGCGCGGCTCGATGCCAAGCGCGCCTGCGAAGTGCAGCGGGAAATTGCCCTGGAAGGCGAGGTTGTGGATGGTCGTGACGCTGGTCACTGCCGTCTTGCCGGTGCGCAGGGCACGCTGCTGCATCAGAAGCGGTGACAGCGCCGCGTGCCAGTCGTGGGCATGCAGGACGTCAGGCGCATTCAGGCGCGTCTCGCCCAGGGCCAGGACCGAGGCCGCGTGGCAAAGTGCGCCAAAGCGGATCGCGTTATCGCCGAATTCGTGACCGTGCGGATCCTGATAGGGGCCGCCTTCGCGCGCGAACAAGAGGTCGTTGCGAACGAGAACCACGGGTACATCGCAATCGGGCATGGTTCCATGCAGCAGCTGGACCGGGCCGCCCGGGATATCGTCTAGCGTTGCGACCGGTCGCAATGCCTGCGCTTTTTCCAGCGCCTGCGGATAACCTGGAATGAGCACCGTGGCTTCGACCCCGCGATCGTGTACGGCACGTGCAAGGGCGGTCACGACATCACCGAGTCCCCCGGTCTTGGCTAGGGGAATCGCCTCGGCGGCAACAAACAGGACGCGTGGAATCAAGATAGGGCTCCGTGGCGCATGATCTCTTTATAGACGCTTCCGGCGTCAAGATCGTGACGGGCGCAACCGATACTGTATCCGAGGCGCGCGTTCATCGCAGAAATAATTACAGGGACCCCCCAACTCGTTCACGGGAGCCCACGCTATCTACGCTCAACAGGCAAAAACGGATGACTCTTGATGCGCTTGGCGAAAGTGAATCGCATGAAAGAAGTTCGGGGGAAAACGAATGGATCTGCCTAAGCACAAGGTGTTCCCGAATGCCCCAAGAATGGGCGACAAATAGCGAAATTTGTCACATCGCAAGATCAGGCAGCGCGCGGCAAGGAATGCTGTTCGGATTGCTCGAACGACGCGCGCGCAGCGACCACCGTGTCGTGCACAAAACGCAGCTTGGCGACGACCTGATCCGATAGTACGAAGGGATAGGGATCGGGCAGACCGAGACCGCGGTTCAGGCTGTTGAGCAGGTAGGTCACGGGGTACCAGTTTGCAATGGCTGCCTCGAAGGATCCGCGCATGACACCCTTGTTCAGGTCGGTCAAGGCCACTGACGGCTCGTCACTGCGGCGCGGCCGCAAAGTCAGGCCACATGTCGCTGCCGTCTCGAGGGTGTCCATGATGTGCAGGTAATGCGCCCAGCTTTCTGCCCAGTCTTCCCAGGGATGGGCGCTTGCATAGGCCGAGACGAAGCGGTCTTGCCAATCGTTTGCAGGGCCTAGCGCATAGTAATTTTCAAGGGCGGCCTGATAGTTCGCGCGATCATCGCCAAAAAGCGTGCGGAAATCCTCAAGGTGGTCGCTATCGCGGATCAGGCGATCCCAGAAATAGTGCCCCGACTCGTGTCTTAGGTGCCCAAGCACGGTGCGATAGGGTTCCTGGAACGCGGTGCGACGCCGCTCGCGCTCGACATCGTCGGTTTCGTCGACATTTAGCGTGATTGTGCCGCCAAGATGGCCGGTCATGATCATCTCCTGACCATCGGGTGCCTTGAATTCGAAACGCAGGCCGTCGCCTCTGCCCGGTGCCGACTCGTCAAGCGGCATGCCAAGGCCAAGCAGGTTGACGATCAGGCGCCGCTTTGCCGCCTCGGCGCGAAACCAGCGCTGGACGTTGAGCGCGTCGTCAAGCGCAGGAATGACATGGGTTGTGCGGCATGAGACGCACAGGTCGTGGGGGTCATCGGCGGCGATGGCCCAGTTGCAGATGCTGTGCTCGACATAATTTCGGCACAGGCGCGCGCCGCCGGGGGCTTCCCCCTGCAGGTCAGGATCAAGCGCGATCATCGTGTCGGCGTCAGGCAGATAAGCCAGCGAGCGCTGGCAAAAGAGGCACTTAACACTCTCGAAAAAAACCAGGTGCTGGCAGTGGTTGCAGTGGAAAATTTGCATGGGTAATCGCGTCGCCGCGAAAGCTAGGGCGTTTTGCTCGCAGAGAAGAACTCAGGTGGCATCGCCTCAGTATGCGCCGCGATGGGTTTCGGGGGCGAGCCTCGCGCGGGTGTGGCTTGCGGCCTTGCCCCTCTTGCAAGGCGCAGCGGCCGCTGCGCCGGCCGCTGTGCTGGCCACGCCTGCCACGTTTGGCCCTGTCCCTTGCGCTGAAGTTCGGTTCGGATCGTGATCTTGATCTGGATCAATGACGCAGCGATTACCTTCGGTTATACCCGAGCAGCAGGCCAGGTCAAGGTATTCGCTTGGCTCTTTCATCGAAAGCGGGCGGGTCATGGCGACGATCGGCGCGTATCTGGGGCAGTGGCGGTGCCGCGGGCAGGATGTCCTCGCGGTTTCGCGGTTTTCTTTCAGCACAGCGCGTGCCATCACCCTGGCGTTTTCGGCGCGTGGAACGGAGATTGCGCCTCAAGTCGTCATTGCGGCTGGGATGCCCGTCTCGGACATGCCGAATTCGCGATGTTTGGGAGAGCACCATGAAAAATCCGCTTCCCCCGCTTTTGGCCCTTGCGCTGTATTTCGCCGTCGCGAGCTCACACGCCGCGCCGCTGTTTACACCGGAAGATGCGCCAAGGGCCTATCCCGCGGTGCTGTCGATGCACATTGCGCCCGCCGTTGCCCGCAAGCGCGCTGCAAAGCCACAATCGACGGCCATGAGCCATGTCGGGCACGAGTGGATAACGGGTGTGCTGCCTTCGAACTGCCGCGCCGTGCGCCCGGGCAGTGCGCATGCCCCCTGCGTCGTGGTGTGAGGCCGGCCATGGCGCGCGTTTCTGCCACCGACGAGAGCCAAAAAGAGGGCGGTTCCGATCCGGCCGCGACCAACGCGCCCCTGCCCAACGAACGCGATGCGACACACGAGCCTGCGCCTGCCCCCACGCGCGAGGGTTTGCGCGACATCATGCAACAGGCGCACGACGACATCGAAAGCGGGCAGCAGGATACCGATCTCTACAGCCAGCCCGGCCTTGAAAAGCCCGGACCTGAGGGCCACAGGAAAGACCCGTGAGCCAGACGTCATGATTTTGACGCGTGCGGCTGCCATGCTCTCGATCTGCGAGGTTAAGCGGCAGGCGTTGCGCGTGCTTTCGCCATGGTAGATTCGGGCTCGGTGCAGTAAATCTTGCACCTGCGGGAAACGGCTAACTGCAGCAGATCAAATAAGTCGATGCGCATTGCCTACGTCAGCGAGACCTGGCCGCCCGAGGTCAACGGGGTGGCCATGACCGCATCGCGCACGGTCGCGTTCCTGCGCGGGCGCGGTCACCAGGTCGATTTGGTTCGCCCGCGACAGGGCAAACACGCGGAAGCCTCGCAGGAGCCTCCGGCGATCGGCGTTTTGGGCGTACCCATTCCGATGTACCAGGACGCGCGCTTTGGCGTGCCTGCCCCATGGCGCCTGATGCGGGCCTGGCGCGCGCTAAGGCCTGACCTCGTCCATGTTGCGACCGAGGGACTGCTTGGATACGTCGCCGTGAAGACCGCAGTCTCGCTTGGCATTCCGGTCACGTCGGACTTCCGCACGCGTTTTGACGTCTATACCCGCTACTATGCGCCGGCGCTGTTAACGCGGGTGGTCAAGGCCTATCTGCGCGACTTCCACAATCGCTGCGAGCTGACCTTCGTGCCCACTGAAGAGATGCAGCAGCAACTCGTCCGGGAGGGCTTTCGCCATGTCGAAGTCAGCTCGCGTGGCGTTGATTGCGAAGCCCTGTCACCCGCGCACAGGAGCGCTGCACTGCGCGAGAAATGGGACGCAGCGGGTCCGGTTGCACTCTATGTCGGTCGCCTCGCGCGCGAGAAGAATCTCGCGCTGGTGTTCAAGGCCTTTGACGCGATCAAGGACAAGGCGCCTCGCGCCCGCCTCGTTCTGGTCGGCGATGGACCCCTTGGGGCCGAACTCAAAACCCGGCACGCCGATGCAATCTTCGCCGGTACGCGTCGCGGCGACGACCTCGCCAGGCATTTCGCATCTGCCGATATTTTCCTCTTCCCAAGCCTGTCGGAGACCTTTGGAAATGTCACCCTCGAGGCCCTCGCCTCAGGCCTTGCCGTGATCGCCTATCGCAGCGCGGCTGCCGCCATGCACATTCGCAACGGCGTCAACGGTCTGGTCGTGGCGCCCGGTGACGAAGTTGCGTTTTGCGAGGCAGCAGCACGGCTAGGCGAGAACCAGCTGCTGCGCCGGCGCCTGGGCGTTGCTGCGCGCCAGACCGCCGCGCGTCTTGACTGGAGCCAGATCCTTGCGCAATTCGAAAACGCGCTGTGCCGCGTTGCCAGGCGCGAGCCCGACCCTAAACGTGCGCTTGTGGCCTGAGCGCAGGCGCCAGCGCCAAAGCTAGGCTGCGACAGGACGCGCCGGTTGCTGAACGCGCGCGCGCGCCAGATGCTCCTCGACGTATGCGGCCTTGGTGAGCGAGCGGCGGCGGGCGCTGAAATGTTCGAACAGGCGTTGCCAGTGGCGGACAATTTGCGGATAGGCGGCGTCTGCAGGATGCAGCCCAAGGCGGACCACAGGCGCTCGTTCGAGCCTTCTGGCCAGCGCATCCGCGAAGAGGTGCGACACGCCACGGCGCCAGGCGCTTCTGGAGCTAAATACCAAGCTTTGCGAAGCCACCGCCTCGCGCTGGTTCAGAAGATGCAGTCCGCCAAGCGTGGTGGTATAGCTCAGGCTCGTCCGGGACAGCGCCTTCCAGGTCCCCGCACTCATCAGCCAGGCCGGGGCGACAAAACCCTTCAGCGGCCAGTTCTCGGCGGCAAACCAGTCGATGCCGCTTTGCAGCCGACGAAGGGCCTCGGCTTCACCCAGGGCCGCAAATTCGCCCTCACCCGAAGTATAGAAACGGCGCTTGCCAAACTGCAAGGGCGATGACACGGGCGCGTCGTCGCGATGCGTCAGCCCGTGCAAGACCAGTTCGTCGCCGCAGGCCACGCGGCCGCTGAGCAGCGCGCAAAAATTGCGGTCGTTGCGGGCGTGGATGCCGGTATGGTATTGCGGCACGACCAGCCAGGTGGTTCGAAATGGCCCGACCTCGGCGAGCGCATCGAGCAGGAACTGCGACGCTTGCCAGGTTGCTGGCGAGACATCGTGCATGACGACGCAAAAGGCGCCCTGATCACGCGGCGCGCTGGCTGGCATAGGCAGTCACGAGGCGATGCTCGCCAAGTGCGAGATAACGGGCGTCAAGCGACTGCAACACGCTTTGCCAGTCGTAACCCATGGCCCGCTCGCGCGCGGCCGCAGACAGAACGGCACGATCGCGCCGGCACACCGCCTCGATTGCGCTTACGAACTCGGCTGCGGCGCAGCGCGCCACCGTTGCGCCGACTTCCTCATCGACGAGTTCTGCCACGCCGCCGCGACTGCAGCCAATCACCGGCACGCCCGAGGCCAGCGCCTCGAGCACGGCCAGGCCGAACGTTTCCTGGTCACCGGCATGCACAAAGGCATCGGCGCTGGCATAGGCTTGTGCGAGCGATGTCATGTCGGCCTCGTAGGGCAGCGCGATGACGCGCGGGCCGATGGGCACATGCGGGCCGCTTCCCACCGTGACCAGGACATACGGATGACCCAGACGCGAGACGGCTTCGGTAAGTACGGCAAGATTCTTTTCCGCGGCATAGCGGCCAACGTAGAGCAGCATCGTCGCGTCTGCCGCAATGCCGTGTGCCGCGCGCCACGCGCTGTCACGCTTTGCCGGATGGAACAGTTGCGTGTCGACGCCAAGGGGCTGCAAGGCGATGCGATCGATGCCGAGGTCGGCGAGGCCTTGGGCGACGTGCCGGCTTGGAGCAAACACCAGGTTGAAGCGACGGTACAGGCGTTTGACGTAGCTCGAGGCGGCGCGACGTCCATACTCGCCAAACGCGCGTGCGGCGAGCTCGGGAAGATCGGAGTGGTAAAACGCCGTCACCGGCACGCCGAGTTCGTCGCCGGTGCGCAAGGCGGCCCAGGCGAACTGGTAGGGATCACCTGCCTCGATGACGTCAGGCCTTAATGTGCGCAAGACGCGCTGCACTGCCGCGCGGTTGCGCGGCAGCCGGTAGCCCGCCGAGAACGGCAGGGGGATTCCAGGAACTTGAGGCGGGTCGGCGGTGAGCCTGCCCGGCACGACGATCGTGTGCCGGATCGACGGGTGATGGGCGAGGTGGGCATTCTTGGCGCGCAGATAGCGCTGCACGCCACCGCTTTCCCCCGACCAGAACATGGTCACATCGACTAGGTGCATAAGACTCCATACAGTGCGGTGTTCTGGACGACTTGCCGCACCAGGTCGTGTGCTTTCCCGTCGCGCTAGATCTGGCGCCTGAGCTCCGCAGGCGGCACTTTCATCAACCCGCGGTACTTGGCAACCGTGCGGCGCGCGACGATGACACCCTGATCAGCAAGCATCTTGGTCAATGATACATCGGACAAAGGCGAGCGCCGGTTCTCCGTCGAGATCATTTCCTTGAGCAGTGCCCTGACCGCTGCGGCCGAGCACGCACCGCCGGTATCGGTGGCGAGTTCGCGCGAGAAAAAGTGCTTGAATTCGAAGATGCCGCGAGGCGTCGCCATGTACTTGTTGCCGGTGGCGCGCGAGACGGTCGACTCGTGCAGCCCCAACTCTTCTGCCACTTCACGCAGCACGAGCGGCTTGAGCGCCACCTCGCCATAGTCGAAGAAGGTCTTCTGGCGCGCGACGATGGCTTCGGCGACACGCTGAATCGTGCTAAAGCGCTGCTCGACGTTGCGAATCAGCCAGCGCGCCTCCTGTAATTCCTGTGCCATCGGGGCGCGATCGCTGCAGCGAGCGCGCCGGAACATGTCGGCGTAGGTACGGTGCAGGCGCGCCTTTGGCATCACGGCGGGATTGGTCTGGACCGTCCAGCGGCCCTTGATCTTCCTTACGATGACGTCGGCTACGACGTACTGTGCATCGGTCTGACCGTAGCGCAAGCCAGGCTTGGGGTCGAGCGTGCGAATCAGCTGATGGGCAACGCGAATGGCGTGCTCGTTGCAGCCGATCACGCGCTGCAGCTCGGCGTACTCGCGGCGGGCGAGCTTTTCCATCAGGCCGTCGACCAGATGCAGCGCGACCTCGCGACCCTCGGTATCCTCATCGAGGGCCTCGAGTTGCAGCGACAGGCATTCGCTCAGGCTGCGCGCTGCAAGGCCGGGGTGGTCGATGCCTTGCACGAGCTTGATGGCGTTTTCGAGTTCCTCGTGCGTGATTTCTGGCTCGAGCGAAAATCCGCTGACCAGCTCGTCCAGATCCTCGCGCAAGTAGCCGTCGTCTTCGAGGGCCTCGATGACAAGGTCGGCAAGCGCGCGCGAGCGCGCGTCGAGGCGGCAATTGGACATCTGCTGACGCAAGTGGTCGCGCAATGCCGGCGTGTCGCGAATCCATTCGTCAAGTTCGCTCCTCTCACCGTCGTTGGCCGTTGCGCGATAGTCGCCGGAATCGGCGCGCGATTCGGCCCAGGTCTCGTCGTAACTGTCATAGCTTTCTTCCATCGCGCCAGCTTCTGCGCTGGCTTCGGGAAGCTCGCTCGCGCCATCGGATGGCATCGAAACTTCGATGGCACCTTCGTCGCCGCCAGACAGTCCGTCCAGGTGTTCAAGCAGGACATCCGGAGCGTCAACCCCGGTTTCCGGGTCGAGCCCTTCTGCCGCATCTTCATCTTCTTCAAGAAAAGGGTTGTTCGCGATCGCGTGCTGCAATTCCTGGTTGAACTCGATTGCCGACATTTGAAGCAGCTTCACCGACTGTTGCAGGCGGGGCGTGAGTGTGGTGGTTTGCTTTGCGCGTAGATCGAAACCGACTTGGACCAATTGCGTTTCTCCTGTTGCAGTTTGCCGAACGAGGCCTTAAACGCAACGTGTATGCCAGTTTGATAAAAACAAAGTGCGTCAATGCTTTACAGCGTTTTTGTGATGCTGGGTCGAGTATTTCGAGCAGTAACATTTACGCGTTTACACAGGCCTTGCGCAATTGCCGGACCACGCCGGCAAGTATTTTTCAGGCGCGCGGCATGCGGCTTGCCGTGCGGTCAACGACAAGGGCAGAGGGGCTGCCTGTATGCGTGGGTCATCTGGAGGCACGGAGGCACGACATGGCGATCAAGTCACCTGACGCTGAAGATGCAAATGCGGATGCAAATGCGGATGCAAATGCGCATGCGCCAGACGAGGGCGTACCTCCCGATGAGCAGGGATTCGATCGTCGCGAGCAGGGCGCGCCGCGGTCAGATCGCGATAGCGTCTATGCCGGGCAGTCAGGCTACGGCGGGCTTTCGAGCACGGCGCCATTTCAGCCAGGTGAGCACGAGCTCGCCGACCGCAGGGAAAGTTCTGCCGGGCAAACCGGCGCATTTGGCGAGGCTACCTACGGTGGCTCAAAGGGTGACAGCGGTCGCGGCGGCCTTAGCAGTTACGGCAACAGTTCGGGCAGCCGCTACCTGATTGACAACCACAAGGATGGAACCGCGAGAACGGCAGATGCGGCAGCGCATACCCCGCCGCAGCAATCGCGCGCTGCGCCATCGCCAGAGCGCTCTGGCGGTGACGTGCAGGCGCCTGACGCTGTCGCAGGAAAGCCGATGGGCGAAGACGACCGTGACCTGCATGCGCGAATTTCAGAGGCGTTGTGCACGCGCCAACGGCTCGATATGAGCGATGTTTCAGTGGCGGTGAGCGATGGCGTCGTCACACTCAACGGCACGTTGCCCGAACGCGCCATGGTCCAGGCGACGCTTGATGCGATCTCTTGCGTCAGCGGCGTCATACGCATTGAAAACCAGCTGACCGTGCGCAACGAGGGCAGCGATGCGACGACCTTTGCGACCGGCTACTCGGTCGGACAGTCCTATGCCAACGGGGCACCCTTGAGCGCCCACGACAAGACGCCTGCGAAGAGGGAAAAATGATCCCCCGCAACACGCACACGCAGTCCTAAAGCCGCTGCCCCCAGGATGGCGCTAAAGAGGATCGTTAAGGGGTAAATTGTTCTGGTAGGCATCAAGCCGGTTGTACAGCGTCTTGAGGCTGACTCCAAGCGTCGTCGCGGTCTTGCGCTTGTCACCCTCGAAGTGATTCAAGGTCGCGAGGATGATTTCGCGTTGCGCGTCGGCAAGCGGAGTGCCGATCCACACGTTAAGCGTGCCATCGCGCAAGAGCGGTTTCTTGACCCGCGAGGCGATGCTTGGATTGGGAACTTCGACGACTTTGTCGGCGAGGATAAAGGCGCGATGCACGGTATTTTTGAGCTCGCGCACATTGCCTGGCCAGGCATAGGCCTTGAGCGTCTCGATCGAGCGCTTGGAGAACACCTTGTTGGCCTTCTCGGCCGCATTGAAGTGGTCAAGGAAGTGCTGGGCCAGCAATTCGATGTCGCCTTGGCGTTCGCGCAAGGGGGGCGCGCGTACCGGAAAAACCGCGAGTCGATAAAGCAGGTCCTCGCGAAACGCCCCCTCTTCGACGGCGGTGCGCGGATCGCGATTGGTCGCTGCGATGACGCGCACGTCGACCGAAATCTGCTCGATGCCGCCCACGCGATGAAAGCAGCCGGTCTCAAGCACGCGCAGCAGCTTGACCTGCATTTCCGGGGCCATCTCCGTAATTTCGTCGAGGAAAATGGTGCCGCCGCTGGCGTGTTCGAAATATCCAACGTGTTGTGACACGGCGCCGGTGAAACTGCCCTTTTCGTGGCCGAAAAGCTCGGCTTCGATCAGGTTGGCCGGAATCGCGCCGCAATTGACCGGGATGAACGGCTGTTTTGCACGCTGGCTGCGATCGTGGATGGTCTTGGCAACCAGCTCCTTGCCGGTGCCGCTCTCGCCAATGATGAGCACCGAGGCGAAGGTCTGCGCCACCTTGGCGAGTTGATTGCAAAGCTGCGTCATCGCCTCGGAGCGGCCATAAAGGAGGCCGAACGGCTCGGTCGCTGCCGGCTTCTCGGCGACTTCAGACTCGATCGGGTCGGGCTTTGGTGCTCGGCTCATCAGTTTATTGGGCGCGGATTTGCTCGCATGGGGACCAAAATATAGTACAACCTGCGTCGCAAAAGTGAAAATGATACCTCCCCGGTCGACTAAAACCGGCGCGAAAGGCCTTTGCTACCGGTATTTTTTACTTTAAACGGCCAGCTCAAAAGCCCGCGTCGCCGCGCCCGGGCCATTTCGGGTGGGCATAAAAACTGCGAACCCGACGGCCAGCGCGCGTCGCGCTTTCTTTTTTGGGAGCAAAACTATGGGCAGATCAAGAAATGACGTTGCGGCGTCCAAGGACGAGGTGGTGTCGAGCTTTCGCAGCCTGATCGCCGGCGCGGAGGATCTCCTGCGCAGCACTGCCAATGCGACGGGCGATGGCACCGAGCGCGCGCGCCGGAATTTTCGTGCCTACCTTGATTCGGCGCGCGACACGCTAAGTGATGTCGAGGACACTGCGCGCAAGGCCTACAAGGATGCGAGCGAGACCACGGATGTCTACGTCCGCTCCAATCCCTGGCAGGCGGTTGGCATTGCTGTCGCCGCAGGCGTTCTGGTCGGTCTTTTCGCTGGCGCCCGCCGGCCGAACTAGACGTGGCGACGCTGCCCGCCGGCCATGAGCCGGGCATGATCGACGCGCTGCTCAAGCTTTCGAGGAGCCTGCTTGCGCACGCGCGCATGCGCCTGCAACTGCTCGGCCTTGAACTCGAAGAAGAAAAGCAGCGCGTATTCGTGGCGCTGTTGTCGACGCTTTTTGCCTATCTGTTCCTAAGCGTGACCCTGATGCTCTTCGCGCTGGCCGTCGTGATTCATTTCTGGGATACGCCCTCACGGCTGTCCTGCGTCATCTGGATGGCGCTATCTGCCGGGCTCATCACGCTGATTTCCATGGGCGTTGCCGTCCTCAAGATCTCGCGACCCTCGACGCTTTTTCATGCCAGCCTTGCCGAACTCGTCGAGGACCACGCAGAGCTTGATCGTGAGCCGCCAGGCGCCGCTGACGCGGCTCCCACCGCCTACGCCAACGGGTCGCGTGCATGAGCCCGGGCCTCGAACGCCTTGTGACGCCGGGCCGACGCGAGCGCTTGCCGGTTCAGATTCGCATTGCGCGCCTAAGGCAGGCGATTGCGTCGGAGCGGGTCACAACCAAGGTCGCGGTTTGGTCACTCGAGCCGCGCCTTGCGCGCATCGAGCAGTTGCTTCTCCGCTTGCGCCGCGTGCCGGCCTATGCAGCGCGCCTTGCGCCTTATGCCGTGCCGATTGTCGGCCTGGTGTTTCGTCGCAGCAGGATCGTCAGGTTCGCGCTGCGTTCCTGGGGTGTCGTCAGGCTCGCGCGCAGTATCGCGCGGGCTGTCGTTGCCAGGCGCCGCGCGGCCGCGCGCAATCACGGAAGTGCCCTACAAGGAGAATTCGAATGAGTCACGTCAAAACCAACCTGGTCGTGGCCACGCTGGCGACGCTTGCCGCGATGGCCTACATGACACTGCGCGATCAGATGCGCGAGCGCCGTCGCCTGACCGTACGCCATGCCGAGAACCGCTGGGAAGGCGAGGGCGGCAATGTGCCTGAGGTCGCGCTCGAAAACGGCCTTCAGGGTCGCTCAGAGCAGGCCGAGGTGCCCGAGCATGCGAGTGACATCGACACGCGCCAGGCCTTTCGTTTCCCTCGCGCCTGAGCTGAAATTCGCGTGCGCCTTGGGCCTCGCAAAGCCGGCCTCCCCGAGAGTTTCCGCTGCGCTGCGCGATCGGCGATAATCGGCTGGCTTCAAACCCAAAGGACGCGCTTTTTGAACAGCAATTTTCCTGACCCCGTTTTTCTCCTAGTGCATCGATGCCACACGTCCTGATCGTCGACGACGAACCGAATACGCGCGCCGCGTTATCTGAAATCACCAAGGCCGAAGGGTTCACGGTGGCAACGGCGGCAGACCTGCGCGAAGCGCGCATCCAGATCGTGCGCCAGGCGCCTGACGTGGTCTTGACCGATCTGAGGCTCCCCGATGGCAGTGGCATGGATCTCTTTGACGATCTGGATGCCAAGCTGGCCGTGGAGGTGATCCTGATCACCGGGCATGCGAGTGTCGAAAGCGCGGTCGACGCACTTCGACTTGGTGCTGCCGACTATCTTGTCAAGCCGATCAATGTGCAGCGTCTGAAGGCGATCCTCGACCGCGTGCCGCGCTCGACCGACCTCAAGGCAGAAATCGGTTCCTTGCGCGGTGAATTGCGCCGCTTCGGACGTTTTGGCCAGATGCTCGGCAATTCGCCTGCGATGCAGGATCTCTATGACCAGATCAGCAAGGTTGCGCCAACCGAAGCGACGGTGCTTTTGATCGGCGAGAGCGGCACCGGCAAGGAACTCGCGGCGCAGACGGTCCATGAGCTCAGCCTGCGCCGCAAGCAGCCCTTCTTGCCGGTCAATTGCGGAGCCATCTCGCCTAACCTGATTGAAAGCGAAATGTTCGGCCACGAGCGCGGCAGCTTTACCGGCGCGGACCGGCAGCACAAAGGCTATTTCGAGCGCGCCAGCGGCGGCACGCTTTTTCTCGATGAAATCACCGAGATGCCGATCGAACTGCAGGTCAAGCTCCTGCGCGTTCTTGAAACCGGGCTTTTCATGCGCGTTGGCACCAATCGCGAAATCGAAGCCGATGTCCGTATCATCGCTGCGACCAATCGCGATCCCGAAGGTGCGGTGGCTGACGGCAAGCTGCGCGCCGACCTTTACCACCGCCTGAATGTCTTCCCGCTCGAACTGCCGCCGCTTCGCAACCGCGGCAAGGACGTCGAGTTGATCGCGTTGAGCCTGCTTGACCAGCTCAATGCGTCAGCCAAGACCACCAAGACGTTCCCGCCGGAGGTGCTGGCCAACCTGAGCGCGCATCACTGGCCCGGAAACGTGCGCGAACTGAAAAATTACGTGCAGCGTGCCTTCATCATGGCTGATGATGGGCCGATCAGTACCTCGGCCGTGCCGCTGCAGATCTCGCCAACCAAGCCGGCCCAGGGCGCCGCCATCAGCATTCCGGTGGGGACGTCGCTTGCCGACGCCGACCGCCAATTGATTTTTGCGACGCTTGAGCAGTGTAGCGGCGTGAAAAAACATGCCGCCGATATTCTTGGCATCAGCCTGAAAACGCTGTACAACCGGCTCGAGGAATACTCGGCCAACGGCACGCGCGAGGCGATGGAAACCGAGCGGTCGTAGCCGTCTGGGCTGGGAATGCGGCTTGCGACGTGATTCGCCATGGAAAAGTCGCAGGTTTTTTTGCAGCCGCTCGTAGCGCAAGCCAATCCGCCCATCCCGCCGATTGCCGACCCGCTCGTGCCTGGCTTGGGAAACCCCGGCGCCCCGCCGCCCGTGGGCGATCCCAGTCCCCCGCTTGACCCTGGCCAGCCCGTGCCAAGGCGCGAGCCTCCGCATACGCCCGTGCCGCCAGCGGATCTACCGCAGCCGCCCATCGTGACCTGAACAGCGCTATCGACGCTTCTCTCGCGCTGCTTCTTGCGGTTGCGGCCAAAGCGTCCCTCAAATGTGTTCGCGGTACGCTTTCTGCTGCGCTTTCCTCGAATCCCATCGGAGATGCACAATGTCCTTGATCGTTGCGGCTCGATTTGACACGTTCGAGGCGGCCCAGGCCGCTGCCCAGGGCCTCTTCAGGATGCAGTTTTCCGAGGAGGATGTGACGATGTTCTTCGTCAATCCTCCCGGGATGCACGACCGCCACCCGCTTGGCGGCGATATCGACTGCGATCCGGGTGTTGCACAATCTGCAAAAGGCGCGGGAATCTGGGCTGCCCTTCTGGGGGCGGTGGGCGCTATCTTAGGCGCACTCATCGCTGTGGCCTTCCACTTTGCCTGGTTGCTGATCACGCTCGGGGCGGGCGTTGGCGCCTATGCCGGGTCACTCTTTGGCGCCATGGCGAACTCGCGCAAAGTGCGCGGGCTGCACGCGCCGGGCCAACGCCAGGCGGTGCGGCACGCCGGCGTCTTGCTTGCCGTGCACGTCGACGAATTTACCGAATCAGCGGCATCCAAGGCGCTTCGCGACGCCGGCGGGCTCGATGTCGAGAAGGCCGCGGGACGCTGGCAGGCCGGCCATTGGGTCGACTTCGATGCCCTCAAGGCGCCGATCCTGAGCGATCGCGTTGCGTCGTATCCCAAGCCACAGGGCGTGAGCGCCTAGTTGGGAACTTTGCTTTCGCAACGCGTGCGGGCCCGGCCAGTAACGCGCATCATGGCGCTTTTGCTGTTGGAATTCCAATGAGCACCAATGACAGTCTCGCGCTCGGGGATGAGGGCGAGTTCAGGTCGATCGTCGAAAATTCGCCTGACATCGTCACGCGCTACGATTGCCATGGCCGCCACCTCTACGCCAATCGGGCCTCCGAGGCGGCCTTCAATATCAAGCCTGCCGATTTCATCGGCCGCACCCATCGCGAACTGAATTTTCCTGAATCGGCAGCGATGGCCTACGAGGTTGCAATTGCCCAGGTGATTGCCTCGCGCGAGCAGCGTACCTTCGACTTCAGCATCCCCTCGGGCTCGCGCATCCGCCATTTCACGGCACGCGCAATTCCCGAACTCGACAGTGAAAAACAGGTCAGCTCGGTGCTCGTTGTCACCTACGACGTGACGCAACGCACCGAAGCCCAGCTCGAGCGCGATGCGCTCCTGATTCGCGAACAGGCCTCGCGCATTCAGGCTGAAGCGGCGGCTCGCGCCAGGGACGAGTTTCTCGCCATCGTGTCGCACGAACTGAGATCGCCGCTAAACGGCATCCAGAGCTGGACGCACGTGCTCGAGGCCTACGTGCCGATGGAGCAACCCATGGTGCTGCGCGCATTGACCGGCATCAAGATCGGTGTCCAGCAGCAGGTGCGCCTGATCGATGACCTGCTCGACGCGACGCTGATCATGAGCAGCAAACTGAAACTGAGCAAGACTGCGGTCGAGCTTGGCGCCTGCATCGAGGCGGCGATCACAAGTGTCGCCGCCACGGCCGAGGAAAAGCATATCACCCTTGCAATGCACGTCCCCAAGGACACGGTGCTGATCGAAGCCGACGGCAAGCGGCTTGAGCAAGTCATCTGGAATCTGCTCTCCAATGCCATCAAATTCTCGACAGAAGGCAGCAAGGTCGACGTCAGCCTTGAGGTCGTTGGCGGCGAGGCACGCATTGGCGTGCGCGATCGCGGGCGTGGCATCCAAGTGGAATTCCTGCCCTTTCTGTTCGACCCGTTTCGCCAGGCCGACGAGTCGATCACGCGCAGAGCCGGTGGCATCGGCCTTGGACTGACCCTCGTTCGGCGGCTCACTGAAATGCATGGGGGCCGCGTGGCGGTGGAAAGCGCCGGCGAAAACAAGGGCGCATGTTTCACCATCCATCTGCCGCTTGACCCTGACTTGAGTTCGCGCGGGCACGGTCAAACCGTGAAGCGCCAGGGACAAAAATCGCTGGAATCGCTGCAGGGCCGGCGCGTTGCCCTGGTCGACGATCTCAAGGAAGCCCGCGATTCGCTTGCGCAGCTGCTTGGCCAGGCGGGCGCGAGCGTCATGACCTTTTCGTCCGGACGCGCGGTGGTTGAATTTCTCGAATCGAGCGGCGATTCACGGCCGGATGTCCTGATCTGCGATATCGCCATGCCCGATCAGGACGGCTACCTGACAATCCAGCAGATCCGCGCGATCGAGCGCGCGGCAGAGCTGCCGGCGTTACCCGCGATCGCATTGACCGCGTTTTCCCAGTACGAAGATGAAAGCAAGGCCTTGGCGAGCGGCTTTCAGGTGCACCTTGCCAAGCCAGTCGATCCCGCTGAACTGAGCTCGATCATCGCTGCCGTCACGGTCAGTGCCCAACCGATGTCGCAAGACTGAAGGGTCTCATCGACAGCTAGTGCGAGACCGCGTCGCGCAGGTCCCTGATGCGGTCGTGATTGGCGATGACGTCCTGGTTCTGGCGCTCGACGATGACGCGCACGTTTGGCGGCAAATTGGCTGCCAGCGCTTCGCGATAGCGTTTCTTGGCGACGTCCTCGCCGCGCTCGCACTCGCTAAGGATGGCATGGTCGTCGACGTGGCCGATCATCGACTTCAGTCCGGCCCAGCCGCGATGGATCGCCTCGGACGCGGTGCCATGGTCGTCGGCTTTGCCGCCGACATGCTGGACCAGGGCCTGCAGCTCGCCATGGCCCGAGGTACAGCGGTTGGCAATGCTTAGGAACAGCGCCTTCAATTCCTGCGAGCTGACCTGTTGTGCGGCCGCGCGAAAGCCGAGCTCTCCGTCCTTGCAGGTATCGATCAGTGCGTTCAGTACCTTGACGACATCACCGTTGTCCATGGCTTTCTCCCTGATGCGGTTGATCTTCGGGTGCGGCGATTGCAACGCGCAATCCCGATTCCGCCAGGAAAGAAGCATGGCGCATACCAAGCCCGCCAAGATGCGCGGCACGCAACTTGCGCCGGGCAGACCCTGCGTGGCTGCGCCCGCGCAGTCAAATGTTCAAGGATGAGCATGATGGCCACTCATAAGGTTCCTGAAGAAGCCCCGACGCCGTTCGAAAAAGCACATGCGTGGTGGCTGCGCATGCAGCTTTGGCACGCGCAATGGGAACTCGATGGCTTCGAGCGCGAGCGCAAGGACCTCGAGCGGGCAACCCGCAACGCGATTCTCGCGCGTGCCGCACTGGCCGCGCGGCTGGCGTTTTCGCCGGCTGCGCGCAATCCGCGCAAGCTCGCCCAGGTCTGCGTGCTGCGGCCAGCCAGCGCTGCACGTCCGCTCGCCAACGGGTAGAGTCATGCCAGTCGCGGGAGATTGGCGCGATCAGGCTCAGAAAGCGACCTATTCCATTGAATATCGCCCAAGCTGGTACATAATCTCTCGCGCCGGATAGCTTCTAGCATGTGCCGAGTCCTCCCGGGATGGGGTTACCCATTGACGTTTTCTGGCGCCAGGGGGACATCGAGAACAGCATGGGCAAAAACGGGTAGGGCGGGGCATACAACAGATTCGCCGCAGCCAAAAGTAAAGTTCACGCGGCGTGCTAGGGGGAAGGGAGTGCCATTGCATGGCGCCCCGACATTTCAGTCGATCTCAAGGGGAGTACCTGTGTCACTTAGAGAGTTCAACGGCATCAACGCCGCATCGCTTCATGGCGCCAGCGGCAAAGACATCGCCGGCCGGGATTTCGCATCCGCATTCCACCCCAGGGCATGGCGGGGCCTTGTGTCGCGCGCACTGGCCAGCCTGCCGCTTGCCGCAACCCTTGCCGTGCCCTTGACAGCGCACGCGCAAAGCAACGTGCCGCAAAACGACTTCACCGTATCAGGCGGCATCGGTGATGCAGGTATCGACATCGTAGGCGCGCGCGTCGGCCGCACGCTGGGGACCTGGAACTTCGCATCGTGCACGACCTTTGGCGAAGCCGACATCGAATACTGGTGGGCCGAAAATCATGGCACGGCGCCGGGCGAGCTGACCACCATCGGCGCTCTGGGCGGTTGCCGCTGGTCACTTGCAAGCAGGATCAGCGCAGAGTTTGGCTTTGGCGCGCGCCTGATGAGCCACGTGCAGATCGTCGAACAAAAGGATTATTCAACGGCATTCCAGTTTCAAACCATGGGCGGCCTGAAGCTGCGTCTTGATGATCCGGGCAATTACTATCTTGGATTCAGGCTGCGCCACATTTCCAATGGCGCGATCAAGCACCCGAACTCGGGGATCAACGCGGCGTTGCTCTCGGTGACTGCACTGTTCTAGATGCTACGCGTCGTCTGATTCATCGTCAAAAGTAGCCGTGATGGCGGTCTCGATCGGCTCGCCACCGACGATTTGGTCGACGTCGATATCCTGACCATCGCGGGTGCTGCTGTCGCGCCCGGCACTCTTGCTCTCTCCCGTGCCGCTCGAATCGCTGTCCGATTCGAGCTGCGCATCGCCGATGTCAGGGCCTGCTGCACCATGGCCACGACCAAGGTCGAGGTCAGACGTCGTGCCGCCACCCAGATGGAGGAACTCGGCCTCATCGAAGGCAAGCCCGGGCCCGCCGGTGATGTCGCTGCCGCTATCGGATGTATCGCTTGGTCCAAGCGCGCGCGTACCATGGCCGCGGTTGACGATCGGCTCTTCTTCGAATTCAGGGATAAGGGTGCTCTCGCTCATGGCAATCGGCCTGTCGCTTTCGCGCGGGCGGCAAATGGGGGTAACCGGGAAGGTTCCGCAATCGCCATGCCCAAAGCTCAAACTTCGATTTGCGTGCCAAGCTCGATGACGCGATTCGGCGGCAGCTCCAGATACTCCGCCATGTGGCCGGCATTGCGCGCCATTGCCGCAAACAGGCGCTCGCGCCACAGCGCCATGCCCATGCCCGGGGTCGCAACGAGGATTTCGCGGCTGATGAAATAGGACGTTTCCATCGGTTCGATGGCAAGACCGAGGTCGGCGCCGAGCTCAAGCAGCTCGGGCAGATTGAGTTCGTCCTTGAATCCGAAGCGAGCCAGCACATGGCTGCAGCCATGCCCCATCGGCGTCACCACCAGCTTGTCCTTGGGATCGAGATACGGGATCTCCTCGATGGCCAGCGTCAGGAACACCACCCGTTCATGCAGAACCTTGTTGTGCGCAAGGTTGTGCAACAAGGCATGCGGCACGGCCTGCGCATCGGCGGTGAGGAACACCGCGGTGCCCGGCACGCGCATCGGCGGGTGCTCGAGCAAGGCTTCAAGAAAGGGCGCGAGCGGCGACAGCCCGGCGCGGCGTCGCTCGGACACGATGGCGCGACCATGCTTCCAGGTCGACATGATGATGAACATGATGATGCCAAGACTGATCGGGAACCAGCCGCCTTCCATGATCTTCAACAGGTTGGCTGCAAAAAAGGTCAGATCGATCGAAAGGAAAAATGCCGTCACGAGCGTGACCAGCACGACGTTGTAGTGCCAGCCGTTTCGCACCACAAAAAATGTCAGCAGCGTGGTGATCGCCATGGTCCCGGTGACGGCTACGCCATAGGCCGCGCCAAGCGCGGACGACGAGCGGAAACCGACGACCGCGCCGAGCACGGCTGCAAGCACGATCCAGTTGATGACCGGAATATAGATTTGCCCGATTTCGCGCGCGCTGGTGTAGACGACGCGCATGCGCGGCAGGAAGCCGAGCTGGATGGCTTGCTTGGTCATCGAGTACGTCCCCGAGATCACTGCCTGCGAAGCGATCACGGTGGCGACCGTGGAGAGCACCACCATCGGGTAGAGCGACCAGCCCGGAAACATCAGGTAAAACGGATTCTCGAGGGTCTTCGGATCGGCAAGGATCAACGCGCCCTGGCCCATATAATTCAGGGCGAGCGCGGGAAACACCAGGCTGAACCAGGCAACGCGTATCGGCCGCGCGCCGAAGTGACCGAGATCGGCATAAAGGGCCTCGGCCCCGGTCAGCGCGAGGACGACTGCGCCAAGCGCGACGAACGCCAGCCAGCGCTGCCTGAGCAGGAACTCCAGGCCACGCAGCGGATTGAGTGCGACCAGGATCTCCGGGCTTTTGACGACATGCTCAAGGCCTGCGACGCCGATGACGACGAACCACACCACCATGATCGGGCCAAAGACATGCCCAATGCCCGAGCTGCCGCGCGACTGGGCGATGAACAGTGCCGTCAGGATGATTAGCGTGATGGGGACGATGTAAGGATTGAATACGGTGGTTGCGGTTGACAACCCTTCGACTGCGCTGAGCACCGAAATCGCTGGCGTGATGACGCCATCGCCATAAAAGAGTGCCGCGCCGAAAACGCCAAGGATGAGCAGCAGCGTGCGCAGATTTCCGCGTTGCGAGATGTACGAACTGGCCAGGGCGAGCAGCGCCATGATGCCGCCCTCGCCGCGGTTGGCAGCGCGCAGGATGAGCGTGACATATTTCAGCGAGACGACGATGGTCAGCGACCAGACGATGAGCGAGATGATGCCAAGGACATTGGCGCGGTCGGGCGTGAGCCCGGCCTGAGGGTCAAAGACGGTCTTGATGGTGTAAAGCGGGCTGGTTCCGATGTCGCCGTAGACCACGCCGAGCGCTGCGAGGGTCAGGCCAGACAGGGTTTGCGGCTTGAACGTACTGCTCATAGGAGATTTTCCAGATAACTGCGTCGGCCGGTGACGTGGCGCCTCTGACGCCGGATGCCGGAGGACACGCAATCGATCCGCACAAGAGGTGTCGAAGCTTGCACCAACCGACCTGCGTCGTCAAAAAATTGCACGTTTTGCCTGCGCCTTGACTACGCCATGACGAGTGCAACGCCGCTGATTCGCGTCAATTCGGCAAGTGTCAGGCCGTCGACCATGTCGATCACCGACAGGCCGCGCTGACCGTTGACCGCGAGCACGGCGAGATCGGTATAGATGCGTGTGACGCAGCCGATGCCTGTTAGCGGATAGGAACAGCGCTCGACAATCTTGCTTGCGCCGTCCTTGGTCGTGTGCTCCATCATCACGAAGACCGACTTGGCACCGATGGCCAGATCCATCGCACCGCCAACCGCCGGGATGGCATCGGCAGCGCCGGTGTGCCAGTTGGCAAGGTCGCCCGTGACCGAGACCTGAAAGCCGCCAAGGACGCAAATGTCGAGGTGGCCCCCGCGCATCATCGCAAACGAGTCGGCATGATGAAAATACGCGGCGCCTGGAAGGGCAGTGACCGGCTGCTTGCCGGCGTTGATGAGGTCGTAATCTTCCTCACCCGGTGGTGGAGCCGGACCCATGCCAAGCAGTCCGTTTTCTGTATGCAGGATGATTTCCCGATCTTTTGGGAGGTGGTTGGCAACCAGCGTTGGCAAGCCGATGCCAAGATTCACGTAGGCGCCCTCGGGAATGTCTTGTGCCACGCGTTGGGCGAGCTGATCGCGGGTGCGTTTTGCGATCATGCCAAATCCTGTGACACCGGAACGACTTTTTGCACGAAGATTCCCGGCGTCACGATAACTTCGGGATCGAGCTCGCCAACCGGCACGACGCCTTGCACCTCGGCTACCGTGACCCTAGCCGCCATGGCCATGACCGGGCCGAAATTGCGCGCAGTCTTGCGGTAAGTCAGGTTGCCCAGGCGGTCGCCCTTGAACGCTGAGATCAGTGCGAAGTCAGCGGTGAGCGGAAATTCGAGTACATAGTCGCGGCCGTCGATGCGGCGCGTCTCGCGCCCCTTGGCCAGTTCGGTTCCAAAACCGGTGGGTGAAAAAAAGGCGCCGATGCCAGCGCCGGCCGCGCGAATCCTTTCTGCCAGGTTGCCTTGCGGCACGAGTTCGAGTTCGAGGCGCTTTTCGCGATAAAGGCGGTCAAATACCTGGGAGTCGACCTGGCGCGGAAACGAACACACGATTTTTCGTACGCGACCGGCAAGCAGCAGCGCAGCCAGACCCGTCTCGCCGTTGCCGGCATTATTGTTGATGACCGTCAACTCGCCGACATCGCATGCAATCAGTGCATCGATGAGGTGAGTGGGCTGACCGGCGCCGCCGAAGCCTCCGATCATCACCGTCATGCCGTCTTTGATGCCGGCAAGTGCCCGTTGCGAGTTGCGCTCGATTTTATCGATCATGTCTGAAGCTTAGCAGGATCGATCAGCTCAGCAATGTGAAGCGGCGTCCCGGCAGCCAGCGCGTGCGAAGCCAGTACTCGGCGGAAAATCCCGGCCAAAGCGCAAAATTCTGGCCGCGCGCATCAAGGTACCAGCTCTTGCAGCCGCTTGACCAGACGGTACGCGCGAGGCGCCGCTCGAGAAACCTCGCAAAGCGCTGCTGGCAGTCGCTCTTGACTTCGATGCTTCTCGCCTTATTCCGCTCGACCTTCGCCAGCGCCTTCATGACGAAGTTCACCTGAGCCTCGATCATGAAGACGATCGAGTTGTGCCCAAGACCGGTATTGGGTCCCACGAGCAGGAACAGATTCGGAAAACCGTGCACGACAATGCCAAGGTGCGCGACGGCGCGTTCCTGCCACACGTCTTTTAGCGAGACTCCGTCGCGTCCGAACACCTGCGTGTCGCCGAGCAACTCGATGCTCTTGAATCCCGTGGCAAATACGATGGCGTCGACGTCAACGTGCCTGCCTTGTGCCGTGACCACACCGGTGGCATCGATGGCAGCCACCGGGCTTGCCTCAAGCTCGACGTTGGTCCTGACGAGCGCCGGATAGAAATCACTGGAGATCAGGATGCGCTTGCATCCCATCGGGTAGTGCGGCGTCAGCCGCTCGCGCAACTCAGGTGAAGCGATCACCGCATGCATGGCTTTCAGGGCAGCGCGCTCGGCGCCTTTCATGAGCATCGGAAACAGCGTGAATCCGAACGCCAAGAATTCCTGCCGCCAGTAGATCAGCCAGCGCTTGAGGCGACGCTTGATCGGGCGCTGGCCAAGCGAGGCGACCTCTGCTGCGGTGAGCGCCCGGTCCTGCTTGGCGACGATCCAGGCGGGCGTTCGCTGAAAGACGGTCAGGTGTTTGGCGCTCTTGGCGAGTTCGGGCACGATCTGGATGGCCGAGGCACCGGTACCGATGACTGCAATGCGTTTGCCGGCGAGATCGGCATCGTGATCCCACCGCGAAGAATGGAAGGTGGGCCCGCGAAACGTCTTGGCGCCGGGCAAATCCGGAATGCTCGGGCGGTTCAGGCCGCCCATGCCAAGGACCAGAAAGCGGCTCAGGAAGCGCCGGCCATCACGGCACTGCACTTGCCACAGGGCGCGCGCCTCATCAAAACGGGCAGATTCGGCGTCGCTTCCAAAGCGCAAGTGGGGCTCGAGCTCGAACTCTGCCACACAACGCTTCTGATAGGCCCAGATCTCGCCCTGCAGCGGGTAGGCCCTGCTCCACGGGAAGCCGCTTGCGAACGAAAAGGAATAAAGCAGCGAGGGGATGTCACAGGCGCAGCCGGGATAGGTGTTGTCGCGCCACGTGCCGCCGATGCTTTGCCTGCGCTCGAGCACGACGAAACTGTCCCGGCCCGAGCGCTTGAGTGCGGCTGCCATGCAAAGGCCGGCAAAGCCCGCGCCAAGAATCGTGACATCGCGTATGTCGTCGTGATCGGCCATCTAAAGCGTGGAGGTGGTGCGCGGGCGGTTACGGACGGCGCGGCCGACTTTTTAGCCGCGCTGCCACGAAGCTTACTGCGGCAGCAGCAGCCAGTGCCCCTGCGATATGGTGACCAGAACGCGCGCGCGTTCGTCCATGCCGTTATGGTCAGTCTTCGACATATTCATGATGCCTTGCGAGATGATCAGGTCATGGACGTTTTCCAGCGCGTCTCTGAGGCTCTTGCGAAATTGCGCCGTTCCGGGAGGACCGCCTGCCTTTAGCGCTTCGGGCAAGGCCTTTTGCAAGAGCAGGTCGGCATCCCACAGGTGGGCGCCGAAGGTCGTCGTCGTCATGGGCCCGTTGGCCGCCTCATAGGCGCGCGTGTAGCCGAGCGCGACCGGCTTGATCGGATTGTTGTCGGCGAGCTGGCTTGCCACAAGCACCGGCCCGACCGGGACGATGGCGCCCTCGACGTCCTTGCCGCCAACGCGCAGGAAATCGTTGTTGGCGACACCGTGGGTCTGGTAGATGGTGCCGCCATAGCCCTGTTCCTTGAGGGCCTTGTGAGGCATCACAGCCGGCGTGCCGCGGCTGGCAATCAGGACGGCTTCGGGATGCGCCGCGATGACGCGCAGGACCTGACCCGTGGCGCTGGTATCGGTGGGCTGGTAGCTCTCGCTTGCGACGATGTCGATGCCGTACTCCTTGCAAAGGCGGGTCATCTCGGTCACCCAGCTCTGGCCGTAGCTGTCGGTCAGCGCAATGAAGGCGACGCTCTTGACGCGGTGCGCGCGCATGTGGCCGGCGATCGCTCCGGCCATCAATGCATCGTTTTGCGGGGCCTTGAAGATCCAGGCCTTTTTTGCATCCATCGGGGAAATGATCGAGATCGCCGCAGCCAGGCTGATCACAGGCGTGCCCGATTCGGCCGCGATATCGGTCAAGGCCAAGGCATTTGGCGTCGTGCTTGGGCCGATGACGAGATCGACGTGGTCTTCATCGATCAACTTGCGCATGTCCTTCACCGCCGTCGTGGTGTCGGAGGCGTCATCGAGCAAGATGTAGCTGACCGATTCCTGCCCGATCTGCCTTGGCAGGAGCGCGAGCGTGTTTTGCTGGGGAATACCAAGCGATGCCGCTGGCCCTGTCGCGGAGACGATGACCCCGACCTTGAGCTGCGCCATCGCGGCTGGCACGCCAGCGCATGTGAGCGCCAGGGCGCCAAGTAGCAGTGTCACCATCCTTTGCATCGCAGTCTCCTCGTTGGTTTGGTTTTTTTCCTGTTTGCGTGCTTCAGTCTATTTGGCAGGGGCGGGCTCTGCCTTGGGTGGCTGTCGCTGGCGTACGAATTTTATGGGTATTTCCCGGACCTCGGTCTTTGGCGCGCCGCGACTGCTCAAGACGACGTCGAGGGCTTTGCCGCTGTCGTCGGCCAGCGCTGCAACGCGCGCATCGCGCACGGCAAGGGCGCGCTCCTCTTCGCCTGAGAAAAATGCCGCCGCGGCGAGGTGATCGACGATGTGCAGCAGATGGTTCTTGCCTTGCTCGTTGGTTGAACCATATCCCTTGATCAGCCTGCCGCATAGTGCCAGTTCCTGTCCCAGCTGCCAGTTGGAGGTCGCGCCACGGGCAACAGCCGCAAGCCATTTTTCGATCAGGACCTGCTCCTCCTGATAGCGCGAACCATGCGGGCGCAACCAGCGTAGCGAGGAAAGGATCTTCAGGCTCGCAAAGCCGAGGATGCCGTGCAGCGGGATTTTCAGTGCCGGGGCAAACGCTTCGGCGCCGCGGGCCTGCCGCTTCCGGTCCCAGGATCGAAGCCGGGTTGCCACTGCCTCGGGCAGTAGCGCTGCGACTTCGGCAATTCCCGGGCGGAAATGGTCATAGACCTTGAGCAGCTCGCCTGGCTTCACCTTGACTTCGTCGCGAACGCGCCTGAGCCGGCTTTTGCGTGATTTCAGGTCGGCAACACGCACGATATCGTCAAAGGCCATCCACAATGCGAGATAACGCGCGCATTCGCGGCTGGTGGCAAAATCGTTGGCCAAAGCCAGGCCGGCTTGGCTCGCCTCGGCCGCGCAGATGGTCCTGACGCGGTCGAGGTAAAGACGCGCGTAGCGCTCGTCCTGATAGTCGAGCATGCGCGCGAATCCGAGCGCAAGCGTTGGGCGCACTGCCTCGGGAAATTCCGCGAAATCGGCTTTAGCGCCGGTCGTTGGCGCCGCCGTCGTGTCGGGTTGCGGCGCCTCGCCTACTGCATGCGCGCTTGCAACAAAATCGCGCGACTCCTTCTGCCTTGTGAGCGCGCCGTAAGCGGCGGCAAAGCCCTTCATGCTCGCTGTGCCGCGGACATCGTCAGCGATGACGCGCTCGAACTGTGCGCGCGAGATCGGCAGCACGCCGCTTGCCGCGATCGCGCCGAGCATGACGGCACTGACGGCCGTACCCGATTCGCGTGCAAGCGTTGCCATGTCAAACACCTGATGCTCTAGGGAGTGGCGCGAAATGGCCGCAAGCAGTGGCTCGGAGGGAACGCGGCCATCGCCCATGTGCAGTCGCTCATGCGTCGTGAGGGTTCGCGTCGAGGCCGAAATGATCGTGGTCCGGTTGGCTAAAGCCATGCCCAGGCCGATATGCCGGACGGTCTCAAGCAGCTCGCTGGAAACCAGCAGGTCGATGGCGCCGGGGACCGGGCTCAGGCTGAACACCGGACGCTTCGCGCCGGCATCCAGCGCGTGCGGATAGACCTCGATGTAGTAGGTCGTCGATCCCGTGCGCTGGGCAACGCCGGGCACGGACGTGCCCTGGACCGGCAAGCCGGCAAGGCGGGCAGCCTCGACGAGCCACTCGGTCAGAACGCCCCCCCCTTCGCCTCCAAGCGCGCAAACGAGGATGGTGATTGGCTGAGCCGGACCTGGCATGTCGCTCACGATCTGGCGAAGACCTTGATCACCGAGTGCCTGATGGCCGCGACCATGCGCTCGTGCCAGCGCGGATGGGTAACGATCTCGGCCCGGTAAAAACTCGGGCAAAGCGAGGCAACGTGGGCATTTTCGCCGCAAAGGCCACAGCCGACACAGCCGTCGATGACGGTGGCAACCGGATCGACCTTGAGCACATCAGGATTGTCCTTGAGGGTGAGCGTCGGGCAGGCCGAAAGACGAATGCAGGCGTGATCACCGCTGCATACGTCCTCGTCGACGCCGTAGCGAACGCGCGCAACGCGCTCGCCAGATTTCATCAGCGCGGCAAGCCAGGGTTTGATGCGGCGCTGTCTTTCGAGCTGGCACTCGCCTTCGGCGATGATCACTTTCAGGCCCGCGAAGTCCGAGGTGAACGCGTCAAGGAGCACACGCCTGACCTCTGCGACCCGATAGGTGTGCACGGTTTTCATCCATTTCACACCCAGCCCTGAGAGGGTCGTCTCGATGGTCAGATCGGTGCTGGTCAGGCTTTGCAACTTGTCGCGTGCCGTGTCGCGTGTGAGCTGGTTTGGCGTCGAGATGATTTCCTGCGTCCCGGTTGCGGACGTGTAGCCATTCTTGAAAATCAGGAGCACCACGTCGTCGCGATTGAAAATCGCCGATTGAACGCCCGTGATGAGTCCGTTATGCCAAAAGCCGCCATCGCCCATGATGGCGAGGCTGCGGCGCTCGATCATGGGCGCGATGCCCGCTGTACTCGCGAGGCTCATGCCGTAGCCCAGGATCGAATGTCCGGATGAAAAGGGCTCGAAGGTCGCAAAGGCGTGGCAGCCGATGTCGGCGGCAATGTGCAGCGGCCCGATGTCGCGCTGGGCGAGCTTCAAGGCAGAAAACACCGGCCTTTCCGGACAGCCGATGCAAAAGCCCGGAGGCCGTGGCGGCAGGGGTGCGGGCAGCAGGTCGGCAACCGCTTCTCGCCTGGCCTGGTTGGCCGCAAGCCAGGCCTCTACCGGCGGGGTGACGTCAGCCCAGCCGTAGCGACTGAAAAAACCCGAAAGGCCGCGCGCGATCAGCTCGATTGAATACTCGCCGGCGAGAGCGAGCAGGTCCTTGCCATGCAGCGGTGTCTGGATATCGCGCCGGCGCAAGAGCGTCGCGATTTCCTGCTCGATATATTCGGGCTGCCCTTCCTCGAGCATGATCACGGCCCGCTTGCCGATACAAAACGATGTGAATTGCTCGGGCACGAGCGGATAGGTGACGTTGAGGACCAGCATTGGAATTTGCGTGGTCCCGAAGGTGTCGGCGAGGTCAAACAGCTGCAGCGCGCGGATCAGCGCGTTGTACAGCCCGCCCTGTACGATGATGCCAAGATCATTGCGCGCTGCGTCGAACATCTCGTTTAAATGATGATCGACGATGTAGCGGCGCGCGGCCGGCAGGCGCTCTTCGCCCTTCAGCTTTTCGTGGCGGAAGACGGCCGGCGGATGGGCCAGCTTGGCATAGTCGAAACCGGCCGGCTCGGCAAAGCGCTTGCGCGTCGAATCGGCGGGTGCAAGGTTGTCCTTGCAGGTGAAGCTGCCGCGCACGTGGCAGGCACGAATGCGCAGTTCCATCAGGACCGGAAGGCTCGACGCCTCGGAGAGGCAAAAACCCTCCTCGACCATGCGCACCATCACGGCCAGATCCGGCCGCGGATCGATCAGCACCATCGACGACTTCATGGCGAACGCGTGCGTGCGTTCCTGGATCACCGAAGCCCCTTCACCGTAATCTTCGCCAACCACGATCAGCGTGCCGCCGGTGACGCCAGGCGAAGCCAGGTTGGAAAGCGCATCGGAGGCGACGTTGGTGCCGACAATCGACTTCCACGTCACGGCGCCGCGCAGCGGATAGTGAATTGACGCGCCAAGCATCGCGGCTGCCGAGGCCTCGTTGGAGCAGGCCTGGACATGCACGCCAAGTTCGTCCATGTACCCCTTGGCCTGGACCATGACGTCAAGCAGATGGGAAATCGGCGAGCCCTGGTAGCCGCCGACGTAGGCGACGCCCGACTGCAGGAGGGCCTTGGTGATGGCGAGGATGCCTTCGCCGTGAAACGTCTCGCCCGCACCCAGCCGCAGCTGTCTGATTTCCTTGTCGAACGAAATTTCCACCGCTGTTTCTCCTCTGCACGGCCCAGTCTGGACTTTCCCGGCTTAGTCATCAATACTATAAAGGCGAAAAGTGTCATTCATCTTATGAATATAGACGATCTCGACCTGAATCTCCTGCGCCTGTTTGCCGCAATTTATGAGACGCGCAACGTCAGCCGCGCAGCGCTGCGGCTCAAGATCAGCCAGCCTGCAGCGAGCAACGGCCTGACCCGGCTCAGGTCTTTTTTGGGGGATGCCCTGTTCGCCCGTGCCCAGGGGGGCGTGCGGCCGACACCGATAGCCGAGGAACTTGCCGGACCGGTATTGCGCGCCATCGCGATGATTGCCGGGGCGCTTGGCGATTCGGAGACGTTCGATCCGGGGCGCTCCTCGCGCATCTTTCGCATGCACATGAGCGATATCGGTGAAGCGCGTTTTCTGCCCCCGTTAATGCGTGCGCTCGACCAGACAGCGCCTTGCGTCAAACTCGAGTGCAAGGCGCTGCCGCACGGCCAGATCGGCGCCATGCTCGATAGCGCCGAGCTTGATTTTGCCTTCGGCTTCTTGCCTTCGGTAACGGGCACCGAGCGCATCGATCTGATCCACGACCGCTATTGCGTGGTGCTGCGCGCCGATCATCCGCTGGTTCGCGACCCGAAGAGCCGCAGCCTCGGGCTTGCCGTCTTGCGCCGTCTGGAATTCGTCGCTGTCCGCTCCCACAGCGAGACACGCAACATCCTCGAGCGTCTTGGCGTTTCCGACCGGATAAGGCTCGATGCGTCGCACTTTCTCGCTTTGCCCGCGATCGTGCAAAACACTGATCTTGCTGTCATCATGCCGGCTCGGATTGCCGAGCAGTTCTTCGGCGCAAGGCGGCATGCGGTCCTCGATGCAAAATTGCCGAACCGGGATTTCACGGTATCCGTGCACTTTAGCCGGCGGCGCAGAAATGACGTTGCGCACCGCTGGATGCGAGAGTTGATCGAAAATGCATTTGCCAAGGCGTGAGGCGCAAGCGCGGTGCAAGCGCCAGGGCGCCGGGCTTGACAGCCGAAAAGCCCGCGCCTAAGTTCGATGACCAAAACGCGCGCAACGCACAGACGGGGAGGATCGGCATGACAACAGATTTTCAGCGAGGCGCGCAGCTGGCTCTCAAGAATCGCCCGCTGCGCCGGGCACAGCCCGGAGCGCAGCCCGACTATCTGTATCCGCCCTACGGCTCATCGGTGAGGCGCGCGCCCTCGCAACCTCTGGTGCTCCTGCCGCATACCCTCTCCGAATTGAGCGGACCGGTGTTTGGCCATGATCGCGTGACGCCGGGCGCTGCCGACCTTACGGCGCAGCATGACGGCGTTCCGCTTGGCGAGCGCATCATTGTTTCAGGTCGCGTGCTCGACGAAGACGGGCGTGCGATTCCCGAAACGTTGATCGAGATCTGGCAATGCAACGCCGCCGGTCGCTACGCGCATCGCATGGATACCCATGACGCGCCGCTCGACCCCAATTTTTCGGGTTACGGACGGGTTCTGACCGACAAACAGGGTCGCTACTCGTTTACGACGATCAAGCCTGGCGCCTATCCCTGGCGCAACCACCCCAATGCGTGGCGCCCCGCGCATGTCCACCTGTCGCTGTTCGGGCTTGCCATGGCCACGCGTCTTGTCACCCAGATGTATTTTCCCGGCGACCCCCTTTTGGCCCTTGACCCGATCTACAACAGCACGGCGAATCCGCGTGCGCGCGAACGCCTGGTGTCGGCCTTCGATCTCGATTCGACGCGGCCTGAGTGGGCCCTGGGTTACCTGTTTGACATCGTCCTGCGCGGGCGCGATGCGACCCCGATGGAGCAGTGAGCCATGATGCTTGCCACCCCCTCGCAAACCGTCGGGCCGTATTTCCGGCTGGGACTGGACGAACTCAACCAGAGCGATGTCGCAGGGGTCGGCGCGCACTCGCCGATTCTGGTGCAAGGGCAGGTCCTAGATGGGGCTGCAGAACCGATCCCTGACTGTGTCATCGAAGTCTGGCAGGCGGATGAGAATGGCGAATACGCGTTCATCAACGGCAAGCCGAATGAGAAAGCGCGTGCGGGCTTTGCCGGCTTTGCGCGCGTTCCAACCGACATCGACGGCCGCTTCCAGTTTCGTACCGTCAAACCCGGCCGCGTGCCCTACATCGATGCGCGCATGCAGGCGCCGCACGCCCTGATCATGATCGGCATGCGCGGGCTGCTCAAATTTCTCATGACGCGCCTGTATTTTCCCGATCCGTCGAGCGCCGAGGATCCGGTGCTGCTGTTGGTTGATGCGGCGCGACGACCTGGCCTGATTGGCGTGCGCGAGGGCGAAAACGAACTGCGCTGGCAGGTCCGAACCCAGGGTCCGGGAGAAACCGTATTTTTCGACTACTGATCGTGGAGCGCCCTTGTCGCACCTGACGCCGCCCGAACGGGGGCTGATTTCGGCGATGATGTCGAGCCCACCGATGCAATCGGCCTATAGCGACCAGGCGCTGATCGACGCCATGCTGCGCTTTGAAGCCGCCCTGGCGCGGGCGCAAGCGGACTGCGGCATGGTGCCGCCAGCGTGTGCCGACCTGATCGAAGCAATCACGCAGCGCATCGTCATCGACCGTGCGAGCCTCGCTGTGGCGGCGCCGGCTGCGGGCAATCTTGCCATCCCGTTGATCAAGCAGCTGACCCTTGGCGTGCGCGCAGAAAGCGCCGAAGCGGCGCGCTTCGTGCACTTTGGCGCGACCAGCCAGGACGTCATCGACAGCGCCGCCATGCTGCAGGCGAAAAACGGCTTAAGCCTCCTCGCCCAAGACCTTGCAGCGATCAATGCCGCTCTGGCCACGATCGCACGCGACGAGGCAAAGACCGCCATGGCGGGTCGGACCTGGCTGCAGCATGCGGTGCCCGTGACCCTTGGTCTTAAAGCCGCGGGCTGGCTCGATGCGCTTGTGACTGTGCACGCCCGGCTGCTCGCGACCGCGAGCGGGCTGCCGCTTCAGTTCGGCGGCGCCGCGGGCACGCTCGCATCTTTGGGTGAGAAGGGCGATGAAGTCACGGACGCGCTGGCTGGCCGGCTTGGACTTGCCCGGCCGCGCCTGCCCTGGCACGGCAGTCGTTTGCCGATTGTCGACATCGGCGCCGTGCTTGCGCTTGTCGCAGGGACACTTGGCAAGATCGCTCGCGACGTGTCGCTCATGATGCAAAATGAAGTTGCCGAGCTGAGCGAGCCGCATGCGCCTGGCAAAGGCGGCTCATCGACGATGGCGCACAAGCGCAATCCGGTTGGCTGCGCGCTTGCGCTGACCGCCGCACAGCGTGCACCGCAATTGCTTGCGAGCCTGTATGCGGGGCTGGTTGGCGAGCACGAACGCAGTCTTGGCAGCTGGCAGGCCGAGTGGTCAACGCTGCCGGAGCTGTTTCTGCTTGCCAGCGGCTCGACCCATGCCATGCGCTCGGTGCTCGCAGGGCTTGAAATCGACCGTGTGCAGATGACGCGCAACCTCAATCTGGACGACGGCTTGTCGATGGCCGAGGCAGCCACCTTCGCGCTTGCGAGGCGACTCGATCGCGACCGGGCGCAAGACATCGTCGCCACGGCGATTGCCAGGTCGCGCGCCGGCGGCCAGTCGCTGTTGCACGCGCTCAGATCCGATGCCGAGGTGGTCGCGGCCTTCGATGACGACGAGCTGGTGCGCCTGATGGAGCCTTCAGGCTACCTGGGTTCGAGTGCAGCGATGATCGCGCGCGTGCTCGCCCGCTACCAAGCGAATCCGTCTTGCGGGAGCGACGATGGCGTTCATTGACGCGCCAGGCGGGCGCCTGCATTACCGTGTCGACGAGTCGTCAAGGGCCGCTGCCCCGACCTTGGTGTTCTCGAATTCGCTTGGCACGACGCTTGAAATGTGGGATCGCCAGATGGCCAGCTTCACCCCCCATTTCCGGGTGGTGCGCTACGACACGCGCGGGCATGGCCAGTCCGATACCCTAAGCCAAAACGCCAGCGTCGCCGAACTCGGCGGCGATGTGGTGCGCCTGCTCGATCATCTTGGCGTCGAACGCGCGCATTTTGTCGGGCTATCGATGGGTGGGCAAACCGGGATGTGGCTGGGCGCAAACAGGGGCGAGCGCATCAGGCGCCTCGTGCTTTGCAACACCGCAGCGCTGATCGGCCCAGCCTCGATCTGGGATGAGCGCATCGAGACGGTCAAAAAGGCTGGCGTCGCAGCGCTCGCGCCCGCGGTCATCGCGCGCTGGTTTACCCAGGACTTTGTCGATCACCATGCGGACGCCGTAAGGCCGATCGAAGCGATGTTGCTTGCCGCGCGCGAAGACGGCTATATCGCCGCTTGCGCCGCCGTGCGCGATGCCGACCTGCGCGGCGAGCTCGGTCGCATCGAGGCCGCGACACTGGTGGTTGCCGGCAGCCATGATCCTGCAACCACGGTGGCGCAATCCCTTGAGATCGTCGCTTCACTGAGGAACGGAGGATTGCTTGAGCTCGATGCCGCGCACCTGTCCAACATCGAGGCCAGCGCAGCGTTCAACCAGGGTGTCGTGGAGTTTCTTCTCGGAGATGGGCATGGATGAGTCAGAGCGCTTTGAACGCGGCATGAAGGTTCGACGCGAGGTTCTGGGTGCCCCCCACGTCGATCGTGCGATGGACAATCGCACCGAACTGAATGCCGAATTTCAGGAATTGATCAGCCGCTACGCCTGGGGCGAGATCTGGACGCGGGAGGGACTTTCGCGACATAGCCGCAGCCTGATCACGATCGCCATGATGGTCGCACTCAATCGCAGTGAGGAGCTCAGGCTGCATCTTCGCGCAGCCGCCAACAATGGCGTGTCGCAAGACGAGATCAAGGAGGTCTTGCTGCAGGCTATGATCTACTGCGGCGTGCCCGCTGCCAATCATGCATTCCATCTGGCAGCCGAGGTGTTTGCCGCACCGACCGGGCAGAAATAGTTTCATGCGGGAATTCAACAAGACCAAACCAAGGAGACCGATGATGAAAACAAACCGCTTCAAGCTGCTCTTGGCCGGGCTCATGATGGCCCTTGCCGCGCCGATGGCGTCGGCGCAGACCATCAAGGTCGGCCTGATCTCGGAATTTTCCGGGCCGTTTGCCGACTACGGCAAGCAAATGGAAAACGGCGTCAAGGCCTACATGGAACAATATGGCGACACCGTCGCCGGCAAGAAAATCGAAATCATTACGCGCGATACCACCGGCCCGTCTCCGGATGTCGCCAAGCGCCTCGCGCAGGAACTCGTCACCCGCGACAAGGTTGATTTCCTCGTCGGCTTCGGCCTCACGCCAAATGCGATGGCCGTGACTGCGGTTGCGACACAGGCAAAAAAGCCGATGATCATCATGAACGCCGCAGCCTCGGTCATCACCACCAAATCGCCGTACGTCGTGCGCGTGTCGCAAACCATCGCCCAGCTGTCCGTGCCCATGGCGCAATGGGCTGCAAAAAATGGCGTGAAACGGGTCTACACCTTCGTTGCCGACTACGCACCTGGCATCGATGCCGAAGAAAATTTCAAGAAGGCATTTACTGCAGCCGGCGGTGAAGTTGTCGACAGCGCGCGCGTGCCGCTGACCAATCCCGACTTCGGACCCTTCGTGCAGCGCATCAAGGATGCCAGGCCGGAAGCCGTCTTCCTGTTTTTGCCCGCAGGCGAAGAGGGCATCGCCTTCATGAAGGCCTTTACCGAACGCGGTCTTGCCACGGCCGGCATCAAGGTGTTCGCAACCGGCGATCTGACCGATGACGGCGTCATCGACACGATGGGTGAGCCCACCGTTGGCATCGTTACCTCGGGCCATTACTCGGCGGCGCACGATTCGCCTGAAAACAAGGCATTTCTCAAGGCCTATGCCGCCGTGGCCGGCGACAAGCGGCCGAATTTCATGGCTGTGGGCGGCTATGACGGCATGGCCGCGATCTACGACGTGCTGAAGAAAAATAACGGCGATCCTGACGCCGACAAGGCCATGGACGTGCTCAAGGGCTGGAAGCATGAAAGTCCGCGTGGACCGATCATGATTGATGCGGACACGCGCGATATCGTCCAGACCGTATACATCCGCCGCGTCGAAAAACAGAATGGCCACTACTACAACATCGAATTCGACAAGTTCCCGGCGGTGAAGGATCCCGGCAAATAAGGAGCGCTGGTGGCTGCCCTGGTTGGCGTGCTGTTCGATGGCGTGGCCTATGGCAGCCTGCTTTTCTTGATCTCGATCGGCTTGGCCGTGACCATGGGATTGATGAACTTCGTCAATCTCGCACACGGCGCCTTCGCGATGTTCGGCGGCTACCTCGCCGCGACCCTGATGGGCAGAGCCGGCGCGCCGTTTCTGCTTGCGCTATTTGCCGCATTCGCTGGTGCGGCGCTTTTGGGTCTTGTCCTCGAGCAGATGTTCTATCGGCGCCTGTACCGCGCATCGGCCCTTGACCAAGTGCTCTTTAGCATCGGTCTCGTGTTCATCAGCGTCGCTTCTGCGACCTATCTCTTCGGTTCCGGCCAGGCTCCCTTTGCGCTGCCGCCATGGCTTCTCGGGCAGTGGCACCTGGGCGCCATCGACGTCGGTGTCTATCGCCTTTTTCTGATCGCCGCGGTGGCGCTGGTTGGCGCAAGCCTGTGGCTGCTGCTTGAGCACACCCGGCTCGGCTCGTGGGTGCGCGCGGCCGTCGATCATCGCGATGCTGCCGAAGGGCTGGGGATCCCTGTTGCAGCCGTCTTTACCGCGACGTTTGCGATCGGCTCGGGCCTTGCAGGCCTTGGCGGCGCGCTTGGCGTGGACGTGCTCGGGCTGGATCCGAATTTTCCGCTCAAGTACATGGTGTACTTTCTGCTTGTCGTGGCCGTCGGTGGCTCAGGCTCGCTTTCAGGACCGCTTCTCGCCGCGCTGCTTCTGGGCATTGTCGATGTCGCCGGCAAATACTACGTGCCAAAGCTCGGTGCCTTTGTCATCTACGTCCTGATGGTCGTGCTGCTGCTGGCCTTTCCCGGCGGTCTCATCAGGCGCAAGACGTGAGGGGCAGCGCCGGGTTCAAGCCAGGGGAATGGCTGTTCTGGCTGGTGCCGGTTATCGCGCCTCTGTTCTTTTCGCAATATCTGGTGCTTGGCAGCCAGATCCTGATCGCGTGCCTGTTTGCGCTGTCGCTTGATCTGATCCTGGGCTATGCCGGCATCGTCTCGCTGGGTCACGCGGCATTTTTTGGCAGCGGCGCGTACTGCGCCGGACTGCTTGCAAGTCATGGGTGGGGCGAGCCCGTCACCGGCCTTGTGCTTGCTGCGTGCGTTGGGGCTGTGCTTGGCTATTGCGTCAGTTTCCTTGTCGTGCGCGGCACCGACCTCGCGCGCCTGATGGTCACGCTTGGCGTTGGCCTGTTGCTCTTTGAAGCGGCCAACAAGGCCGCGGCGGTGACGGGCGGGGTTGACGGCCTGTCAGGCGTCGTGATGTGGAAACTGCTCGGCTGGCGCGAGTTCGATCTCGAAGGCAAGACCGCCTACGGCTATTGCCTGGTGGTGCTGTTCGGCCTTTTCCTGGTGCTTCACCGCATCGTCAACTCGCCCTTCGGGCTGTCGCTGGTTGGCATTCGCGAGAATATCAGGCGCATGCATGCCATTGGCACGCCAACGCGCTCACGGCTGGTCGTCGCCTTCACCGTAAGCGCTGCAATTGCCGCAGTGGCAGGTGCGCTTCTCGCGCAGACGACGCAGTTCGTCGGCCTCGATTCGCTTGCCTTCGAGCGCTCGGCCGAGGTCCTCATCATGCTCGTGCTTGGCGGTGCGGGTCGGCTCTACGGGGCACTCGTTGGGGCCACGATTTTCATCATTGCCCAGGACCGGCTGGCCGGCATCAATCCGGTTTACTGGCAGTTCTGGCTTGGCATCATGCTCATTGTCGTCGTGCTCGCCGGGCACGGCGGCGTGCTCGGCTTTTGTGATCGCGTCGTGGCGCACTGGCGCCAACGCCGGCGCGACCCGGCGTCATGAGCGCCGTGCTCGAGACGCGCGCGCTGTCCAAGTCGTATGGTCGCTTTGTCGCCAACAGCGACATCAACCTGACCATTGCCACGGGCGCACGGCACGCGCTCATCGGCCCGAACGGCGCGGGCAAGACGACGCTTGTCAATCTTCTCACCGGCGTTGCTCGCCCGACGTCCGGCGAGGTGCTGCTCGACGGCAAGACGATCACCCAACTGTCGCAGCACGAGCGCGTCAAGCGCGGCATGACGCGCACCTTTCAGATCAATACGCTCTTTCCGCGCCTGACGGTTCTGCAATCGATCATGCTCGCGCTTTGCGAGCGCGAGGGACTGGCGGCACGACTGTTCGCAAAGGTGCCGCGTTCCGGCCCGCTTTTCGATGAGGCCTTGCGGCTGCTGGAATCGCTGCGGCTCCTGCCCTTTGCCGATACGGTCACGCGCGAGATGCCCTACGGCCGCCAGCGACTGCTCGAGATCGGGCTCGGTCTGGCCAGCCGGCCGCGCGTGCTCCTGCTCGATGAGCCCGCGGCGGGCATTCCCGCGGGTGAGAGCCAGGAAGTGTTTGAGGTGATCGCAGGGCTTTCGCGCGATGTCACGGTGGTTTTCATCGAACACGACATGCACCTGGTCTTTCGCTTTGCCGAGCGCATTACCGTGCTCGTCGCAGGCAGCGTGCTCATCGAGGGCACTCCCGCCGAAATCGCTGACGACGCGCGCGTGCGCGAGGTTTATCTCGGCGAGGCCGTCAATGACTGAGCTGCTGCGCCTCTCCGGTGTTTCCGCGGGCTATGCCGGCGCGCGTGTTCTGGAAGACATCGACCTGTCGCTTGCCAGAAAAGACAGCCTCGCCATTCTCGGGCGCAACGGCGCTGGCAAGTCGACCCTGCTCTTGACGCTGTTGGGCCTTTGCGCGCAGCACACGGGCGAGATCGTCTTCGATGGTGCAAGTCTTGCCGGCGTCTCGACCTTTCGGCGCGCGCGCCGTGGTCTTGGCTGGGTGCCGCAGGAACGGCTGGTTTTTCCCTCGCTCACGGTAGAAGAGAATCTTCGTGCCGTGGCGCGTCCGGGCGCATTCACGCTTGCCCGGCTGTGGCGGCTGTTCCCGCGCCTTCACGAGCGCGCGCGCAACGGCGCCAACCAGCTCTCGGGCGGCGAGCAGCAGATGCTTGCCATCGCGCGCGCGCTCATCACCAATCCGCAGCTC
>CAJCIC010000052.1 GCA_903970185.1 Gammaproteobacteria bacterium
CTGCGGGTCAGCCAGCGCATCGCCGCAGGCCACGTCGGCCACGCGCTCGAGCATGAAACGGCAGCGCGCATTTTTACCGGGGCGTCGATTCCCGCCGGTGCCGATGCGGTCGTGATGCAAGAGCAGGCGCAGCCTGAAGGCAACTTTGACGATGGTGACGCCTTCGTGACGATCCTTGCCCGTCCTGAGCCTGGCGAGTGGATCCGCAGGATCGGCGAGGATATCCGCGCTGGCAGCCGCATCCTTTTCGCCGGTCAGCGCTTGCGGCCGCAGGATCTGGGCCTTGCCGCATCGGTGGGTCTTGCCACGCTGCCCGTCAGGCGGCGCGTGCGTGTCGCCATTTTCTTTACCGGCGACGAGCTGGCCATGCCAGGCGAGTCACTCAAGCCTGGCGCCATCTACAATTCCAGCCGCTTCACCCTGAGCGCGCTGTTGCAGGGCCTGGGTGCCGAGGTCGTTGATCTCGGCTCGGTGCCTGATTCGTTGGCCGCAACGCGCGAGGTGCTAAGAAGTGCGAGCGAGGGCTACGACTGCATCCTGACAAGCGGTGGCGTGTCAGTCGGTGAGGAGGACCACGTGCGCCCTGCCGTCGAGGCGGAAGGACAGCTGACGATGTGGCAGATTGCCCTCAAGCCGGGAAAACCGCTGGCCTTTGGTCGCGTCGGCGATGCGCTCTTCCTCGGGCTGCCAGGAAATCCGGTGTCCAGCTTCGTGACGTTCCTGCTCTTCGTGAGACCGGCGCTATTGCGGCTCGCTGGGGTGAGCGATGTGACGCCCAGGGCCTTTTCGATGCGCGCCGATTTTTCCTGGGCCAAGCCTGACAAGCGCCAGGAATATCTGCGCGCGAGAATCAATGCGAGCGGCGGACTCGACCTGTTTTCACATCAGGGCTCGGCTGTTCTGACCTCGACCGTGTGGGGTGATGGCTTGATCGAGAATCCGCCTGGCCAGGCCATTGCACCAGGCGATCTTGTCCGCTTTTTGCCCTTCCAGATGCTCGCCTGACCATGAAAGTCGAGCTCAGGCTGTTTGCCGCGCTCAGGGAAGAGCTTGGCGTCGCCCACGAGTCGGTCGAGCTTCCGCCCGACGTGCGGACGGTGGCCGACGCGCGCCGGGTGCTTGGCGAGCGCTCGCCGTCGTGGCAACGAGCGCTTGCTCATGCGCGCGTGCGCGCGGCCGTCGATCGCCGCCTTGCCACCGATTCGACCGAACTGAAGGAGGCTTGCGAGCTGGCATTTTTTCCGCCGGTGACAGGAGGCTGAGGTGGCAGCACGCGTGCAGACCGAGCCCTTTGATGTGTCCGGAGAAATTGCATTGCTGCACGGCCAAAACGCGGCGGTTGGCGCCATCGCAGTTTTCATCGGCACCGTGCGAGAGCTGCAAGGCGCGACGATGCGCTCGCTCACGCTCGAACATTATCCCGGCATGACCGAAGCCGCGCTCGACGATATCATCGAAAAGGCACGCGCCAGATTCAGGCTGATCGACTGCACCATCGTCCATCGCGTCGGCGAATTGCGCGTGCTCGATGCAATTGTTCTCGTCGCGGTCTCTGCACAACATCGCAAGGCCGCATTTGAAGCGTGCGAGTTCGTCATGGATTTTCTCAAGACGCAGGCGCCTTTTTGGAAGAAGGAAATGACCGATCAAGGTTCAAGCTGGGTTGAGGCACGCGCGTCGGACGATACCGCGGCCGCGCGCTGGGGCGAGTCCCATGAATAACCCGGCACTGTCCTGGATCGCATTTTTTGCCGTCGGTCTAGGCGGTGCGGTGGGGTGCTGGTTGCGCTGGATCCTGGCCATTGCCTATAACCAGCGGCTGGCCGAGTTGCCGCTCGGGACCCTGATCGCCAACCTGGTTGGCGGTTTTCTGATCGGGCTCGTGCTCGGGGCCTTTTCGCACAACACGCATTGGCCAGTCGAATGGCGGCTGTTCCTGGTGACGGGGTTTCTCGGTGGCTTGACGACGTTTTCGACCTTTTCGGCCGAAGCCTTCGGCTTGCTCGAGAGGGGCCAGGTCTTCTACGCCTTCCTGCATGTTGCGGTCCACGTGATCGGATCGATCGCCCTTTGCGGCATCGGATTTGTCGTCGCCCGCTGGGTCACATGAGCGCGCAGCGCTTTCGTTACCGCTGGTACGGCCTAGGTGACGTCAACGCCTTTTTTGCACTCAGTATCGACAATCTCGCGCTGCTTTCGGGCATGACCGCGATTCTGATCGGCGTATTTCATCTGCCTGCGGCCATCGTGCTTGGACGCATGGTGCCTGGCACGGCGATGGGCGTTTTGGTCGGCGATCTGATTTACAGCGGGTTTGCCTTTCGGCTTGCTGCGCGAGAACAGCGCCAGGACGTCTGTGCCATGCCCTTTGGCATCGACACGCCGGCGATGTTCGCACTTTCGTTTGGCGTCATCGGGCCCGCGTATGTCGCAAGGCACGATGCCGAACTGGCCTGGCAGGTCGGCATGGCCGTGCTTGTCGTCATGGGCCTGGCCAAGATCATCGTGGCTTTCTTTGGCGAGGCAATCAGGCGGCTCGTGCCGCGCGCGGCGCTGCTTGGCGTACTTTCGGCCATTGCCGTCGGCCTGATCATGTTTTCGTCGATCGAAAAGCTGATGCTTGAGCCCGTGGGCGGATTGGTTGCGCTTGGGGTCGTGCTGCTCACGCTGGTCGGACGGGTGCGGCTGCCGCCTTGGCTACCCGCCGTGCTCGTGGCCGTCGCCGCCGGTGCCCTGGCCCTCTGGATCGCCTCATTTGCGGGATACGCGGCGCCAGCGCACGACGTGCCGCAAGCGGCATTGGCCTTGCATCTGCCCCTGCCAAGCCTCGCCTGGCTGGGTGGGCTCGGGCTCGCATGGCAGTACGTGCCGCTGGCCTTGCCGATTGCCCTGGCAACGGTGGTGGGCGGCATCGACAATACCGAATCGGCCATGCTCGCAGGCGACGCCTATTCAACGCGTGGCATCCTTTTGGGTGAGGGCGTGGCGACGCTGGTCGCGGCGCTTTGCGGCGGCGTCATCCAGAACACGCCCTATATCGGCCATCCTGCCTACAAGGCGATGGGTGCCCGATCGGGCTACACCTTGGCTTGCGGCCTGTTCATCGGCCTTGGGGCGGCGAGCGGGATGATCTCGGTGTTAATTGGAGCCGTGCCGGAATCGCTCCTGGTGCCGGTGCTCGTCTACGTCGGCGTGGAAATGGCGGCACAGGCCGGCCTTGAGACCCCCAAAGCCCATGCCCGGGCCCTGCCTTTTGCCCTGATTCCCGTCATCGCCTACCTGGTCGTGATCAAGGTGTCAGGTTTTCTTGGCGATGCAGGCCTTAGCATCGACCGGCTGCCGCAGACGTCGCGCGCAAGCCTCGCTGCGCTCTACATGCTTGGCAATGGCTTTGTCGTCTCTGCCATGGTGTGGGTGGCTCTGGTCGTGCTCATCATCGAGTCGCAGCTGCTGCGCGCAGCGCTGGTTTGCGTGCTTGCGGCCACGATGACGCTCTTCGGCCTGATGCATTCGCCATTCTCCGATGGCCGCCTGTTCTTGCCCGATCGAGCCACGCCTCATGCAGTGTTCGCGCTCGCGTTTGGCTATCTGCTCGTCGCCGTCGCCTGCATGGTCATGGCGTGGCAGGCGCAAGGTCCGGGCCGCGTGCTCAAGGGCAGCTTCGAGCCCTAGAAAGCGCGACCGGTCAAGGCGTCACCCCGCGTTTGTGTCCACGACTTGCCGCGCATCGCTTGAAAAACCCTCGCGCGTCCCAATTTCCGTGGATATCGGGGGATTTCACCATGCGTATCGACAAACTGACGACCAAATTCCAGGAAGCGCTCTCCGAGGCGCAAAGCAGTGCGGTTGGCCGTGACAACCCGTACATCGAGCCGGTGCACGTCCTGGCGGCGTTGCTTGGCCAAGCCGATGGCTCGACCTCGTCGCTGTTGCAGCGGGCAGGCATCAACCTGCAGCGGCTGCAGGGCGCCTTGCAGCAAGCGATCGAGCGGCTGCCCGTGGTTGAAGGCGCAAGCGGCCAGATCCAGGTGAGCCGCGAGACCAGCAATCTTTTGAACCTTGCCGACAAGGCAGCGCAAAAGCGCGGCGATGAATTCATCGCAAGCGAAATGTTTCTCGTCGCACTTGCTGACGACAAGGGCGAAGCCGGGCGTATCCTGAAAGAAGCCGGCATGACCAAAAGTGCCTTGCTCTCGGCGATTGACGCCGTGCGCGGCGGCGAGGGCGTGACCAGCGCCGACGCCGAGGGCCAGCGCGAGGCACTCAAGAAGTACACCATGGATCTGACCGAGCGCGCGCGCCAGGGCAAGCTTGATCCCGTGATCGGCCGCGACGATGAGATCCGGCGCTCGATCCAGATCCTGCAGCGTCGCACCAAGAACAATCCGGTCCTGATTGGCGAGCCAGGCGTTGGCAAGACGGCGATCGTCGAAGGCCTAGCGCAACGCATCGTCAATGGCGAGGTGCCCGAGTCGCTCAAGAACAAGCGCGTGCTCTCGCTCGATCTTGCATCGTTGCTCGCCGGTGCCAAGTTTCGCGGCGAGTTCGAGGAACGCCTGAAGGCCGTTCTCGGTGATCTTGCCAAGGACGAGGGCCAGACCATCGTCTTCATCGACGAGCTGCACACGATGGTCGGTGCGGGCAAGGCCGAAGGCGCGATGGACGCGGGCAATATGCTCAAGCCGGCGCTTGCGCGCGGCGAGCTGCATTGCATTGGCGCGACCACGCTTGATGAGTATCGCAAGTACATCGAGAAGGACGCCGCGCTTGAACGGCGCTTCCAGAAAGTGATGGTCGACGAGCCCAGTGTCGAATCGACGATTGCCATCCTGCGCGGACTTCAGGAACGCTACGAGCTGCATCATGGCGTCGATATCACCGACCCTGCGATTGTCGCTGCTGCCGAGCTTTCGCATCGTTACATCACGGACCGCTTTCTGCCTGACAAGGCCATCGATCTGATCGATGAGGCGGCTGCGCGCATCAAGATGGAAATCGACTCCAAGCCGGAGGTCATGGATCGGCTCGATCGACGCCTGATCCAGCTCAAGATCGAGCGCGAGGCGATGAAAAAGGAGCACGACGACGCCTCACGCAGGCGCCTTGGCCTGATCGAAGAGGAAATCCAGCGGCTGCAGCATGAATACTCCGATCTCGACGAAATCTGGAAGGCGGAAAAGGCCGCTGTGCAGGGTTCGGCGCACATCAAGGAGGAGATCGACAAGGTCAAGATCGAACTGTCGCGCCTGCAGCGCGAAGGCAAGCTCGACAAGGTGGCCGAACTGCAATATGGCAAGCTGCCTGAGCTCGAGGGGCGCCTGAAGGCGGCTGAGGCCGCGGGCGGTGCGCAGCAAAAACCCAACCGGCTCTTGCGCACGCAAGTCGGTGCCGAGGAAATCGCCGAGGTCGTCTCGCGTGCGACCGGCATCCCGGTGAGCAAGATGATGCAAGGCGAGCGCGACAAGCTGCTGCAGATGGAAAGCAAGCTGCACGAGCGGGTGATCGGTCAGGACGAGGCCGTGCGACTGGTATCCGATGCGATCAGGCGCTCGCGCGCCGGACTTGCCGATCCGAACCGTCCCTACGGATCATTCCTGTTTCTCGGACCCACGGGCGTTGGCAAAACCGAATTGTGCAAGACGCTGGCCTCGTTCCTGTTTGACAGCGAGGACGCTCTGGTGCGCATCGACATGAGCGAATTCATGGAGAAGCATTCGGTCGCGCGCCTGATCGGCGCGCCTCCTGGCTACGTCGGCTACGAGGAAGGCGGCTATCTCACCGAACTGATCCGGCGCAAGCCCTATGCAGTGATCCTGCTCGATGAAATCGAGAAGGCGCATCCGGATGTCTTCAACGTCCTGTTGCAGGTGCTCGACGATGGCAGGCTGACCGATGGTCAGGGACGCACCGTCGACTTCAAGAACACCGTCATCGTCATGACGTCGAACATTGGCTCGCAATTGATCCTCGCCGAAGGCTCGGCAGGCGATGACGAGTCGAGCGATGCCGTCTACGAGCGCATCAAGGGCCTCGTCTGGCAGGAGGTCAAGCAGCATTTCCGTCCGGAATTTTTGAACCGCATCGACGAGGTCGTGGTGTTTCACGCGCTTGATCGGCAAAACATCGCGTCGATCGCGCGTGTCCAGCTGCGTCTGCTCGAGGCGCGCTTGGCCAAGCTCGACATGAAACTGTCGCTAAGCGACGCGGCCGTCGCGCGCCTGGCCGAGGCCGGATTCGATCCGTTGTTTGGCGCAAGGCCGCTTAAGCGCGCAATCCAGCAGCAGATCGAAAACCCGGTCGCGCGCGCCATTCTCGAGGGCCGATTCGGGCCCAACGAGACCATCGATGCGGCCTACGAAGACGGCCAGTTCACGTTTCATTCGGTACCGACCGAGAGCGGCCACGCCCACGAAGAACTCGCGGGCGCGGTCTAGCGCGATGCCTTTGTGCCGGCTTCGGCCGGCCAAAGGCGCATCGTCCTTGACCACTTCGCGCTGCCAGCGCCATCGGCCCTTGCCTTGCCGGGGGGCACGCCAGAGCAGGGCAGGATCCTTGCCGCAGTGCGCAAATTGATTTCACAGCGCTGAAACCCATTTCACAATACGGTTTGAAATAGATAAGCAGCTGATATAAAACACTTTAATATTAACTCTTATATAAGATAAATGGGTTGTTGCGCCGCGTAAAGTGCGTTACGATGAAGTCGTTGGCCAGGCTTGTTTTCGGCACTTTTTCGGAGATCGATGATGACGGCGCGTGAACTCGAAGCACAGAAGATTCAAAAGGATTGGGACAGCAACCCGCGCTGGGCCGGCATCAAGCGCGGCTATAGTGCGCACGATGTCGTTCGCTTGCGCGGCTCGATTGCCATTGAGCACACGCTGGCCAGGCGCGGCGCAGAAAAGCTCTGGACGCTTCTGAATACCGAACCCTTTGTCAACGCGCTTGGCGCCTTGACCGGCAATCAGGCCATGCAGCAGGTCAAGGCCGGCCTGAAGGCGATTTATCTTTCCGGCTGGCAGGTTGCAGGCGATGCCAATCTCGCAGGCGAGATGTATCCCGATCAGTCGCTCTATCCGGCCAACTCGGTACCGATGGTGGTCAAGCGCATCAACAACACCTTCTTGCGCGCCGACCAGATCCAGTGGTCCGAAGGCAAGGACGACATCGATTACTTCGCACCGATCGTGGCCGATGCCGAAGCCGGCTTTGGCGGCATCCTGAATGCCTTCGAATTGATGAAGTCGATGATCGAGGCGGGCGCTGCCGGAGTCCATTTCGAAGACCAGCTGGCCTCGGTCAAGAAGTGCGGCCACATGGGCGGCAAGGTCCTCGTGCCCACGCGCGAAGCGGTGGCAAAACTTGTCGCGGCGCGTCTTGCCGCCGATGTCCTCGGAACACCGACCCTGCTTATCGCGCGCACCGATGCCGAGGCTGCCGACCTGGTGACGGCCGACATTGACGACAATGACCGCGAGTTTCTGACGGGCGAGCGCACCGTCGAAGGATTCTTCCGCACGCGCGCTGGCATCGACCAGGCCATCTCGCGCGGCCTGGCTTACGCGCCTTACGCCGATCTCGTGTGGTGCGAGACGGGAAAGCCGGATCTCGCCTATGCGAAAAAATTCGCTGAAGCGATCCACGCCAAGTTTCCGGGCAAGATGCTCTCCTACAACTGCTCACCCTCGTTTAACTGGAAGAAAAATCTCGACGACAAGACGATCGCCAGTTTCCAGAAGGAACTCGGTGCGATGGGCTACAAATTCCAGTTCATCACGCTGGCTGGCTTTCACAGCCTTAACTACTCGATGTTCCACCTCGCACACGGCTACGCACGCAACCAGATGAGCGCCTTCGTGGAGCTGCAGGAGGCCGAGTTCGAAGCCGCGGATCAGGGTTTTACTGCAGTCAAGCACCAGCGCGAAGTGGGCACGGGCTATTTCGATGCCGTGACCACCACGATCGAGCGCGAGTCTTCGACCGGGGCTCTGAAGGGCTCGACCGAGGACGAGCAGTTCTTTGACGACAAGGGGGAGGCCCCAAGAAAAGTGGCCTGATCGAAAGCGCGACACCCTCGCGCCGGCATCGTCTTGGCACCCAAGGGCGGGGTCGTAATAGACTTCGCTTTTGGCCGCAGATAGCGGCCAGGGCTTTGCCTTGAGGAGGGTGCTTGAGAGTCGCTGCAGTTGTCTTTGATGCCTACGGCACGCTGTTTGACGTGCATTCCGTAGCGCGCCGTGCCGAAGCGCTCTTTCCGGGTCATGGTGCTGCCATTGCCAAGCTCTGGCGCGAGCGACAGATCGACTATTCGCGGCTGCGCACCCTGTCCGGACGATACGTGCCCTTCTGGCAGGTCACAGCCGATGCGCTCGCCTACACCCTTAGCGCCCTGAACCTTGAGCCTGGCGCGTTTGCGCAAGAACTCCTGCAATGCTATCAGCACCTTGACGTCTATCCCGAAATCCGCACCGTGCTCGAGACTCTCTCGGGACGGGGTCTTGCGCTTTCGATCCTCTCCAACGGTGATGCGACAATGCTTGCCACAGCGCTTGGCCATGCCGCGCTCGACGGGCACTTCGCACACGTCTTGAGCGCCGATACGGTCAGGCGCTACAAGACGGCTCCCGAGGTTTATGCTCTGGCCGAGACCGCATTTGGCGTCAAGGCGAGCGAGATGGTTTTCGTGTCTTCCAATTGTTGGGACGCGTGCGGGGCGGCCTGGTACGGATTTCAGACCTTCTGGGTCAATCGCTCGCATGCGCCACTTGAGAAGCTCGATATCAATCCTCGCGCGAGCGCCGAGAACATGCTGCCCCTGGTTGAATTTGTCGATGCACTGATTGCCAGTTGAACGGATTGAGGAAGCCATGACATTGCCCCAAGGAATCGAGCTCACCGAAGCACCTTCTGCCGAGTTCGCGGAAATTCTCACCCCGGACGCGTTGGCGTTTGTCGCCAAGCTGTCGAGAACTTTCGAGTCGCGGCGGCAACAGTTGCTCGCAGCCCGTGTCGAGCGTGCGCGTCGACTCGATATGGGCGAGCGCCCCGATTTTCTGGCTGAGACGGCGTCGGTTCGTGCGGGACAGTGGACCATCGCGCCCTTGCCTCAGGCCTTGCAGTGCCGCCGCGTTGAAATCACCGGCCCGGTCGATCGCAAGATGGTCATCAACGCTCTGAATTCAGGCGCGGATGCCTACATGAGCGATTTCGAGGATTCGAATACGCCGAACTGGTCCAACCAGATTTCAGGCCAGATCAATCTTCGCGACGCCATCAGGCGCAATATCTCGCTTGAACAGGGTGGCAAGATCTACCAGCTCAACGATCAGGTCGCCACGCTCCTCGTGCGTCCGCGTGGCTGGCATCTGGACGAGAAGCACGTGTTGATCGACGGCCGCCGCATCTCCGGTGGCATTTTCGATTTCGGCCTGTTCTTTTTCCATAATGCCAAGGAGCTCCTGGCACGCGGCCAGGGCCCCTATTTTTATCTGCCGAAGATTGAATCGCACCTCGAGGCACGTCTTTGGAACGACATTTTCACCATGGCAGAGGAGGTCGTCGGTGTGCCCCGGGGCTCGATCAAGGCCACGGTGCTGATCGAGACGATCCTTGCCGCCTTCGAGATGGACGAGATTCTCTACGAGCTGCGCGAGCATTCGGCCGGGCTCAATGCCGGCCGCTGGGACTACATTTTTTCGTGCATCAAGAAATTCAAGCTCGACCAGGACTTCTGCCTTGCCAACCGCGCAGAGGTGACGATGACTGCACCCTTCATGCGCGCCTACGCGCTTTTGCTGCTGAAGACCTGTCATCAGCGCAACGCGCCGGCGATTGGCGGCATGAGCGCGCTGATTCCGATCAAAAACGATGCGCAGGCCAACGACAAGGCCATGGCCGGAGTCAGGTCGGACAAGTCGCGCGACGCCAAAGACGGCTACGATGGCGGCTGGGTGGCGCATCCCGGACTGGTTGGACTTGCCCTGGCCGAATTCAAGGCCGTATTGAAGGAGCGCCCCAACCAGATCGACAAAAAGCGCCCGGATGTCGAGGTCAAGCCCTCCGAGCTGCTCGACTTCAGGCCGGAGGCGCCGATTACGGAAGCGGGTTTGCGCATGAACATCAACGTCGGCATCCACTATCTCGGTTCGTGGCTGGCGGGCAATGGTTGCGTGCCGATCCACAACCTGATGGAGGATGCCGCCACCGCGGAAATCTCGCGCTCGCAGGTGTGGCAATGGATCCGATCGAAAAAGGGCGTGCTTGACGATGCGCGCAAGGTCGATGCGGCGATGGTGCGGGCGTTGATCCCGGAGGAACTGGCCAAGGTGAAGCAGTCCGTCGCCGGCCAGACCGCAACCTATGACCGTGCAGCCGTGATTTTCGAGCAGATGGCAACCAGCGAGTCCTTCGCCGAATTCCTGACGCTGCCGCTCTACGAGGAAATCTGAGCACCATGCGCATCGCGACATCGGCAGTGTTGCTGGCCCTGCTGGCCCTTGGCGGCTGCAACGTGGCGTCGCGATTCTCGGATGTGCATGTCCCGGAATTCTTTCCGCAAAGTCCTGATGCGGGACCGCAGGCGAGCGCGCCCGCAGCGCTCGCCGTGCCGCCTGGCAACCGCCTCGTCGTTGTCCTGGTCGGCTCGGGGTATCAGGATTACCAGTGCGTCGACAAGGAGGGAACGCCGACCTGGTCATTGACCGGACCTGAGGCGAGCCTTTATGACTCTGCCACGAAAAAGGTCGGCAGCCACAGCGCGGGGCCGACCTGGACGCACGAGGACGGCAGCGTCGTTCACGGGAAAATGATTGCCCAGGCACCTTCTATCGCGCCCTCAAGCATCCCGCAGTTGCTGCTGGCCGCGACCAGCGACGCCAAGGAAGGCACGTTCGCCAACGTCAGCTACATCCAGAGGTTGCGTACCGTGGGCGGCTTGCCGCCTGACTACGGTTGCGACACGGTTCATCTTGGCGCGAGGCTTGGCAAGCAGTATTCGGCCTACTACCTTTTCTACAAACCGGCCGCCTAAGCCGGATGCGCGTCCGCGCGCCGGTCGCATCATTTGCGTTGCACCAAACGTGCCCTCGCCGGATTGCGTTCGGTCGGGAGAATCTTTGGCTGTATAATTCAAATTTCCCACCCCGCAATCGTGCACAAAGACGGTTTGCGACGAAGTGCAATGACCAAATTCGTATTCGTTACCGGTGGTGTGGTGTCCTCGCTGGGGAAGGGGATAGCCGCCGCGTCGCTTGCCGCCATTCTTGAATCGCGCGGCCTCAAGGTCACCCTCCTTAAGCTTGATCCTTACATCAACGTCGATCCCGGGACGATGAGTCCGTTCCAGCACGGCGAAGTTTTCGTTACCGACGACGGCGCCGAGACCGACCTCGATTTGGGCCACTACGAACGCTTCATCTCGGCCAAGATGAAGCGCGTGAACAATTTCACGACCGGCCAGATTTACGAGTCGGTGATTCGCAAGGAGCGGCGTGGCGAATACCTTGGCAAGACGGTCCAGGTCATTCCGCACATCACCAACGAGATCCAGGATTTCATCGCACGCGGCGCAGCTGCAGCGTTTGACGGCGGTGCCGAGGTCGCGATTGTCGAAATCGGCGGCACCGTCGGTGACATCGAATCGCTGCCGTTTCTTGAAGCCGCAAGGCAGATGAGCCTAAGGCTCGGCAGGACTTCGGCGTGCTTCATCCACCTCACGCTCGTGCCTTTCATCGCGTCTGCGGGGGAACTCAAGACCAAGCCGACACAGCACAGCGTGCAGAAGCTGCGTGAGATCGGTATCCAGGCGGATGTCCTTTTGTGCCGGGCTGACCGGCGCATTCCAGAGGATGAGCGCGCCAAGATTTCGCTCTTCTCGAATGTACCCCTGGAGGGCGTGATCTCGGTGTGGGATGCCGATTCGATCTACCAGATTCCGACCATGCTGCACAGGCAGCGGGTCGACGAACTGGTCTGCGAAAAACTGGCGCTGCAGGCACCCGCGGCGGATCTGGGCGTGTGGGACAGGCTCGTGGCAAGCATCGAGCACCCGCAAGGCGAGGTGACGATCGGCATGGTTGGCAAGTACGTCGACCTGACCGAATCCTACAAGTCGCTGACCGAAGCCCTGGTTCACGCCGGCATCCACACCAACAGTCGGGTGCGCGTCGAATACCTCGATTCGGAGGAGATCGACAACAACGGCACGGCCGGGCTTGCCCACCTCGATGCGATCCTCGTGCCCGGCGGCTTTGGCAAGCGCGGTACCGAAGGCAAGATCAAGGCGATCCGCTATGCGCGTGAGCAGAAGATTCCGTATCTTGGGATCTGTCTTGGCATGCAGCTGGCGACGATCGAGTTTGCCCGCAACGTGGTTGGCCTCACCGATGCGAACAGCACCGAGTTTGATCCCGATACGCCCCATCCGGTGGTCGCGCTCATCACCGAGTGGATGGATCGTGATGGCCGCATCGAGCAGCGCCACGCCCACTCCGATCTCGGCGGCACGATGCGCCTTGGCGCGCAGCGTTGTCCGGTCGATGCCAATACGCTGGCGGCGCGCATCTATGGCAGCGAAGTCAACGAGCGTCATCGTCACCGCTACGAGGTCAACAACCACTACGTGCCCCAGCTTGAGGCCAAGGGCTACCGCATCAGCGCCCGTACGCCGACCGAGGCACTTCCAGAAATCATGGAGCTGCCGGATCATCCATGGTTTGTCGGCGTCCAGTTCCACCCTGAATTCACCTCGACGCCAAGGCTTGGGCACCCGCTCTTTACCGCCTACATCGAAGCCGCCCTGGCGCAACGTGCAGGTCGCCTGAAGAAGGCAGCGTGATGCAGCTCTGCGGATTTTCGGTCGGTCTGGACCGGCCGTTCTTCCTGATCGCAGGGCCGTGTGTCATCGAGAGTGAAGCGCTGGCCCTCGATACGGCTTTCGCGCTCAAGGAAATTACCCACGACCTCGGTATTCCTTTCATCTTCAAGAGTTCGTTTGACAAGGCCAACCGCAGCTCGGACAAGTCGTTTCGCGGCCTTGGCATGGAGCGCGGTCTTGAAATCCTGGCCAAGGTCAAGAGCGCGGTCGGGTGTCCGGTTTTGACCGACGTGCACGAGATTGACGAGATTTCCCCGGTGGCAGCGGTTGTCGACGTGCTGCAAACCCCGGCGTTTCTTTGCCGCCAGACGGATTTCATCCATGCGGCGGCGTCTGCGGGCCGTCCGGTGAACATCAAGAAGGGACAGTTTCTCGCGCCGCACGACATGAAAAACGTTGTCGACAAGGCGCGCGATGCGGCGCGCGCCAGCGGCGGCGACGGCGACAACATCCTCGTGTGCGAACGCGGCGCGTCGTTCGGCTACAACAACCTCGTGTCGGACATGCGCTCGCTTGCAATCATGCGCGAGACCGGCTGCCCGGTGGTGTTCGATGCGACCCATTCGGTGCAACTGCCAGGCGGCCAGGGCACAACCTCGGGCGGCCAGCGCGAGTTCGTACCGGTGCTCGCCCGGGCGGCGATTGCGACCGGCATCGCGGGAATTTTCATGGAAACCCATCCCAATCCGCTTGAGGCCAAGTCTGACGGCCCGAATGCGGTACCGCTTAAGCACATAAGAGAACTGCTGGAAGTGCTGCAAGCCCTTGACGCCGTGGTCAAGACACGTACGCTTGCCGAATTCGATTTCGCCGCATGATTTTGGGAATACATGGCCGCCTATATCCTAGCCGACGTGGAAGTCACCGATCCGATCCGCTACGCGGAGTACCGCAGGTGGGCGAGCGAGGCGATCAGGCTGCATGACGCCAAAATCCTTGTTCGCGGCGGTGCCACCGAGCGCCTCGAAGGACGCGAGCCTGGCCGCATCGTCGTCCTCGAATTCCGCGATGTCGACCATGCGCGAGCCTTTTATCACTCGCATGAATACGGCAAGGCGCGCGCGGCGCGCGCAGGTGCCGCCGACATGAACATGTTGATCGTTGAGGGCATTTGACCCCCCGGGAGCGACCATGCCTGCGTACATGATCTCAGACGTAAACGTCATCAACGCCGAGCGTTACGAGGAATATCTCGCAGCCATCAGCGAAGCCGTGCGCAACTATGGCGGGCGCTATCTTGTCCGCGCCCATGAGACCAAGGTGCTCGAAGGGACGTGGAATCCGGCGCGCGTGGTGGTGATCCAGTTCGACAGCATGGCCGAGGCGGAAAAATTCTACAGCTCGGAGCAGTTCCTCTCTGCACGGGCACTGCGCCAGAATGTTGCCATGGTCAACATGATCCTGGCCGAAGGCGTCTGAAGAGTTACCAAAAAACAGGACAGGGAGATTCATGAGTGCCATCGTAGACATCATCGGACGCGAAATTCTCGACAGCCGGGGCAATCCGACGGTCGAGTGCGACGTTTTGCTCGAGTCCGGCGTGATGGGGCGTGCGGCCGTGCCTTCGGGCGCTTCGACCGGGACGCGGGAAGCGATCGAGTTGCGTGACAAGGATGCTTCACGCTTCGGTGGCAAGGGCGTGTTGCGCGCCTGCGAGAACATCAATACCGAAATCTCCGAGGCGATCATGGGTCTTGATGCCAACGAGCAGGCCTTTCTCGATCGCACCCTGATCGATCTGGACGGCACCGAGAACAAGGAGCGCCTGGGTGCCAATGCGATGCTCGCGGTATCGATGGCCGTGGCCAAGGCAGCGGCCGAGGAATCCGGCCTGCCGCTTTATCGTTACTTTGGCGGATCAGGCGCGATGCAAATGCCGGTTCCGATGATGAATGTCATCAATGGTGGCGCGCACGCCAACAACAATCTGGACATGCAGGAGTTCATGATCATTCCCCTGGGCGCACCCAGCTTTCGCGAAGCCGTGCGCTACGGCGCTGAAGTCTTCCACAGCCTGAGAAAGCTCATCAACGACAAGGGCATGAGTACCGCTGTCGGTGACGAAGGCGGCTTTGCGCCCTCGGTTGCCAACCACGAAGCCGCAATCCAGATGATCATCTCCGCCATCGAGCAGGCCGGCTATACCCCTGGCACCGATATCAGCATCGGCATCGATTGCGCCAGTACCGAGTTTTACCGGGACGGCAAATACCACCTCGATGCGGAAGGCCTGATCCTTGATGCGGCAGGGCTGACCGATGTCCTTGGTGGCTGGATCGATCGCTATCCGATTATCTCGATCGAGGACGGCATGGCCGAGGACGACTGGGATGGCTGGATCATTCACACCGAGCGCCTCGGCAAGCGCGTACAGCTTGTCGGCGACGACGTCTTTGTAACCAATACCAAGCTGATCAAGCAAGGCATCGAGCGCCACGTTGCCAATTCGGTTCTGATCAAGATCAACCAGATCGGTACGCTGACCGAAACCTTCCAGGCCATCGAAATGGCAAAGCGCGCGCGCTACACCGCCGTGGTCAGTCACCGCTCGGGCGAGACCGAGGACACGACCATTGCCGATATCGCCATTGGCACCAACGCGCTGCAGATCAAGACCGGATCGATGAGTCGCACCGACCGCATCGCAAAATACAATCAGTTGCTTCGCATCGAAGAGGACCTGGGTGATGTCGCTTCGTTTCCGGGGCGCTCTGCCTTTTACAACCTGCCCTAGACAGACCACCCCGCTTTGGCGGGGTGTTTTTTTATGCGCTTGATCACCTTGATATTCATTGCCCTGGCGCTGCTGATCCAGTATCCGTTATGGCTTGGGCATGGCGGCTGGCTGCGCGTGCATGAGCTCGAGCGCCAGCTTCAGCTGCAAAACAAGACCAACGATGATCTTCGGGCACGCAACGACAAGCTCAGTGCCGAAGTCCACGACCTGAAGGAAGGCGCAGGCGCGGTCGAGGAGCGCGCGCGCTACGAACTTGGCATGATCAAGGAAGGTGAGATCTTCGTGCAGATCGTCGATCCTCCGCATGCCGCCGCAGATGCAGTGCAGGCAGGCAAGCTCGCCCAGCCCGCGACCGCGCCGCCGGCCACGCCCGTGCCAGAGGCCACGCCCGCGCCATCGTCGGCACATTAGCTGCGGCGCTTGAGGTCAGCGACTGACGGCAAGCCTTAGACACCATCGGCTCCGAAGATACTGGCACAATCGGGACGTGTCATGCGTAAGCGCGCGCATCTGCCGGAGCACCGCCCTTGAATTACGTCACCTCCGTGATCGTCGCGGTCCTGATTGGACTGCCTGGCAGCTCTGTTCTGGCGTCAGGCGCTGATGCTCTGGACTCGCCTATAGCCCATGGTGCAAGGCTTGCCGCCATCGGTGGCTGCGCTGGCTGTCATAGCCGGCAAGACGGGGCACCGTACGCCGGTGGGCTTGCCTTGGCGACGCCGTTCGGCACGATCTACTCGACCAACATCACGCCTGACAGCGCGAGCGGCATCGGCACATGGTCTGAGCAGGATTTTGTGCGTGCCATGCGCATGGGTATCGACCCTCGCGGACAACATCTTTATCCCGCCTTCCCGTACGACCACTTCACGCATGCCAGTGATGCCGACCTGGACGCACTCTATGTCTTTCTGAGAAGCGTCGAGCCCGTCAGGGCGATTGCGCAAGATAACCAGCTCGCCTTCCCATTTGACTTTCGCGGCACGCTCCTTGTCTGGGATGCGCTGTATCTTGATGCGGGCGCGCTGCCCGTAGATGCGGCCCATGGCAGCGAGGTGGATCGGGGCCGCTATCTGGTCGAGTCGCTGGGTCACTGCGGTGGCTGCCACACGCCGCGCAATGCGCTTGGCGCGGAAAAGCGTGGCGAGGAACTCGATGGTGCGCCGGTTGACGGCTGGTACGCTCCACCGCTTGACCAGCATTCGCCATCGCCCATGCCGTGGACCGTAAAGGCGCTTACAGACTATCTGAAGTCGGGCATCGCGAGCGATCATGCGATCGCAGGCGGCCCGATGCAAGACGTAATTGTCAACCTCAGCCAGGGCGGTGACGACGATCTCAGGGCGATTGCCGTGTACCTGGTGGCAAGCATGGATGTGCGCGAGCCCCAGCGCGTCATGCGGGAGCAGGAGGCACGGGCGTTGGCAAGCCGAGTGCTCTCGAGCGTTTCTGTTGACGGCAAGAGTGATGACATCAGGTTTGGCAAATTAGTCTATGACGACGCCTGCGCCTCGTGCCACGACGGCGGCCGGGAAGTGTCATCAGCAGGTGCGCTCGAGTTGCCGCTTGCAATCGCCGTTCGTGACGCCGACCCGAAGAGCCTGTTGCGCATCATCCGCGAGGGCATCGTGCCACGAACCCGCGCCCGCGGCCGCTTCATGCCCGCATTCGATGGCATTCTGACGGATGCGCAAATCGAGGCACTCGCCGCGTTCTTGCGCGACCAGGCAGGGCACGCAGCGCCGTGGCCTGATCTTGCCAAAGCGGTTGCAGAAAGTGCAATGTGACAACCACCACCCTCACGCTAAACGGATTGTCCTGTGCGACCGATGCCGATCCGGCGACGCCGCTTCTTTATGTGCTGCGCGATGATCTTAAACTCAATGGCGCCAAGTTCGGCTGTGGCCTTGGGCAATGCGGCGCATGCACCGTCATGATCGGCAAGACACCCGTGTTCTCGTGCCTGACGCCGCTCTCGGTCGTGGGCGCAAGGCCAGTCACCACGGTCGAAGGCCTTGGCACCCCTGACAAGCCGGGAATCGTGCAGCAGGCATTTATCGATGAGCAGGCCGCGCAATGCGGCTATTGCATCGCCGGCATGATCATGCGCGCACAGGCTTTGCTGTTGCGAAATCCGTCACCAAGCGACACCCAGATCAGGCGCTACATGTCTCCCAACCTGTGTCGTTGTGGCACGCACATGCGCATCCTGCGCGCTGTGCGGCGCGCGGCAAAAATGCTGGCAGCCGCATGAGACGCCGGCAATTTCTTGCGGCAAGCGGCGCTTTGGTCGTGTCGTTCCGATATTTATCGGCAAAGGCAGAAGATGCTCCGGCATTGCCTGGCAGCCTGAGGATCGAGCCGATGATCGATGGCTGGGTGCGCATCGGCGCTGACGGGCGCATTACCGTATTTACGGGCAAGGCCGAGCTCGGACAGGGGATCAAGACCGCACTGATCCAGATCGCAGCCGAGGAGCTGGTGGTCTCGCCCGAGAAAATCGAGCTGGTTACGGCCGACACCGAACGCACCGCCAACGAAGGATTCACCTCGGGCAGCCATTCCATGCAAGATAGCGGCAGCGCCATTCGCAATGCCTGTGCGCAAGCCCGCGACCTTCTTCTTCAGCGCGCCGCGAGCCGCTTTCAGGTTGCCGCCGACACGCTTCGCATGGGCGATGCGCAAATTAGCGGCGCGGGCAAATCGGCGTCCTATGCAGCGCTATGTGGTCCGGACGTCTTGCACGTGCATGCAACGCCTGCTAGCACCTTCATTGACTGGCAGGCGCACCGCGTCATGGGGCGTTCGCTCGCACGCGTCGATGTGCCAGCCAAGGTCACCGGTGGCGAGGCCTACGTCCAGGACATGCGCTTGCCCGGCATGCTGCACGCACGCGTGGTGCGCCCGCCCAGTCCGGCGGCAACGCTCGCCGCTTTCGATCCGAGCGCGCAAGCAGGCCTTGTTGGCGTTGAGGCGGTGATTGTTGACGGCCGTTTCGTCGGTGTACTGGCAAAACGCGAGTTCGATGCAGTTCGCGCCGCGCGTACGCTTGCCAAGCGTCTGAAATGGAACGAAAGGCCATCGCTGCCGGAGCCATCGGCAATCTATTCCACCTTGCGCGACTTGCCTTCTGATGACTACCTGATTGCAAGCCAGGGCCAGGTCGAGCTCGACAACGCCGATGTCATCGAGGCGACCTATCTGAGGCCCTACCAGCTGCATGGATCAATTGGCCCTTCGTGCGCACTGGCGCAATTCGTCGATGGCAAATACACCGTCTGGACGCACACCCAGGGCGTGTTTCCGCTGCGCAAGGCGCTTGCCCAACTGGTCGGCGTTGATGTGGCGCTGATGCACTGCATTCATGCCGAAGGTTCGGGCTGCTACGGCCACAACGGCGCCGACGATGTCGCAGCCGATGCGGTGTTGCTCGCCCGGGCAGCGCCTGGCCGGCCGGTGCGCGTGCAGTGGATGCGCGAGGACGAGCACGGCTGGGAGCCCCTGGGCCCGGCGATGATCGGAAAAGCACGGGCACGCCTTGATGCCTCCGGCACCATTGGCGCGATGGCGTTTGAGATGTGGAGCAATACCCATTCGAGCCGGCCAGGCAGTGCCGGCGAGCTTCTCGCCGGCCAGCATATCGCCAATGCGTTTGCGCCGACACCACCAAGACCGATCCCCCAGCCCGAAGGCGGCGGCGATCGCAATGGCATCCCGCTCTACAACATTGCCGAGTTGCGCGTCACACACCATTTTCTGCCGACCATGCCCTTGCGCGTGTCGGCCATGCGCTCGCTGGGTGCCTACCTGAACATTTTTGCAATCGAGAGCTTCATGGATGAGCTCGCGCTTCGCGCCAACGCCGATGCGGTTGACTTCCGCCTGCGCCACCTGCAAAACCCGCGGGCCAGGGACGTCATTTTGCGCGCCGCGGAAGGTTTTGCATGGTCATCGTATCAGCGCACGCCGGCACGCGGGCGCGGCTTTGCATTTGCGCAGTACAAGAACCTTGCGGCCTACTTTGCCGTCGCATGCGAAATCGAAATCTGGCGCGAACGTGGCGAGGTCCGCGTCGTGCGCGTCGTCGCTGCGGCCGATGCTGGAGAAATCGTGAATCCCGACGGCGTTGCCAACCAGATCGAGGGAGGCATCTTGCAGTCGATCAGCTGGACCACGCTTGAGGCCGTGACCTGGGACCGCACGCGGCGAACCAGTCTTGATTGGGGTGGCTATCCCGTACTGCGTTTTGCCGATGTGCCAGAAACGGTCGAGGTTCATTTGATCGACCGGCCGGGTCAGCCTTTTCTTGGTTGTGGCGAAGCCGCCCAGGGGCCAACTGCGGCTGCCATCGCCAACGCGATCGCTGACGCGACGGGTGTTCGCGTGCGCCAGCTACCCTTGAACAAGGCTCATTTCCTTAGCGCCAGTCGTTCCGATAAAATCGACAACCAAGCGGCAGCCGAAGCGCTCGAATGACAGCGAGCCCGACCATGACTGAAACCGGTGAAAGCAGCATCGAAGGCGGCTGCGCATGCAAGGCGGTGCGCTATCGCATGCACGCGCCGGCGCTGATTGTGCATTGCTGTCACTGCACCTGGTGCCAGCGGGAAACCGGAGCTTCGTTTGCGCTCAATGCGATGATCGAGGCTGAGCGTGTCGTTCTTCTCGAAGGTCAACCCGAAGTCATCAACACACCGTCAGACAGTGGCGCAGGGCAACGTGTCACGCGATGCCCGAAGTGCAAGATTGCGCTGTGGAGCAACTACGGTGATGGCGATCTGGTCCGCTTCGTGCGCGTCGGAACGCTTGATGAGCCGGGGCGCTTTCCGCCCGATGTCCACATCTTTACCGAATCCAAGCAGCCGTGGGTCGTCATTCCGAGCGGGCAACGTGCAGTTGCCCGGTTCTACAAGCGCGACGAGGTCTGGCCAAAATCGAGCATCGAGCGTCTTTCTGCCTACAAGGCGAAGAGGCTGGCCAGCGCGTAGGGGACCACGCTAGCGGCGCTGACCGTGCAGCGCAAGCGCTGCTGCCTTATAATCGCGCCGCGCACTTTTTTGCCGCACCGCCTTTTCGTTCGGCACTAACCACAAGGGATCATGGTACCTGCACTCGAAGCAATCGAGCGACTTCGCGAAGGCAACCGCCGCTTTGTCGACAATATCTCAAATGGCAAGACCCTCGCCAGCGCCGGCCGGCCGATGGCACTGTCCAAGGCACAATCGCCGTTTGCCATCATTCTTGGATGCTCGGATTCGAGAGTTCCTGCGGAAATCGTTTTTGATCAGGGACTGGGCGACCTGTTTGTCATCCGCGTGGCTGGCAACATCGTTGCGCCGTCTCAGGTTGCGAGCATCGAATTTGCCGCATCGCGCTTTGGCACGCGCCTGGTCGTCGTCCTGGGTCATTCCGAGTGCGGTGCCGTGCTTGCAACCATCGAGGAACTGCAGCGGCCGATCGCCCAGCAGTCGCGCAATCTGGCCGCGATCGTCGATCGCATCCGGCCTTCAGTCGAAGAGCTTTTGAGGACCGATATGGCCAAGGATCTCGCCGTGCTGACGCACCATGCCGTCAGGTCCAATGTCGGCGTCTCGGTCGACCACCTGCGTCATGGTTCGCAACTTCTGGAACAGGCGATCGCGCGAGACGGGCTGCTTGTGGTCGGTGCCGAGTATTCGCTCGAGACCGGCATCGTCGACTTTTTCGATGGCGTGCCCGCGGCCTGAACCGGTCAGTGTGCGGGTCAGTGTGGCGTGCCCGGCGCAGGACGGACGCCATCAGCGGTATTGGACGTTGCAAACAGTTGCGCGCAATCGACGCTGTCGAAATCGTAGCTGCGATTGCAGAAATCACACTTGACGTGAACGGTCCCTTCCTCGGCGAGAGTCTCTTCAACTTCACCGCGTCCAAGCGTAATCAGCATGGCGGCCACCCTCTCGCGCGAGCAGCCGCAAAGAAACGAGCATCGCATCGGTTCGAATATGCGTAGCGTCTCCTCCCAGAAGAGGCGGCGCATCAGCGTCTCCGGATCGGTCTTGAGCAACTCATCTTTCTCGAGCGTATTGGCGAACGCCAGGCCGCGCTGCCACGTCTCAAGCGCCGACTCGATCTCAAGCGCCACCGCTGACGGCGATTGATGTTCTGCTCCACCGGGAAGAGGCAGACGTTGCAGCAGCATGCCGGTCGCCCGATGGCTGTCAGCTGCGAGCCAGAGTTGCGTGTCGAGCTGCTCGGAGCGCAGCATGTAATTGCCAAGCACTGCAGCGACCGAATCACCTTCAAGCGGGACGATGCCCTGATAGGGCTGCTGTCCCTGGCTTCTGTCCTTGGGGTCTAGCGTGATCGCAAACCGCCCCTTGCCACCGGTGTTCATCAGTTCGGCAAAAGTTACATCGGCGCTGATTTTCGCGTCGGGTGCGATGCTCGCGGTGGCTCGCATTGTCATGTCGGCATTGCACTCAACCACAAGTAGTGGCACCGGCCCATCGCCATGGATTTGCATGATCAAGGCTCCCGAGAACTTGAGATTGGCCGTGAGCAGGGCGCTTGCTGCAACCAGTTCGCCAAGCGTTCGCATGACAGGCTCGGGATAATCGTGCAGCTGGCGCATCTGACGCCAGGTCGAATCGAGCGAGACGATCTCGCCGCGCACCGGTGAGCGTTCCGGAACCTCTCCGTCGAGCAGGAACTTGTAGAGCGCGTCGCTCATGAATCGATACGTTTCATGTCACGGGCGTATTGAATCGCGCGATTGACGTAGACCTCGGCATTGACCTTCAGCCGGGCGATTTCTTCGCTGGTGAGCTCTCGCACGACTTTCGCCGGGCGCCCCAGGATGAGCACGCCGTCAGGAAATTCCTTGCCTTCGGTGATGAGCGAGCCTGCGCCCACGAGGCAGTTGATGCCAAGACGGGCCTTGTTGAGAATTACCGACTGGATGCCGATCAAAGTGCCTTCGCCGATGACGCAGCCGTGCAGCATGACAAGATGGCCAATGGTGACCTTGGCCGAGATCGTAAGCGGGCAGCCCGGGTCGGCATGCAGCACCGAGCCGTCCTGGATATTGCTGCCGGCACCGATGACGATGGGCTCCGTGTCACCGCGCAAGGTCGCCTGCGGCCAGACGCTGGTTTGCGCAGCAAGCACGACATCGCCAATGACGGTGGCATCCGGATGGACGAACGCGGTCGGATCGATTCTGGGGATGTTGCTGCCAAGCCTGTAGACTGCCATTGCGACTTTCCGGGTTAGCCTCCATTTTACGTGAGCGCATCGATCATCACAGGGTGCAATGAAGCGCAAAAATAGCCTTTCGGACCCCGCTCCAGCAAAGCCGACCTGTTCCTGCCTGCGTTCGGACGCACTGGACATCCTCTGCCTCGCCTCTGCACAGGACAAGTCTGCCGCAGTCCGCGCGCTGGATCTTGGGCGGCCGATCAACGCCAACGCCATGATTTTGGCGAAGCGGCAGCTGCCAGGTCGTGCCGCGACGCCGCAATTGGTCGAGCCAAGGGAATTGCCGCATCGTCCGATGAACACCGTTTTAGGGCGGGCTGCGCTGATTCATGCGCTCACGCACATTGAGCTCAACGCAATCAACTTGAGCCTCGATGCCTGCTGGAGATTCGCGGGCATGCCAGAGCAGTACTACCGCGACTGGCTCAAAGTTGCAGCTGAGGAGGCCTACCACTTCACGTTACTTAGCGATCACCTAAAGACTCTCGGTTATGCGTACGGCGATTTCCCGGCCCATAACGGACTTTGGGACATGGTCGAGAAAACCAAGGGCGACGTGCTGGCGCGAATGGCATTGGTGCCGAGGACCTTGGAAGCCCGCGGCCTGGATGCGTCGCCCCCGATGCGCGCAAAGCTTGCGCAGGCAGGTGACCATGCGGCGGCAGAAATCGTCGATATTATTTTGCGCGACGAGATTGGGCATGTCGCGATTGGCAATCATTGGTATCGGTGGCTGTGCGAGCAGCGGGGCCTTGATCATCGGTCAACGTACGCGGCGCTAGCTCTTGAGCATAGTGCTCCGCGCTTGCACGGGCCCTTCAATTTCGATGCGAGAAGGGCGGCGGGGTTTGACGAGGATGAATTGCTAGCTCTGCGATAGCTACTTGCAAAAAATCAAGCTGGCTCAGACATGTCAGCTGGCCGGACTTGGCTTGGGCCGCTTTGAATCATTGGCTTGATTCAAGATCGATTGGGGACCTGGCGGACCGCATAGCGGGCGCGAGCGATGACTTGCGTGCTGACATCGTGCTGGCGGTGATGGAAGACGACGACACTCGGCTGCGTACGCTCATCGATCATCAAGCAAGACTTTGCCCCAGTTACGAAGAAGAGATACGTGGGCGATGGCTTCGTATCGCGATAGCATGGGCTCTATCAACATCGTGAAGCGTTCAGCGATCCTTGGGCTGTCATTGAAGATATTTGGGAAGCCGTCGATCACCCGCCAGCGCTGAATGGTCTAATCAGGTGGATGCCCGTGCCCGCCGGAGGAAGACCCGGCGAAGCTGGAATGATGGAGCGATGGCGGGAACTCGCGGCTCCGCCGCCAAAAGTGGTCTGAGTACTTTTGAACCGTAGAGTCGGGAGGCCGTCACCTGGAGTGTAACGCCCTAGAAATTGTGCGCAGCGTTCAGGAAGCGCCGGCCACCGTCCGCGCCGTCGCGCTTATCAATGTGGTGACGGAGTCGAGTCGATGCAGGATAGCCTCGGAGCTGAGTCATCTTCCGGCATATAGGAGCCACCGGATTTTCGGCATTGATACAGTTCAACCAGCTTCAGATTCTGAAAGATGTCGGCGTGCGAAGCCGGCTATAGAGCTGCAGTCTGTTCGCTCGGCGTGCTGACGAACTTGTGATTGGGATGCTCGTTAGCGTGCCACGGATAAAGACTTGTGCCGGCACAAATGGATTCGCTCATTTCCGCGCCCGCCAATCGTCGTCGGCTCCCGGCCTCATTTCGGTTATCGATTTCGCGCTGCGGCCTACGGTTCCCCGTGCTGGAATTTGCCTCTTGGTTGGGATCGCTTGCTAAGCCGTCATCAATGCTGACATCGACTTGCGTCGCTGCGCCATGAAGCCGATGCCTGCAAAGCCTAGGATTAGCATTGCCCAAGTTGAGGGTTCGGGGACAGCATTCACGACACCATTTACGACTCCAGCACTGAAGGAGAATGTGCCGTTCGGCGCCGTAAAGTATGGATCTAGCGTCGCGGACGCGGGACCATTCGCGGGCTGCACATCAACCCAAATATCAACTAAATAAGGGGTCCCAGACGTCATACTCACGTTGTTGATATTCGACAGAGGCCCGACATTAAAACCCGCGCCCTGAAGACAAGGGCCCGCGCAATTGGTCAGAGAGTAGATTGGAGGAGCCAAGAGGGAGCCGTCCGAACCGGCGTAAGAGAGGCTATAGCTGAGCGGGCCTACGAAGCCGGTGTTCGCGACGCCGAAACCAAAATACGCTTGGGCCTGAGCCAGTCCCGACGCGTTGAGCGTGTCCGACATATGGATGGTAACGGGGCCGGTGCCGTTATAAGTGACGTAATAGTAGATTTCAGCGAAATTCACGCTTCCGCCGCCCGCGCCAGAAAAGCTAGCCTGATTGATGTCGACAGTAACCGCGGGACCGCCGCCGGGCCCACTTAAAGTCGTTGCAGCGAAGCAAGTCGCCCCGGCAACGGCGCATCCCGGATTCAAATCATAGTTAAGTGTCCCAATTCCATTTTGTGTGCTTAGACTGCCAAGCAAGTTCAAATCCATGACTTCTTGCGCAAGAGCGTCCGGGAGGGACGAGGGAACCGACTGTGCCGAGGCGGTCGTCGCTGAAAGCCCGCATGCAACCAGTACGGCAACGAATCCCAGGGGGGGACGCCTCAACCTGTCAAACGCTGAACTCTTCATATGGAGTTACTTCCAAAAATAGACAAATCGCTCATCCAGGTTGAAAGACGGACCAGTTTATTTTCTTCCCAGTCTTCAAAAAGATCAAAGATTTTTTGCCGATGCATCTGCAATTCGAATGCAAACGGATAACAGGGTTAGTGAGCGTTGGAAGATAAGGATCGGTGGCGCCGATACCGGGGGATTGGTGACTAGTCCATTTGGACTATTTCCTAGGCTGTAAAGCGCCAATCCAAGACCGTGCTGCGTTTCGAAAGGGTTCAAGACGGGAACGCCGAAGACATCAAAGTCTTTTGCATTTCGCGTAACGATCGCCAAACCATGGTCAGCATTCCGGTGGCCAACCAAGCAATTGCGCAGCGACGATTTGCCTTTACTTCTCCAATATGGGTACGGCGAAACCACGGCCCGCATGTTCAAGTCGCCGGTCATTGGTCCAGAGCGCGTGGCATCGGTGGTGTAGTGCGCACGCCAGATGCAAAGCGTCACGGGTCCGGAGCGAAAATCTTGCGCGTAGTTCGGCCGCCGCCAGGAACACTGCCTCATTCACATCCAAAATGACCAGCGTCTGGAAAAGGTCGTCGTAGTATTTCTTAAGCAGGACGTTTCCGCTTTTGAGCGGCTTAACCAAGCACTCCATTTTTACGAGCGGTGAAACCGCGAAAACTTGATCCTCGGCGTCGATGAGTTTTGCTGCAATCTGTGCGCCATAGCTTGGGTCGCGCTCTGCGGCGTAAATCACCAGGCAACTGTCGAGATAGATCAATCCCAAGACCCTCGCTCTTCACGAATCCCGGCCTCGATCTCTTCGTGGGTTTGAAGAAGATGCTTCGGTAGCGGGTTTTGCACGAGCAATTTGGCAAGGCCGATTCGCAAGCGATCGGATCGATCGTGGTCCAGCACAACGGGTACGAGTCTCACCGCAGGTTCGCCGCGATTCGCGATGATCACGTCCTCCCCAGCGCGTGCCGATTTAATCAGGGACGAAAGCTTGTTCCTTGCCTCTAAGATGTTGAATTGCATCCCATTTTCTCCGAACGGAAGGGACCATCAGGACTAATTGTAGCCAGTTCTGTACAAGTTAGCCAGGTGGTTTAATTCGAGACCATCGGCCTGTCCGAGACTCATGGGCGAGCGCGGTGTGCCGCTGCTCTACGGCCGGTTCAGCCTGCCTGCACTCATGCGGGTGGTTAGCCGGAAATAGCGACGTTTTCTCCCAGGTGGTTCTCGCGCTGAAATGTCGCAGGCGCCTAATCGGCAATTCAGAGCTCGGTCACGCAAACAATTCGCCGACTGTAAATCTGCACCGTACCGCTGGACGCGTCGAATGCGTGCCAGAAGGGTTGCGCCGCACGTCATGGCTCGCCCGAGCGGCTGCTTTTTCAGAATTGGCGATGCGTTGACTGCGCCGAAACGGAACTTACCTCAAGGGGTGTGACGGATGAAGATTCCAAAGTTCGCATGGTTGGCAGCTTTCCTTCTCGCTGCCGCCGTGCCCGCGTCGGCCCAGACCTATAACTACGTTTTCACGGGGACCGTGACTTCCGCAAGTGGTGTTTTCGCGGGGGACTCGGGCACTGTCACCGGGACACTCACGTTCGACTATTCGAACAACCTCACCGGGACTGGCACAGTGGGATCACCGAGCGGATGGCTCACGCTCGCGCAAAGCGGCAGCTATTTCGACCTTCCACAGGAGCCAGCCGTCTTTGCTTCGACGCTTAGCTACGGCGCTACGCAAATTTACAGTTCGATCGTCACCCCCTTGTACAACTCCTCCAACATTCAGGGCGTATTCAATGGAGGCACAAACAACTACTTTGAGGCCACCGAGCAATCCAACGTCGTTGCGGGAACGGGATACGCTTCGTACGTTGACATTGGAGATGGTGCACAGCCATGGACGAGCGCGGGGCAGCCCGTGCTTGCAGGCACATCCTATCCATACGGATACGTGAGCCAGGACATCCAGAACAGTAGCTCAACTCTTTTTTACAAGTTCACTGCGCTAACGCCCGTATCGCCGACCCCGCTGCCTCCTTCCATATGGATGCTTCTCGGAGGCCTGGCCGGGTTTGCGCTTTTCGGCCATGCGCGTGGACGCGGTGTCCGCGTTGGTCGGCGCCCATGATTTCGACTCGGCTCGATCTCTTGTACCGATGTGATTCAGAGCGCACACCCAGCGCGCTTCAGGCCAGTGCGAGGTTCCGGCTTGGCCACCAGGCCACGAGCTGCTCGACTTGTATCGGCTTGCTGAAGTAATAGCCTTGCAGCAGGTTGCATCCAAAGCCGATCAATAGATCCATGATCTCCCGACTCTCGACGCCCTCGGCGACCGCTTCGAGACCGAAATGATGGGCAAGATCGATTACGGATTGCGTGATCTGGAGGTCACTTGGGCTCGCGAGAATATTGCGCACGAAGACCTGGTCGATCTTGAGTTCGTCAAGCGGCATGCGCCGCAGATAGGACAGGGAAGAATAGCCGGTGCCGAAATCGTCGATTGACAGGCGGGTTCCGAGTCGCTTGAGTTCAACCATGACGGCGAGGGCGCCTTCAAAATCGCGCATCAGCGAACTCTCGGTGACTTCAAGCGTGAGCCGCGCAGCCGGAATATTCCAGATCGACAGCGCCTGTCCGACGCGCCTTGGAAGATCGGAATCGCAAAGCACGGACGCGGAGAGGTTCACGCCCACGCTAATTTTGATGCCCTTGCTGTCGAGAAAGCGAAGATGCCTAAGCGACGTGTTGATGACGAAGTCGGTCATCGCTGACATCATGCCGTTATCTTCGGCCAGCTCGGCGATCAAACCCGCGTGCACAGGTGTTTTGGGCTGCGGACGCGGCCAGCGGATTAAGGCCTCGGCGGCAACGCAATCCCGTGTCTCACACGAAATCTGCGGTTGCAGCCAGACTTCGAGTTCGTTTGATTCGATTGCAGCGCGCAGCTCATCGATCAGCTCATTGTGTTGCACCTCCTTGCTGATGCCGCGCACGATGTCAAGGCGCGTGGGCTGAGCCCGCGCCATGAAGCTCGCCTGATCGGCTGCGCTGACGAGCTGCTCCACGTCTGAGCCGTGATCAGGAAAAAATGCGCAACCGATCGCGGGCCTGAGCAGCCCCGTCTTTCCTCCGATGTAGAGCGGCTCATCGAGCGCCTCGAGGAGCTTCGTGCCGGCAAGCGCGATCACGGCCTTGCTGTCGATGCCAGGCAGGAATATGACCACCTCGCCGATGCCTATCGTCGCGAAACGATCGACCGAGCGCAACGCCTTCGATATGCGTTGGCGGATTTCATCGGAGCTCGCCTGCGCGCGCTCGAGTCCGGCAAGCGCACTGCCGCGGTCAGAGCGGTCAAACTGGATGACGAGGATGGCAAAGCGCGGCGGCCGATCCCCGGAAAGGAAGGCACGGCTGCGATCGACGATGTGCTGGCTGAGTTCGGCGGCGCTAAGTTCGTTATCGAGTCGTTCGGTGGCTTGAAGGATCACGCGATGTAAAAATTCCGGAAGTCGATATTGTGAACGCCGGCAGGAAGGCTGCGCAATATGCGAATGGGTTGGCCCGCAGCATCCTTGGGCTTTCGCAACAGATCGAGTTCGTAGGGACGCTTGCGGGTGTTCTTGTTGGGTTCGGTAAGCACAAGCACCCGCGGTTCCAGGCGCTGCGCCTTGTCAAGGGCGGTGACCACTGCGACTTCCTCGGTACTGAGCAAGACCAGCGATCCGACCGGATACAGGCCGATGGCCCTCACGAACTGCTCGACCAGCGGTCCGTGCAACTGCTGATCGGCCCGCGCATACATCATCTGCAAGGCTTCGTACGAGGAGTAGGTCGGCGCATAGGGACGATGGGTGGTTAGCGCGGCGAAGGTGTCGGCAATCGCCGCCATGCGCCCGAAGATGCCGATCTCCTCACCCGAGAGTCCTTCCGGATAGCCGCTGCCATCGATCCACTCATGGTGCTGAGCAATGCCCTCGAGCACTTCCGGGTCGAGTTGCGCGCTTGACGACAGGCGCTTCAAGCCGATGCTGACGTGGTCCTTCAAGGCCTGAAGTTCGTCGATTGTGAGTGCCGTGCGTTTGTTGAGGAGCTCACGGTCGAGGTCGAGTTTGCCCACATCCATCAGAAGGCCAATCTGGGCCAACTGGCCGAGTTCGCGCGCCGGAAAACCGAGATGACGGCCAAAAGCCATGAGATACGAGGCGACCTTGATGCTGTGGTTGTAGGCCGTCGAGTCGTTCAGGCGCACCCTTGACACCCAGATCATGGCGTCGGCATTGCGCGAGATGCTTGCCACGAGGGAGTCGACCACCGCAGGCAAGCCGTCGATGCGCAGTGCGCTCTCGATTTCGACATCGGCCTTAAGCCGGGCCAGCGTGTCCTCGGCTGAGGTTATCGCTTCGCGGGCGCGCGCCACTTCCGCGCCGATTTCGACACGATCGCGGTAGATCAAGACCTCGATGTACTTGGGGATGTGCAGTTCGCCTAGCATCGGCAGGCGGCGCTTGCGCCAGCCAAGCAAGGGTGCAATCGGTGCCTTCGCAGCGCCCTTGGCCTTGCGCAGCGTGCCAATGTTTTCCATCCAGCTGGATACGTCCGATCGCATCGAGCGCACAATCTCCTCGAACTGGGCAAGGCGCGCAGCGACGCCAGGGTCTGCCGCTGGCAATGGGCGGCTGCCCGCCAACTTTTTCTTGTCCTTCCACGCAGCAAACAGATTGCCGCGCTGACCTGGTGTGCTCGCAGGCTCGACCGACGCGTAGCGGATGTCAGAGCGGCTAAACCTCGGCATGCGGGCGATCTCTTCTTGCGGCTTGGATTGCGCCGGATCCGATCCGCTGCGTGGCCGCCAGGCAACGTCAAGCTCGGATTTCGGGCGCAGGCTGCCAAGCCCCTTGCTGACCGATGTTTTCAGCCGTGCGATCGGGCGCCACGCATCGAGGGAGCTTGCGTGACCTGAACTGCGGCCGCTCTCGATAACGCGCATGCGCACGGTCGGCTCGTCTTTCGCAGGTGCTTTTTCGTCCTCGGGCAGATCGTAGAGGTCGATCAAGTCGCGCAGGGAATCGTAGGAGGATCGGTGCGGATCGATCACGACCTCCGAGCAAAGCGAGCGCAAGGTCTCGATGTGTTCGATCTCGTCGACCAGAAAGCCCTGGATCAGAAACGGCGTTCCCTCCCAGGGCCGATCAAGGGCGGTGACGAACATGCCGGGCCGGATCGCTGCGGCATCGACACGAACGCTGTGCTTAAGAGTCGGCCGGGCGAGCGTGTGTCTTCTTGAACTCATCACGCAAAGAACGAAGGTAAGTCACCTGACGCGGAAGAACGACCGTAGCAAACTTCATGGCGGATGGCAATATCGCGCAACGCGAAAGACTACTCGGTTGTCGTGAAGCGCTGCGGCGAGCGCCGCGCTTAGCGTCTGGATCTAGGACTCGCCCTGGGGCGGGGGTGGCGCGTAGACAGGAAGCGATCTGACGAAGCGGCGCGTCTGGGCGCCGACCTGGCACATCACATCGGCCATCTCGGCTTCGAATTTCCTGCGCGGCAGTGGCGGCGCAGCCTGCATGATCTGTGCGATGTTCGGTACGTTCTCGCCAGTCTCGGTGAAGACGAAGCGAGGGTCTGACACCAGCTGCTCAGGTAGCGCGGACACGAGCATGGCATCGATCTTCTCGGCCTTCTGACTGGCTGTTAGCGACACTTCGTTTCGCAACGAGGCGTTCGTCCATGGGCCGTAAGGCGCGTCGCACTTGGCGTTGGCGAGTGCCGCGAGCAAGCCATCCTGCTGGTCATGGTTGAGCATGGCGTCGTGAAGGCGATGGTATTCGTAGTTTTCAAGTTCAAGATGACGGTTGGAGACCAGCTGAATGGCATCGGTCTTTGGCCCGTGAATGCCAATCAGGTCCAAGGCGCTTGCAAAAAGAATGTGCACCGAGCCAACGCCTGGAAGCGCGCGCGTGTGGTAGGGCTGGGTCAAGTCCTCGACATAGTGAAGCGCCCAGCCGGAAAAGCGCCAGCCCCAGTAAGGATGGCCGCTTTTGAAGGCATAGCTCGCAAGTGTCTGATAAAGATGAACGCGATATTCCGGCAGCGCTCGCTTCAGGTAGGGCGCGGCATGGTCAAGCAGCCACGATTCGTGAAAAAAGCCCATGTGAAATGGCGCCTGGGTCGAGACATCCAGCTTCGGATTGCCAAACGGCTGCAAGCCAAAGCCGTAGGCGTGCCCGGCGCCCGTGCTGTTGTCGTCCCAAAGGCCGATGTCAAGGCCGTAGTCGGGCTCGTCAGATGCCGTGCCGATGACATCGATGACAGTCAGGTACGCACCAGGCGGCACAGCGCTAAACGAAAGTTCGCTTGCAATCGTTTCGCTGCGCCTCGTCGTGACATCGGTCCAGGGCAGCTTGGATTGCGAGATGGGCGTGATTCCGGGAAGGTCCTGCACGAAAAGGCGCAATCTGGCCTCCGGGTTGACGCGAATGGCCAGAAGAAAGCGCCTCACCGCGTGTGCACGGTCAACGTGTTCGTCAAATCGCAGTGCGTCGGGCCGCACCGGGTAGCCAGGCAGATTGGCGCGAGCCCATGCTTCCTCGCCGTCCAGGACCTTTGCGAGTTGCGCGGGATCGCTGGCAAGAAAGTGCTCGGCCGGCTCGGCTGCAACACTCGTTTGCATCAAGGGCACATCCTCTAGCGCCTGCCGCGTGATCAGATCGTGGTCGGTCCAGGCATAGGCCGGGGCGCTTGCGAGCGCGGCGAGCAGCACTGCGAATTGGGCTAGGGGGCGCATCAAGGTCGATTTCGCCCGGGTCGCCAGGCGCGCACTGGCGTTGGGGTGAGAAAGGGATTTCACGCGTTGATGGCGACGAAGGGAAGGGGCAAGCCCCGTATGGTTGCCGTGCGAGGCGGTGCGGTCAATTGTTTTCGATGCGTCCGGACAGACAATTTGTGATTAAGCCTGGCAACTGTGACAGGCCTTGGGTGTGGGTGCGCGAGGACTCGCTCCCCGTGGTTCAAAAAGCTTTGCAAAAGCTTGGCGGCGGCATTGTGGCGTGTCACCATCGAAAAAAACATTATCGCCTCCTCCCTTCGTGAAACCAGAGTTGCAAGAGGGTCTGCGCCAGGACATCCGTTACCTTGGACGGGTGCTGGGCGAAGTCATCCGCGCGCACGAGGGCGAGCGCATCTACGAGATCGTGGAGCGTGTGCGCCAATCTGCCGTGCGCTTTCGACGAGACCACGACGCCAGCGCAGAGCATGAACTGCAGGCGCAACTTGATGCGCTCGTGGGTGAAGAGACCAATTCGGTGGTGCGCGCCTTCAGCTATTTCTCGCACCTGGCCAACATCGCCGAGGACCACGACAAGAGCCGGCGCGAGCGGGCCCTGCAGATTGCAGGCGGTGCGGCAACGCCAGGCTCCATTGCCTATACCGTGACGCTGCTCAATGAGCGCGGCGTTGGCAGCAGGGAGATCGATGCATTTTTCAGGTCCGCCCTGATTTCGCCGGTGCTTACCGCGCATCCGACCGAAGTCCAGCGCAAGAGCATCCTGGATACCGAACGTGAAATTGCCCTGCTGCTTGAGGCGCGCGACGCGCCGCTCACGCCCTCTGAACGGCAGGAGATCGAACGCCGCATGCTGGCACTTGTCGCCACGCTCTGGCAAACGCGCATGCTGCGCTATAGCAAGCTCACCGTTGCCGATGAAATCAGCAACGCGCTGGCTTATTACCGCATCACGTTCTTGCGCCAGATTCCGAAGCTTTACCAGGCCATCGAGGAGAAGATCGTGCCGCACGGCGCGCTTCCGAGCTTCCTGCAGATGGGTTCGTGGATTGGCGGCGATCGCGACGGCAACCCCAACGTCACGGCCCAGACGCTCGAGGCGGCACTTGCCAAGCAGTCGGCAGAAGCGATGGATTTCTATCTGGGTGAAATTCATGCGCTTGGCGCAGAACTGTCGATGTCAACGCTGCTTGTTGCGATCGACGACGAAATTAAGGAGCTTGCCCGGCATTCACCTGACCAATCCGAACATCGCGCCGACGAACCCTACCGCAAGGCGCTGCTTGGGGTCTACGCGCGCCTGGCTGCGACTGCAAGGTCGCTTGGCCACTTTGCCATCCTCCGGCAGGAAATCGCCCCTTCCGTGGCCTACGCCAATTCCGATGAGTTGAAGAGCGATTTGTCGCGAGTGCAGGCTTCGCTTCGCGCCCATCACGGCGTCCTGATCGCGGCCTGCAGGCTCGATGGCCTGATCCGGGCTGTCGACGTTTTCGGCTTCCATCTTGCAAGTCTTGATCTGCGCCAGAGCTCGGACGTGCATGAGGCCACGCTTTGCGAACTGTTTCGGATCGCGGGCGTTTGTGCCAACTATGCCGCACTTAGCGAAGAGCAAAAGGTCGAGCTGCTCCTCACCGAGGCGCTGCAGCCGCGTCCGCTTGTGATTCCCCGTTATGACTACGGCGCGGGCGTAACGTCGGAACTGGCCGTATTTGCCGCGGCGCGCGAAGCACGCCTGCGCTACGGCAAGCGATCGATTCGCAATGTCATCATCTCGCATACCGAGTCGGTCTCCGATCTGCTCGAACTGGTGGTCCTTCTGAAGGAGGCTGGGCTTGCGCACGCCATGGCGGGTCGGCTTGTGCTTGAGGTCAACGTCGTGCCCCTTTTTGAGACCATCGCCGATTTGCAGCATTCGGCCGCGATCATGACGGCCATCCTCGATCTGGGCGAGCGCTTGCGGCTTTACCCGGCAGAAGAGGGAAGTGCGCAGGAGATCATGCTGGGCTACTCCGACAGCAACAAGGATGGTGGCTTCCTGACCTCGAGCTGGTCGCTCTACAAGACCGAACTCGCGCTGGTCGAGGTCTTCAGGACGGCAAAGGTTCCGCTGCGCCTTTTCCACGGCCGCGGCGGCACGGTAGGTCGCGGTGGCGGGCCAAGCTACGAAGCCATACTGGCGCAACCGCCAGGAACGGTCAACGGCCAGATCCGGCTGACCGAGCAGGGCGAAATCATTGCGAGCAAATTCTCCCACCCGGCCATCGGCCGTCGCAATCTGGAAACGCTGGTGGCAGCAACAATCGAAGCCAGCTTCAATCTCAAGTCATCGGCAAGCCACGCGGATACCGCGCTTTTCGAGAGCGCGATGGATGTCCTGAGCAAGCGCGCCATGGCAGCCTATCGCGGGCTGGTGTACGACACCGAGGGCTTCACCGACTACTTTTTCGAATCGACGCCGATCAACGAAATTGCCGAACTGAATATCGGCAGCCGTCCGACGGCGCGCAAGAAGGGACGGCGCATCGAGGAACTTCGCGCCATTCCCTGGGGATTTTCGTGGGGGCAATGCCGCACGCTGTTGCCGGGCTGGTACGGCGTCGGTACGGCGATTGAAGGGTGGCTGGCCGAGGTCCCGGAAGAGCGCGAAGGGCGCGAACTGCTGCTCGCGAGGATGGGCCGCGAATGGCCGTTCTTTCAGACCCTGATTTCCAATCTTGACATGGTCATCAGCAAGGTCGACCTCGCCGTTGCGGCACGCTACTCGCAATTGATGCATGACAGCGCCGTGCGCGTTGCGGTGTTTCGCCAGATCGAAGAGGAATTCGCTCGGGTGCGCGCGTTTGTGCAGGGCTTTGCCGCCAACACGGCCCTGCTCGAATCGAATGCGCCGTTTCGCAAGGCCATCGTCGAACGCTTCCCGTATCTCGATCCGCTAAACCACATCCAGATCGAACTGATCAAGCGTTATCGCGCCGGGACCACCGATGACAGAACCCGGCGCGCGATTCAGATGACCATCAATGGCATCGCTGCCGGGCTGCGCAACACCGGCTAGGCCCTGTTGCTACTCGAGCGCTTGCACGCCCGAGATCTGGCCTTCGAGCACCGATTTCGCCGTGCTCAGATCAAGGTCCTTCTCCCAGGCGGCAATGACGACAGTAGCGACACAGTTGCCAAGCAGGTTGCCAAGCGCGCGCGCCATGCCAATGAACCAGTCGATCGATAACACCAGCACAAGGCCGATGGCAGGAATACTTGGCACCGCATTGAGCGTTGCCGCGAGGATCACGATCGCCGACCCAGGCACACCATGTGCCCCCTTGGACGTCAGCAGCGAGATGCCAAGGATCAGGATCAAATCACCAAACGAGAGGGGCGTATTGGTGGCCTGCGCGATGAAAACGGTGGCAAGCGTCAGGTAGATCGAAAACGCGTCGAGATTGAACGAGTAACCCGTGGGTACGACCAGTCCGACGACCGAGGGCTTGACGCCCATGCGCTCGAGCTTGCGCATGATCTGCGGCAACACCGCATCTGACGAGGCCGTCGCCAAGACGATGGTGAGCTCTTCCCTGAAGTAGGCAATGAACCTGAAAATGCCAAGGCCGCAAAGACGCAGCACGATGCCAAGCACGACGACGACGAAGAGGGCGATGGCGCAATAAAACAGGACGACCAGTGACACCAGTTGCTGCAGCGAGGCGACGCCATATTTGCCCACGGTGTAGGCGACAGCGCCAAGCACGCCCAGGGGCGCGAGGCGCACGATGAGCCCCATGGCGCGAAAAAGCACGGTGGAAAGCGTCTGGATCAGGTCAGCCACCGGCTTTGCCGGCGCGCCAACCAGGGCCAGGCTCGCGCCAAAGAAGATGGCGAAGAACAGCACCTGCAAGACGTCATTGCGCGCCAGGGCATCAAACGATGTCGTCGGGATGATATTGAGAATGAAACTGCCAACGCCTGCGCCCTGCAGCTTGTGCGCATTTTCGGCATAGGTCGAAAGCGCCTTGGCATCAAGCGAAGACGTGTCGATATTCATGCCCTGGCCGGGATGAAAAAGAAACGCCAGGGCAAGGCCCAAGGTCAAGGCAATGGTCGTCATCACTTCGAAGTAGACGAGCGCCTTGGCCCCGACGCGGCCGACCTTGCGCAGATCACCGGCACCGGCGATGCCGTGGACGACGACGCAAAAGACAATGGGCGCGACGATCATCGAGATCAGCTTCAAGAAGGCGTCGCTGAAGAATTTCAGCCCTTGCGCGAAGTCAGGCGCGAGAACGCCGATGACAATGCCCAGCACCAGTCCGAGTACAACCTGCCAGAAAAGCGATTTGTAGATCGGAGCCTTGGTTGCGGCAATGGGCAAAGACGTCGTTGATGCCGCCATGGAAATCCCTTGAGTCTGGCGCTACGCGTGATCGCGGGCCATCGGTCGCGGCTAAAAGCAAGAGCAATGCCATTCGGCTTTGGCGCTGACCGTGGGCAGCGGCGAAACTGCGCGCTTCAAGGCCCGTCTGAGCCAGGCAGGCGCACCGCCGTGGTGCGGTGGCTAGGCGGTGAGCAGCTCCGCGAGCGTTCTTGCCACGACCTTGGTTGCGCGCCGCAAGTCGCTCAGATCGACGTGCTCGTTAGCGCGCTTGGCGTTCGATTCGAGGATCGTCCTTGGCCCCGCGCCAAACAAGAGCGCGGCTGCGCCCCTCTCGGCGTAAAGCCTTGCGTCGGTATAAAGCGGCGTACCGCGAATCGGCACATCGGTGTCGAAAACCGCTTTCGCGTGCGCGGCAAGAATCGCTGCGACGGCTTGGCTTTTTGCCGAAGGCAGGAGCGGGCGCGCGAGCATCAGCCGCCTGATGGCGACCTTCAGGCCGGTCTCTGCCGGCACTGCAGCGATGATCAGCGCGCGCAGATCGCGCTCGACGGTTTCCGGATTTTCTTCCGGAATCATGCGCCGATCGAGTTTCAAGACGACCTCGCCGGGCACGACATTGGTGTTGGTGCCGCCTTTGATCCAGCCGACGTTGAGATAGGGATGGTCGATGCCCGTGACCTTCGAGTGAATCAGGGCAAGGCGCGGATTCTCATCATAAAGACAGTTAAGAAGTGCCGTCGCTCCCTTGAGGGCATCGATGCCGGATGCCGGGATGGCCGCGTGTGCCATGCGTCCGGTCACCGTCACTTCGAGTTGCAGGCAACCGTTATGGGCCGTGACAACCTGGTAGGAGAATCCAGCGGCGATGACGATGTCCGGGTCGGTCAGGCCTTGCTCGAGGAGGAATCCGGGTCCAAGCTCGCCGCCGAATTCCTCGTCATAGGTCAAGTGAATCTCGAGCGTGCCGCAAAGTGCAAGGCCGCACGACTTGAGCGCGCGAAGCGCGAAAACATACGTGGCGAAGTCGCTCTTGCTCACGGCAGCAGCGCGGCCATACAGCTTGCCGCCGACAATCTTCGCTTCGTGCGGCGGATAGGTCCAGCCCGGACCCGCGGGCACGGCATCACCGTGGGCATTGAGCGCGATGACGGGCCCCGCCTTGGCAAAGCTTTCCCTGACAAGCAGATTGGTGATGCTCACGAGCCCTGCACCCGCGACAACGGCAGGCGGCACCGGATGCGCACTGACGTCAATGCCCATGCCAAGAAGCAGCGTTCGGGTCAGCTCGGCATGCGGCGCATTGTCGCCTGGCGGCGTATCGGTGGGCATGCGCACCAGCTCCTGCAGGAACGCCACCTCATCGTCGAAGTGATCGTCGATGAAGCGTTCGATCAGAAGATAGCCATCTTCAAGCTGCATGCGGGCTTTTCGGCTCGAAGTCTTCCAGGAATCGAAGTAGCACCGAGGTCGCGACTTCGGCGTCTTCGGCGGTCATGATCTCAAGCGGGTTGTGGCTGATGCCGCCGTTGCCACAGCGTACGAAGAGCATTGCCATCGGCGTGAAGCCGGCAAACTTCATTGCGTCATGGCCAGCGCCGCTTGGCAGCCTGCGCACTTTGACACCATGCTCGCCGATGGCGCTCGCCAGCTGTTCCTGAAGATACGGGTCACAGGGGGCGGCATTCAGATCGAAAAAACGCTGCCACTCGAGCACCACCTTGCGCTGCGCCGCGATGGCGTTGCAGGCGTTGGTCAGGGCGGCCTCGGCAGTGCGTCGTATGGCGTCATCGGGTGAGCGCAGATCGACGGTGAATTCGACGCGTCCCGGGATGACGTTGATGGCACCGCCTCCTGCGACCGAGATTTTACCCACGGTGGCAACCACGGGCGAGGGATCGGATTGCGCGAGTCGCTCGATGGCAAGCACCATCTCGGCAGCAGCCGCAAGCGCATCCCGTCGATTCGCCATGGGCACCGTTCCGGCATGGCCAGCCAGTCCGACCACGCTTGCCCTAAGCCTTGAGACGCCGGCGATCGCAGTGACGACGCCAACGGGCAAATTTTCACTGAGCAAGACCGGGCCCTGTTCGATGTGGCTCTCGATGAAGCAGGCGATGCGGCCCGGATCGCGCCTGACCGATTGCCATGCATCGGCATTGCCACCGAAATTTTCCAGCGCGCGGCGCATCGTGATGCCAGCGTCATCGCATCGATCAAGCCAATTGACATCGAAACTGCCCGTGAGCGCGGCCGAGCCGATCATCGTCACCTCGAAGCGCACACCCTCCTCGTCGCCAAAGCCGATGACTTCGATGCCATGCCTTAGCCGCACACCGCGGCGATGCAGATCCTTGATGCATGCGATCGGCGAGAGGATGCCAAACAGTCCATCGTAGCGCCCGGCATCGACGACGCTGTCCTGGTGCGAGCCGGTGACGATCACGGGGCTGTCGGCTTCGAGACCGGGGTAGCGACCGACGACGTTGCCAAGGGCGTCATAGCCGGCCTGCATGCCGGCTTCGCGCATCAATCCGAGCAGGTAGTCACCGGCCTGTCGATGGGCATCGCTAAGGTAGGTTCGGGTGATGCCGCTGCTGCCCTGGGAGCAGGTGGCAAGAAAATCCGCCTGCTTGAGGATCTCGGTTCCAAAACGCATGATCGTGGTCTGGGAAATATGCTCAAAGCATACTGCATTGCGCCTTGAAACCCGCAACCGAAGGTACACTTTGGGGCGGCCCGGCCCAACCGTCACGCAAAACCCATGCACCCGATCCCGTCGTTTCACGCCCACGTTTATTTCGATGCCCACACGGTGAACAAGGCCACGCGCTTTTGCAAGCTCGCGGCTGAACGGTTTCCGGTGACGATGGGCCGGGTTCATCGAAAACCGGTCGGTCCGCATCCGGACTGGAGTTGCCAGCTGGTGTTCTCGGCGGCGGTGTTTGGCGCCTTCGTGCCGTGGCTCGCACTGAATCGCGACGGTCTGGTGATTTTCATTCATCCGGAGACGGGCGACGAGCTGCTTGACCACCGCGACCACGCCATATGGATGGGCGCGGTCAGACCGCTGAATCTTGCGATTTTCGAGCACTCCGGCGAGGCCCAGCCGGAGGGTTAGGGCAAACCCTCCTGTTTACTTCCCATACAGGGGGCCATCATCTTCAAACACGAGATTCTCTGGAGTGATGATGGTCCATATTCTCGCCCGCATCACCGTACGACCGGACGCTGCCGAGGCGGCCGCGAAACTGTTGCAAACGCTGGCGGCGGCATCGCGCAAGGAATCGGGTTGCATCAAGTACGAGCTCTATCAGCAATCAGATTTCCCCCATGTGTTCCAGACCGTCGAGCAGTGGCAGGACAAGAACGCAGCCGACGCTCATCTGAAAACCGCGCACGTTGGCGCTGCGATCACGGCTGCAGGCCCGCTGTTTACGGCCGTACCCGAAATACAGACCTATCAGCAGCTCGACTAGCGCCCGTCATTTGGCGATGGCGGATGCGCGTGACTCGGGGGCGGCAGTCTTGCGGTTGACATCGCGCTGTTCGGCGAGCGCGAGCATGGCGTTACGGGCGACGCCGGTACCGCGCTTTTCCACGGCCGGGTCACAGTTCGGCTCGATTTCGTCGGCCCACACGACAAAGCTGTTGAGCCAGTGCGGACCGAACGTGCTTGCCAGTGCGACATCGGTCGCGTCGCGGCCGCGCGCCATCAGGATGCGGCCGATGCGCGGCGTGTTATTGCGCGCATCGTAGGTGTACCACTGGCCGTCAAGGTAAGCCTCGAACCATCCGGCGAAATCCATCGGTGCGTCAACCGCAGGCACGCCGATGTCGCCAAGATAGCCCGTGCAGTAGCGCGCCGGAATATTCATGCAACGGCAAAACGTGACGGCCAGGTGCGCGAAATCGCGGCACACGCCCTGGCCTTCGTTGTAGGCCTCCCAGGCGGTCTTGGTTCGCCTTGCATATTGGTAGCCAAACGTGATGTGGTTGTGCACGAAGTCGCAGATCGCCTGCACCCGGTCGCCTCCCGTGGGCCCGCTGCCAAACAGGCGCCAGGCGATCTCCGAGAGCTGGTCGGTCTCGCAGTAGCGACTGCCAAGCAGATAGACGAGGGTGTCTTCGGGCAGCTGATCGACGGGCGTCTGGGCCACGCCGGCGCCGACCGCTTCAACTTCGCCGCTGTCGCTAACGATGGCGTCAGCGCTGATGCGAAATTGCCCCGCAGGCGCAACCAGCCGGCTGCACCAGTTGCCAAACGCGTCGCGATACGAGGTCACCGGCACCGCCGGGGCGATGCTCATGTGATCCGGAACGACAATTCGCGCGGCAAGCGAATAATGGATGTTGAGGTTGAGAATCATGGGAGTCGGCTGCGGACAGTCGTACACCATGTCGTAGCCGACGCGGATGAGCATGATAAATTTCCCGAAATGGATATTGCGCAGACTGCTCTTTAGCAATCGTCATGCCGGTTGGCACGAAGGCGGGGCGGCGGCCCCGGGAGGACGCCACCACTATAATCGGTTCTTCCTTGGGCTTCCCGCGCGGATTTTTCACCTTGGACGCAGAATATCGCCCGAAACGGCAAGCGCGCTCGCAATTTCTGGCCGTCAACAGGCTGAACTACCACATCCGCGCATGGGGCGATCCTGACCATCCGCTTCTCGTCATGCTTCACGGCTGGATGGATGTCTCCGCCTCCTTCCAGTTTCTGGTCGATGCGCTGGCCGGCGATTGGCATGTCATCGCCCCGGACTGGCGCGGCTACGGCCTTAGCGAATGGACGCAGGCGTCGTGTTACTGGATGCCTGACTATCTCGCCGATCTCGATCAGATCCTCGCCCATTATTCGCCGCAACAACCGGTGCGACTGATCGGCCACAGCATGGGGGGCAACGCCGCGTGCATGTATGCCGGCGTCCGTCCTGAGCGCATACGGGCACTGGTCAACCTCGAGGGGCTGGGACTGCCGGGCGATCCGCCCGAGGCGGCACCCAGGCGCGCCCGAGCCTGGCTTGACGCTCTCGCACACCCGCCCGTGCTCAAGGACTATGACTCCTTCGAGGCGGTGGCAAGGCGATTGCAAAAGACCAACGCCAGGCTCTCTGACGACCGTGCCGCCTATCTCGCGCGCCACTGGGCGGCGCAAAACCAGGCCGGGCGCTTCGCATTGCGTGCCGATCCTGCGCACAAGATTCCCAACCCATCGACTTACCGCGTGGCCGACGTGATCGCAACCTGGGAACAGATCCTGGCACCGGTGCTTTGGGTCATGGCGCGCGACTCGGAGTATGCGCTGAAGATGGAGGCGGTTGCCGACTATGCGCAACGCCTTGCCCATATCGGCTCACTCGAGCGCGTGTGGATCGACGACACCGGCCACATGCTGCATCACGACCACGCTGAAGAGCTGGCGCCCTTGATCGAGGATTTCCTCTTGCGCCACGGTGCCGGATTTGGCGCCAGCGCGCTTTTGCAGGACGGCAACACCACTTCGCCAAGGTCGCTGTAAACTCGGCCTATGCATTACCCCAACGCGCACGCGGTCAACGCCGATTTGCACTGTCATTCGACGGTGTCAGACGGCACGCTGTCGCCAACCGAGATTGCAACGCGCGCTTTCGAGAATGGCGTCGAGCTGTGGTCGTTGACCGATCACGACGAGATTGGTGGCCAGGAGGAGGCAGCAAGCGCGGCCAAGGCGCTTGGCCTCGCCTATGTGACGGGCGTGGAAATTTCCGTCAGCTGGGCGTCCGAGACCTTGCACATCGTCGGGCTCAATTTCGATCCCGATGATGCCGCGCTCGAGGCCGGCTTGCAGCAGACCCGCTCGGGCCGCGCGCGCCGCGCCGAACAGATGGGCGAGCAACTGCGCAAGGTCGGCATCGAGGGCGCCTTCGAGGGGGCCTTGAGCTATGCCGGCAATCCGAACCTGGTCAGCCGCACGCACTTTGCGCGCTTTCTCGTCGAACGCGGCATTTGCAGCGACGTGCGCGACGTCTTTAGCAACTATCTGATCGCAGGCAAGCCGGGCTTTGTCGAGATGCAGTGGGCAACCCTTGCCGAAGCCATCGGCTGGATTCGCGCTGCCGGCGGGGTCGCCGTGCTTGCGCATCCGGGACGCTACCGCCTAAGCGCACTCGAGGCGGATGTCATGGTCGAAGAATTCATGCGCCTCGGAGGGCGTGCTGTCGAGGTCATCACCGGCAGCCACAACGCCAGCCAGTACCGGAAATACACGGCGCTGGCGCAGGAGTTTGGCCTGATGGGCTCGCGCGGCTCCGACTTTCACAGCCTGGGCGAGAGCCACACCGATCTTGGCGCGCTGCCGCCTCTGCCAGATGCCCTAACGCCGGTCTGGCACGACTGGCTGTAACAAGCCCACCGCGTGCTCGCGCGGCTTCCCTGGCGATGCAAGAATGGCCCAATATTTTCTTATTCATCCTGTTGATCCGCAGTTGCGTCTCGTGCGCCAGGCAGCAGCCATGCTGCGCGAAGGCGCGGTGGCTGCCATCCCCACGGATTCGCTCTATGCGCTTGGCTGTCGTATCGATGATCGCGATGCCGTCGTGAAGATGCGGCGCATCCGTGCCATCGACGAAAAGCACCACCTGACGCTGCTCTGCCGTGATCTGTCGGAAATTGCCGAGTACGCGCAAATCGACAACAGCCAGTACCGGCTCTTAAAGAAGGTCACGCCCGGGCCTTACACTTTCATCCTGCAGGCCACACGCGAAGTACCCAAGCGTGTCTCGCACCCGTCGCGAAAGACCATCGGCCTGCGTGTCCCGGACCACCCGATTGCGCTCGCGTTGCTGGCCGAAATTGGCATGCCGCTGCTGGCGACCACGCTGATCCTTCCGGGGGAAGTCGAGGCGCTCAACGGCGGCTGGGAAATGCGCGAACGCCTTGAGCATGAGGTCGAACTGATCATCGACGGCGGCGCGTGCGGCGTGCTGCCAACGACGGTTGTCGACCTGACAGGGCCGGTGCCGGTGCTCGTGCGCCGCGGTCGCGGCGCACTGGCACCGTTCGAGTTCGACGCCAGCGTCGTCTCTGGCGCCTGAGCCGGCCTGTACAATCGCCGCCCATGGACGCCCTTCTTCAGACCATCGCGGTCTACTTTTTGCCGGTCGTATTCGCCATCACGGTGCACGAGGTCGCCCACGGCTACGTGGCCCGCTATTTCGGCGACACCACCGCGTACCTTGCCGGTCGCATCAGCCTTAACCCGATTCGGCACATCGATCCGATTGGCACCATCTTGGTCCCGCTGGTCGTGCTCGGCTTGTCGATGTCGGTCGGCCAGACCTTCATGTTTGGCTGGGCCAAGCCGGTCCCCGTCAATTTTGCCAACCTGAGACATCCAAAGCAGGACATGCTGTGGGTCGCGATTGCCGGACCGATGACCAATTTCTGCATGGTGTTTGGCTGGGCCCTGGTGCTCAAGATCCTCGTGGTCACGGGCAGTTCGTCGGGGGACTTCGCAGCCCGGATGGCGCTTGCCGGGATTGCCGTCAACATCAGTTTCATGCTGCTCAACCTGATCCCGATTCCGCCGCTTGACGGCGGCCGCGTCGCCGTCTCGCTGCTGCCGCCAAGGCTCGCCTGGCAGTACGCCAAGCTCGAGCGCTACGGCATCCTGATTCTGATCGTGCTGCTGCAGCTGCCGCTTTTGAGAATCATCCTTTTGCCGCTGTTTTCTGCGATGTATCAACTGGTTCGCGTCACTTTCGCATTCTCCTAAAGCCATGTATCCCGTCCGTGTTCTGTCAGGCATGCGTCCTACTGGTGCCATGCACATCGGCCATCTCCACGGTGCGCTCATCAACTGGGTCCGTTTGCAGACCGAATATCCGTGCTTCTTTTTTGTCGCCGATTATCACGCGCTAACCACCGCCTATGAGGATCCCGACATCATCGGCAAGAGCGTTTGGGAGATGCTCGTCGACTGGCTTGCGGCCGGACTCGACCCGAACCAGTCGACGATCTTCATCCAGAGCCGGGTGCCCGAGCACGCCGAGCTGTCGCTGCTGCTTGGCATGTCAACGCCACTGGGCTGGCTCGAACGCGTGCCGACCTACAAGGAACAGCTCGAGCGCCTGTCGCAAAAGGATCTCCTGACCTATGGATTTCTCGGCTATCCGGTGATGCAGGCCGCCGATATCCTGGTCTATCGTGCAAGCATGGTGCCGGTGGGCGAGGACCAGGTGCCGCACATCGAGATGACGCGGGAAATCGCGCGGCGCTTTAACCATCTGTTCGGCCGCGAGCCTGGCTTTGAGCAGCGTGCACGCGAAGCCATGCGGCGTCTTGGCAGCAAGCGCGCAAAACTCTACGAGGAGTTGCGCACCCGCTACCAGGAGCAAGGCGATGACACCGCGCTCGAGCAGGGCCGGGCACTCCTGTCGAGCGCGCAAAGCCTGTCGCTTGGCGATCGCGAGAGACTGTTTGGCTTTCTCGAAGGCTCGCGCAAGCTGATCCTGGTCGAACCGCACGCGCGTCTGACCAAGTCACCCCGTCTTCCCGGGCTTGATGGCCAGAAGATGAGCAAGAGCTACAACAATGCGATTGCCATGCGGGAAGATCCTGCCGAGGTCACGCGCAAGATCCGCACGATGCAAACCGACCCGGCGCGCGTGCGACGCAACGATCCCGGCAATCCGGAACTGTGCCCGGTGTGGCAGCTGCACCAGGTCTACACCGACGAGGCGACGCATGCGTGGGTCCAGCATGGGTGTCGCACGGCTGCAATCGGTTGCCTGGATTGCAAGCAACCGGTGATCGATGCCTTGCTGCGCGAGCAGGGGCCGATTCGCGAGCGGGCACAGCAGTATCTCGATGACCCGACGCTCTTGCGCAACATTGTTGCAGACGGCTGCGACAAGGCCAGAAAGGCCGCGCAGGAGACGATGCGCGATGTGCGCGAAGCGATGGGGCTGCAATACACTTGAGCGCCAGTGCGCCAGGTGCACAACCTTCTTCCTGGCTCGTGCGTTTTGCCCCGCTCCTGCCAGCGGGCGCGCACGTGCTGGACGTCGCCGCCGGCCACGGCCGCAACGCACGCTGGCTGGCGCAAGCGGGGTTTCACGTCACGGCGATCGATCGTGACGAGCAGGCCCTTGGCGCCTGCGGTGCGGCGCGCACCGTGTGTGTCGATCTGGAGGCCGGGCCGCCCCCCTTGGCTGGGCAACGCTTTGATGCGGTGGTGGTCATGAATTACCTCCATCGGCCGCTTTTTGCCGCGATTTCAGGCTGGCTCGCGCCGCACGGCATCCTGATCTACGAGACCTTTGCCAAGGGACAGGAGCTCGTGGGTCGGCCGACCAATCCGGATTTCCTGTTGCAGCGCGGGGAACTGCTCAGGGCATTCGCGGGCCTCACGGTTGTCGCTTTTGAGGACGGCATCGTCAACGAGGGCCAGACGCGCGTCGTGCAGCGCCTTTGTGCAAGTGCGGATTCGATGCCCAAAGCACTCGGCTGATTGCCTTGCGGCTCGCCTCGTGGGCGCTAAAGCACCCCCAAATCCGCTAGAATCTCGCTTTTGCCGAGCCCGACTGTCCATGATTCAAGGCAGCATCGTTGCACTGATCACGCCCATGCATCCGGACGGCAGTCTGGACTTCGAAAGCTACAAGGCCCTGATCGAGTGGCACATTGCTGAAGGCACGGATGCGATCGTCGCCGTTGGCACTACCGGTGAATCGGCGACCGTGACGGTCGAGGAGCATGTCGAGTTGCTGCGCGTGGCCGTCGAACACGCGGCGGGACGCATCCCGATCATTGCCGGCACAGGGGGCAATTCGACGGCGGAAGCGATCGAATTGACGCGCCATGCGCTACGCGTTGGCGCGAATGCCGCGCTTTCGGTCGTGCCTTATTACAATCGCCCGACGCAAGGCGGCTTGTTCGCGCATTTCAAGGCGATTGCGGAGGCGGTGGAGTTGCCCTTGATCCTGTATAACGTGCCGGGCCGCACCGTCGCTGATGTCAGCAACGACACGGTGCTAAGGCTCGCGCAGGTGCCTGGAATTGTCGGCATCAAGGATGCGACGGGAGACATTGGACGGGGATTGGCGTTGATCGCTGCGCTGCCGGAGTCGTTTGCGGTCTACAGCGGCGATGATGTTTCGGCGGTGGCGCTGATGCTGCTTGGCGGGCGCGGCAACGTTTCGGTCTCGGCCAACGTCGCTCCTGCGGCGATGCAAGAGCTTGCCAAGGCGGCCCTCGCGGGCGATGCGGCAGGTGCAAGACAGTGGCACCAGCGCACCTTGCCGCTGCATAAAAGTTTGTTCGTTGAACCGAATCCGATTCCTGTCAAATGGGCGTTAAATCAGATGGGCCGGATCGGGGGCGGCATCAGGCTTCCCTTGGTGCCCTTGTCGGCAACCTATCATGAACCGGTGCGCGCGGCCTTAACGCGCTCCGGAATTGCGTTGTGAATTCGAAATGGAATGTGTGAGCATGATGAAATTACGCGGTATCCCGTTGGGTCTTGTGTTGGCGTCGCTGGCATCTGTCGCTTCGCTGTCCGCGTGCACGTCGTTCACCGACGCATTTTCTGGCACCAAGATCGACTACAAGGCCAACAATCAAGGCCCGCAGCGCAACACGCTTGAGGTCCCTCCGGATCTGAGCACGTTGCCGCGCGATGATCGCTTCAATGTTCCAGGCGCAAACGGCGTCACGACATTTTCGACGTACACGCAGCAAAAGAACCAGGCCGCAGCAATCGGCCCGGTCGCGACCGGGCCGCAGGTCCTGCCGCAGCTTGCCGATGCCCACCTTGAGCGTGCAGGCGGGCAGCGTTGGCTGGTCGTGAGCCGCACGCCCGAACAGCTCTGGCCGATCCTGCGCGACTTCTGGCAGGAAAACGGCTTCCTGCTCAAGGTCGATTCGCCCGAGACCGGCATCATGGAGACGGACTGGGAGGAGAATCGCGCCAAGCTGCCGCTGGATTTCATCCGGCGCCAGCTCGGCACCTTTCTTGACAGCATCTACGATACGGGTGAGCGCGACAAATTTCGCACGCGCATCGAGCGCCGACCCGATGGCAGTTCGGAAATCTATATCAGCCATCGCGGCATGGTGGAAGTGGTCACGAGTCAGCAGAACCAGACCACGGTATGGACCACGCGCCCGTCCGATCCCGAACTCGAGGCCGAGTTTCTCAATCGACTCCTGGTCAAGCTTGGCACCGAAGAGGCGCGTGCCAAGATGATCGTGGCGTCGGCAAGCCCCGCTGCCGCAGCCGCGGGTGCCGCCGGGGCCGCCATTCCGGCGCAGCCGGCGCAGTCGAAATTCGTCGCCGGGCCAAGCGGCTCGAGCTATGTCGAACTGGCCGATCCGTTTGATCGCGCCTGGCGCCGTGTCGGCCTTGCCCTCGACCGGGTGAACTTTACCGTTGAAGATCGCGACCGCAACGCCGGAACCTATTTCGTTCGTTACGTCGATCCAAACGAGGATCCCGACAAGGACAGGCGCAACGTCTTCGGACGCCTTTTCAATTCCGACGACCCGAAGAAGCAGGCCCAGCAATACCGCGTGCTGGTCAAGACGCAGGCCGACAATGCGACCACCCGGGTGACGGTGCTCAACAAGACGGGCGACCCGGAAACGGGTGATGCCGGAACGCGCATTCTGACGCTGTTGAACGACCAGCTGAAGTAGCGCGATGCGGTTTGCCTCGCTTGGCAGCGGAAGCGAGGGCAATTCCCTGGTGGTCGAGTCGACCTGCCAGGGCGTTGTTACGCGGGTCATGCTCGATTGCGGTTTTCCCCTGAAGGAAGTCGAGCGGCGCCTGCAAAGAATCAGCCTCTCGCCCGCGGACCTGGATGCGATTGTCGTGACCCATGAACACGGCGATCACGTCGGCGGCGTCTTCCGCCTCGCCAGGCGCTACGACTTGCCGGTGTGGCTGACCTATGGAACGGCACAGGCGATCGGCAGCGAAGCCGACGGCGCAATGCTCAACTTCTGCCGTCCGGGCCATGCCTTTCGCGTTGCCGACCTGCAGATTCTCCCTTACGCAGTTCCCCATGACGCGCGCGAGCCGGTGCAGTACGTGTTTAGCGACGGCCTGGTGCGCCTGGGCGTTTTGACCGATGCCGGGCGCAAGACCGCCCACATCGTCTCGACCTTGAGCGGCTGCGACGCGCTCGTGCTCGAATGCAACCATGACGCCGCCCTGCTCGAGGACTGCGATTATCCGCCCTCGCTGAAGTGGCGCATCAAGGGCGACTATGGCCATCTGGCCAATCACACTGCAGCAGAGATCCTCGACGCGCTTGATCGGCGCCGGCTGAAAGTGATCGTCGCTGCCCACCTCAGCCGGCAGAACAATTCGGCTGAGCTCGCGCGTGCGGCCCTGGCCCATGTCCTCAACGAGGCTGCGCACGCGATCGTGGTCGCGACCCAGGACGAAGGCCTGCCGTGGACCGCGGTCATCTGATCGGCTCGTGCAGTTGAGCACGCAGTCTGCAGCGCAAGGCATGCGGCGGGGATTGTGGCTGGTTCTCGCCTCGCAGTTTCTCTCGACGTTTGCCGACAACGCGATGCTGTTTCTGGCCATCGCATTGCTCAAGGCTCGCGGCTCGCCGGCATTTCACATCCCCTACCTGCAGGAATCATTTGTCGCTGCCTTCATCTGCCTTGCGCCCTTTGTCGGACCCTTTGCCGATGCCCGCAGGAAAGGCAGCGTCTTGACGCTCGGAACGGTATTTAAGCTCAGTGGCGCGCTGATGCTCTTTTTGCAAGGCAATCCTTTCCTTTGCTACGGCGCGATTGGCATCGGGGCTGCAATCGTCTCGCCTGCAAAGAGTGGCATTCTGGGCGAACTTTGCGCGCCGGGCTGGCTTGTCAAGGCCAACAGCTGGCTTGAGGCATCGACCGTGATCGCGCTATTGGCCGGCGCCGTGCTCGGTGCACGCTACGCCGACCAGTACGCTCATAACAGCGTCATGCTGCTTTGCGTGGTGTATTTCGTTGCCATGCTGCTGACGCTGGCGATTCTTCCCTTGGCGCCGACACGGCCGCGGCACCTGCGCGTCATCGCGCTTTTCGTCGCATTCTGGCCCACCGTTCTGACGCTGTTAAAGGACCGCGACGCACGCCTGTCGCTGCTGGGCACCGCGCTCTTTTGGGGCGCCGCTGCGGTCTTGCGTTTTCTGCTCATCGCATGGCTGCCTGCGGCGCTTGGCGTGCGCGATCTGGCGACAGCGGGTTATCTCACCGCCTCGACGGCCCTTGGCGTTGCCATTGGCGCAGTTCTCGCAGGCCATGCCGTGCCGATCGAACGCGTCTACCGGGTCCTTCCGGCGGGCGCACTGATGGGACTTCTGGTTGCAAGCTTTGCCTGGATCGACGGCATTCCGGTTGCGGTCGTGGCGCTGGTCGCGATCGGCGTTCTCGGCGGTTTTTTCATCGTGCCCCTCAATGCCCTGCTGCAGCGGCGCGGCGAAATCCTGATTGGCACGGGTGGTGCCATCGCCGTGCAAAACCTGGTCGACAACGCGGGCATGCTGCTGCTTGTGGGTGCTTATCTGTCAGCCACAGAATCGGGCCTGAGCGCACGTGCGGGAGCTTTTGTCGTGGGCGTGGCCATGGTCATCATGTCCTTGATCCTGATCCTGCATAACCGGTGCGCGAAAGGAACTTCAGGGGTTGCGGCGAGCGGCGCCGGCGAAAACTGAACCGTCAACGAAACAGCGCCCTCGCAAATCCGGAGATTTGCGGGGGCGCTCAGATGCGTTGTCGATCCGAATTTTTCGTCGACTTTTCGGCGAAATTTTTCGGCGAAATTTTCGGATGCGGTCGCCGCGCTGTGCCGCTGCGCGATCGACCGGTTGCTGTCGCGCTTACTTGGCCGACGTGCTCGCCGTATCGGGCGCGGACATCGTTGACGAACTCATGCCCGAGCTCATTGCTGACGAATCGGAAGGAGCTGCCATCGGGGCGGGTGCGGGCGCCGGTGCCGACATCGGAGCGGGCGCAGGCGTTTCATCTTTCTTGCCACAGGCGGTCATGGCAACGGCGAAAAGCGAGGCTGCCAGCAGAGTCTTGTTCATGGTTTTCCTTCTTGTCAGTTGAAATTTGTAAAGGACGGAACGGCAAATTGTTGTCGCAACGGGGCGCGGAAACGCTAAAACGACGTTCGGGCTGCGGAAATTCTTCGCGTCACCAGAAGCCCAATCAAAGATTATAGAGCAAGCTTGCGCCTGTTCAAACTTCGCTACGGCCAGGTGAGCGAGCTAGCCCGACAAGCCAAGCACGGTGCCGGACAATCCCGCGGAACTCTCTTCCCAAACTGACAGGAACTGATCGACCCACGGGCCGACTTCGTTCGGGTGAAATTCAGCGACTCCGCGCATCGAATCGCGGTGAAATCTCCGCACCATTCGTGCCCGATCGACGATCACAAAACTGCAGTCCTCGGCAAAGCGCATCGATAGCTGCTCAGGGGGTCGACGGCAAATCAGGGATTGTCCAAACAGTCGCAAAAGCCGCATGAAGCGCGCGGCCTCGGCCGCAAGATACTGGTCGTTGGCGACAAGCAGGTGAATGCGGTTGGCACGACTTGCAATCAGGAAGGCATGCATTGCATCTTCTGCCTCGCGGCTATTGATCGGCCACGGCCGAAAAGTCGCATCGGCGAGCCAGATCTCGCGTTGCGCGCTGCGGATCGCTGAAAAAAACTCCCGCTCGATGTCAGCCCGGTTCTCGAGCATGACGCCCTTTAACGCGCGGGTTTCGTCAATCGGTGCCGGCTCCATATCGGTCTCCAAGTAGCAACCATCCATCTGCGAGCCATTCGCAGATCTGATGAATGAGTGCCGGCGAGGCATCGCGGATGCCCTCGCCGGTGGCTGACCGGCGATTTGCAAGTCCGACCAGAAAGCGTCGCTCAAGGCCGCTCGCGCGAAGCGCCTCGCCGTTGAAGAAAAAGCGGGGGCCGCTAAAGAGCAGGGTCGAGCGCGGGTTGAGCGTGACCCCGACCTGACGCGCACGCGCGGCAAGTTGTCGTTTATCGCCCGATTCCCTGTCGTCAAAAAATACCGTCGGCTTGGGCTCGCTCAGGTAGGTGCCGAGGAATTCGATGACGGCGCTGCGCTTGAACTTCACCTTGGCGATATGGCGCTCAACGGCATCGATCAAGTGCTGATCGATTTCGCCTGCATCCCGGCATGCCTTGCGGCCGCGGTCACGGTAGCGGCCGGCAAGTTCGATGGTGTCGGCAGCGTGATGGAAGAACTCGCGCGTTGCCTCGGTAAAGGTCGGTGCGCGAAACCCGATCGAGGCGGTGATGCACGCAGTCATCGCTACCCCTTCGTGGGCAACCTGCGGGGGCAGATAAAGCATGTCACCGGGCTCAAGCGTCCATTCCTCGTCGGCTTCGAAATTCTCAAGAATCTTAAGCGGCAATCCGGGCTTTAGCGCCAAATCGCGCTGGCGGCTGGTGCGCCATCGCCGCGTGCCCTGGACCTGGAGCAAAAACACGTCATAGGAATCGACGTGCGCCCCGACCCCGCCGCCTTGCGCAGCGTAACTGACCATGACGTCGTCAAGGCGCCAGCGCGGCAGGAAATCGATACTTTGCAGGAGCGCATCGGCTTCAGCTGACCACAGGTTGGCGCCTTGCACGAGGACCGTCCAGTCGCGCGTTCTGCCTGGCAATCGCGCCTGTGGTCCAAAGCTGACTTTCCACTTCCCGCGATCTGCGCTGACGAGGCGCGCTTCGATGTCGGGGCGCGCGGCCAGCGTGGCGATTTCGGAGGGCGTAATCCACCCGCTTTTCCACGCGCGCCGCACCACCAGCGGTTTTTTTTGCCAGTAGTCGCGCAGAAAACGCGAGGCGCTGATGTCGCCAAGAAGAGACCGTGATTGCGCGCGCGTGGGCATGCGCTGATTATGCCATCTGCGACTGCGCGCTTTTGTCTGTGCCGATCTTCGGGTGTGGGATAATCGCGCTTCCGATCCGACTTGCAAAACCATGAAAATCGCCAAGAACACCGTCGTCACGCTGACCTACCGTCTCACCGATGCGCAAGGCGAATTCATCGAGGAAACGGAAGAGCCGATGGTCTATCTCCATGGCGGCTACGACGGCATCTTTCCGCGCATCGAGCAAGCCCTCGATGGCAAGGAGAGCGGCTACAAATCAGTCCTGAATCTCGAGCCGCAAGACGCCTTTGGCGAATACGACGCCGACCAGGTGCGGGTCGAGCCGCGCTCGAAGTTTCCCGAGCCGCTTGAAATCGGCATGCGCTTTGAAGGCGTGCCAGAAGACCCCGAGGAAGACGTCGAGATCCTGACCGTGACCGACCTGACCGAAGATACCGTGGTGCTCGATGCGAACCATCCGCTTGCGGGCGTTGGCCTCAGGTTCGATCTCGAGGTGCTCGATGTGCGTGCGGCAAGCGAGGATGAAATCGAGCACGAACACGCCCACGGCGCCCACGATCACCATCATGACCACGACGATGACGAGCAGGCCGACGGCAGCCCGGGCAGCGCCTTGCACTGAGAGTTTGTAACCGCGCGTGACGCATCTCGGCAGAAAGCGCTCGCGATGCGCAAGCGCGCCGCCGGGGCGGACATTTTTGGTCTGAAACGGTTACACCCTGAAACCAACCGAACGTCGCAACGCGCGTTAAATAAGCGTGTCCACGATGTTGTGGTTTTGCCAGGAGAAACTCATGAAAAAGCTCATTGCACTTGCCGTTGTCATCGCCACGCTTGGCGGCTGCGCTGTCTATCCCGCTCCCTACTATGGCCCGCGCGTGGTCGTGGGCGGACCGTACTACGCTCCCCATCCTTACTACTATCACTGGTAGGCGCATGCTGGCGCTGGCGGGCTAGGCGGCCTGCGTGATCGGAAAGCGTTCTGCAAGTCGCAAGCGCGCCCGCTTCGCATCTGCGTCGCCTTGCAGTACGCCTTCGATCCAGCGCTCGCTCGCCTCGATCACGCCGCCATAGAGCGCGCGCGCGAGGTTGAACGCCCGATGCCCGGGCCACTCCGGCGGCAAGAGGGCATGCGGCAACTGCGGATCATGCAAGAGCACGCGGCGATAGGCGTGCACCAGCCTGACACGCAGCGCGAATGCTGCGATGTCCTGAAGTTCTCGGCAATTCTCAAGCGCAGGCGCAAAGTCATCGATGAACGTCAGATAGCGCCTGGCGAGCGCTGCAAGCTCAAATGAACGGCTCACGAGCGTCGTTAACGCCGCCTTTCCGAACGCGTCCTCGGCGCTGGCCTGAAACAGCGTCACTTCGGCGCGGGTGCGCGTTGACGCCAGGATTTCGCTGACCGCAAGACCCTGGCCGGCCGGATGGCCATACAGCCTGGGTGCGAATTCGGCAAATCCTTGCCAGCGCAATTCGTCGCACAGGGCCAGATAGCGGCTGCCCGTGAGCGAGGGCTCGAACAGCAGCAGGGTCCATTTGCCGTCCCAGTCGCGATTGCCACGCAAGTAGATGCGTGCGTCGGCACGCACGACGCGGCGCTCGCCATCGGGCGTTAGCCGGTAGCGGCTTTGCCGACCCAGGCGCCGGGCCGTGAGCCAGCCCTCCTGCGACAGGCGAAACGCCGTCGTGCGCACCAGCCGGTCATTAATCGCCAGCGCCTGCGCCAGCTCGATCAGCGTCGCGAGCCAGAATTCGTCGCCGTGCGGCGCGAGCACGTCACCCCATAAGGTCACGATCAGCGAGCGTGCCCTAGGCGGCGCGGCGCGAGCCGATCGGCTCGCCCTTGGCGCATCTCCTCCTCGCGGCATCAGGAGGAAAAGTGATACAGGGTCTTGGCCATCACTGCAATATGACACGGAATTAGGATTGACAAATGAATTACCGTATCAAATCATGGTTGCAAAGGGCAGGAGACACTTCATGCATACCAACGCCACTAGCGCGACAGAGGGCGGCGCCAGCAAAATGCCCGAGCAGGCGCCCGAGCATTCGCCCGAGCAGGCGCCCGAGCAAGCCAGATTCGAGCGCCAACTCGATCAGGGCATTCCGATCGAGTCGGCGGACTGGATGCCCGCGGCCTATCGCAAGACCCTGATCCGCCAGATTTCGCAGCACGCGCATTCCGAGATCGTGGGCATGCTGCCGGAGGGCAACTGGCTGACGCGCGCGCCGACGCTTGAGCGCAAGTCGATTCTGCTCGCCAAGGTGCAAGATGAGGCCGGCCACGGCCTGTATCTTTACAGCGCTGCCGAGACGCTTGGCGTGACGCGCGATGCCATGACCCTGGACCTTCTCGCGCGACGCGCAAAATATTCAAGCATTTTCAATTATCCGACCTTGAGCTGGGCCGACATCGGTGCGATTGGCTGGCTCGTCGACGGTGCGGCGATCATCAACCAGATCCCGCTTTGCCACTGCTCGTACGGCCCCTACGCGCGCGCCATGGTGCGCATCTGCAAGGAGGAGTCGTTTCACCAGCGCCAGGGGTTTGCCATCATGACCGTTCTTGCCCGCGGCACGCGCGAGCAGCAGGAGATGGCGCAAGACGCCCTGAATCGCTGGTGGTGGCCGGTGCTCATGATGTTCGGGCCGCCCGATCACGAATCGACCAACAGCGACCAGTCGATGCGCTGGGGCATCAAACTGCACAGCAACGACGAACTGCGCCAGCGCATGGTCGACCAGACCGTGCCGCAAGCGCAGTTTCTTGGCCTGTCGATTCCCGATGAGCAGCTGGCCTGGAACGAAGCGCGCGGCCGCTACGATTACGGTGAGATTGACTGGGACGAATTTCGCCGCGTCGTCAATGGGGACGGCCCTTGCAACGAGGAGCGCCTCGCGGCCCGGCAGCGCGCCTGGGATGAGGGCGCCTGGGTGCGCGAGGCGCTTAAGGCGCATGCGCAAAAGCAGGCGACGGCTGTGGCGGCGGCGTGAACGACGCGCCCCTCTGGGAAGTCTTCATTCGCAGCCAGCACGGGCTTGCGCACAAGCACGTTGGCAGCCTGCATGCGGCCGATGCGAAGCTTGCACTGCTTAACGCGCGCGATGCCTATACGCGCCGCAACGAGGGCGTCAGCATCTGGGTCGTGCGCGCAGCCGACATCCATGCCAGTGATCCACGCGAAGAGGACACGCTGTTTGAATCGCCCAAGGGCAAGGAATTCAGGCACGCGACTTTCTTTCCAACGCCAGAAGGCGTGAAGAATCTCTGATGGCGATGTCATCAGAGGCAGTCGTGGCACGCCGCGAGCGGCTTTTGCAGCTGGCCGACTCGAACCTGATCCTCGCGCAACAGCTGACCGCCTGGTGCGGTCATGCGCCGATGATCGAAGAAGACCTGGCCCAGGCCAACGTCGCGCTCGATTTGCTTGGCCAGGCGAGGCAGTGGTATCGGCTGGTCTGCGCCAGCGAGCCGGAGTTCGGAGACGAGGACCGCCTGGCGATGCTGCGCGATGTTGCGCAGTGGCGCAATCTGTTGCTCTGCGAAATTGCCAACGGTGATTTTGCGCAGACCCTGGTGCGCCAGGCCCTCTACGACGAGTTTCATGTTGTGCTGCTTACAGCCCTTGTCGCATCAAGCGATGCAGGCATTGCCGAAATCGCCGCCAAGGCCGTGAAAGAGGCGCGTTATCACCGCCTGCGCAGCGCCGACCTCCTCGTGCGCCTGGGCGATGGCACAAGCGAGAGCCATGCGCGTTGCCAGCGCGCGCTTGATCGGCTCTGGCCGCATGTCGCCGAACTGTTTGTCGATCACGAAGGCGATGCGCTGCTTGCTGCGATGGGCGTGGCGCCATTGCCCTCGTCCCTAGAAGAGACCTGGGGGCAAGCCGTAGGGACACTTGCGAGGAAGGCCACGCTCACGCTTGGCGCTGTAGCCAGCGCGCGCGCCGGGGGGCGCCAAAAGCGCCATACCGAGCACCTGGGCTTCCTGCTCGCCGAGATGCAGTTCATGCAGCGCAGCTATCCGGAAGCGACGTGGTGATTGCGACCGTGCTGAATGCTGACAGCGCGTGGGCGGTGCTTGCCGGCATCCCCGATCCGGAAATGCCAGCGATATCGATTGTCGATTTGGGCATCGTGCGAGAAGTGCTCGTCGATCGTGACGACTGCCTGGTGCGGCTGACGCCGACGTATTCGGCATGCCCTGCGCTTGCGGCCATCGAGGCCAGCGTGAAAGAAGCCCTGCTGGCTGCCGGCTTTTGTCGGGTGCGCACAGAGCGCGTCCTGTCGCCGGCGTGGAGCAGCGACTGGATCACGGCGAGCGGCCGTGACCATCTTGCCCTAGGCGGCATTGCGCCACCGCATCAGGTTGCCTGGATCGATGGCCGCTCTGGCCGCGCCGTGGCCTGTCCGCGCTGCGCCAGCCTGCGCACCGGCCTGCTCGCGCAGTTCGGCGGCACCGCCTGCAAGGCGCTTTATCGCTGCCTTGACTGTCTTGAGCCCTTTGACTATTTCAAGCCGCATTGATGGCCCTGGGATTTCATCCGCTTCGCATCGCAAGGCACGTGCCGCTCACGCGTGACGCGAACCTGATCGAGTTCGAGCTGCCCGAGGCGGCGCGGGCCGAATTCACGTTCAGGCCGGGGCAGCACGTGACCCTGCGCGCGGTCATCGGTGGCTGCGAAGAAAGGCGTTCCTATTCGCTTTGCAGCGTTCCTGGCGAGCCACTGCAAATTGTCGTGAAGCGCGTCGACGAAGGCATCTTTTCAGGCTACGTGCACGAGACGCTGGTGCCTGGCATGACCATCGATGTCATGCCGCCAAGTGGCCAGTTCGTCATCGATCTTGATCCGCTCGCGAGGCGCCATCACCTGGCCATTGCGGCAGGAAGCGGCATCACGCCTGTGATATCGCTGGTGCGCAGCATCCTCGAGTCCGAACCAGAAAGCCACGTCACGCTGCTCTATGGCAACCGGTCGTCCTCAAGCGTGATTTTTCGCGAACTTCTGGGCGCGCTCAAGGACCGTTTCCTTAAGCGGCTGTCGCTGCTTTTCGTGCTCAGTCGCGAGCACAGCCAGGTGCCGTTGTTTGACGGCCGCATCGACTACGACAAGATCAGGGCGCTGTGCGCGACAGTGATCGATGTGAGGCAGCTGCACGGCGCCTACCTGTGCGGCCCGTACGGCATGATCGAGGCATGCCAGAAGGCATTGCTTGCAGCCGGGCTTGCTCGCGAGCGCATCAAGTCCGAGTTGTTTGGCACCGCTGCGCTGGCGAGCCGGCCTCAAAGCGCGCGCAGCGCCGTTGCCAGGGAGTGCCACGTGACGATTCGGCTTGATGGCCAGGCGCGCAGGTTTTCGATGGCACGGGACAGCTTGAGCGTGCTCGATGCAGCACTCGCCCAGGGCATCGACCTTCCTTTCTCGTGCAAGTCTGGCGTATGCTCCACGTGCCGCTGCAAACGCATTTCCGGGAAGGTCGAGATGGACGCCAATTTCGCGCTTGAAGACTACGAAGTGGCGCGCGGATTCGTGCTTTGCTGCCAGAGCTTCCCGGTCACAGATGAGCTCGAGCTCGACTACGATCAGCAGTCGTGATGACCCCTGGCGCAAATGTCACCGCACTTGAGCCCGCCGACGTCGCAAGGCGCGTGGCAGGCGAGATGATGCTGCGGGATTTGGCCTCGGCGCTGCTTGGCATCCGGCTTGAATTCGTCGACGACAAACAGGTCACGGTGTCGATGGCCATCACCGAGAGGCACCTTAACGGCCACGGCAGCTGTCATGGCGGTCTGCTCTTCGCGCTCGCCGATACGGCCTTTGCCCTGGCCTGCAACGGCAGCAATCAGGCTGCCGTCGCGGCCGCGGCGACCATCGATTTTGTGTCGCCAGGCGAGCTTGGCGAAGTTCTCAATGCGACGGCCACGATGCGCGTGCAAGGCAAGCGGCTGGGTGTCTACGATATCGAAGTGACCGCTGCCGATGGCCGGCTCGTCGCGCTCTTTCGCGGCAGGTCGGCACGGCTTTCCCGTGCCGTGATCGAAGGGCTGAAACCTTGAAAGCCGCGATCCGACCCGCACGCCATGCGCCTTTGGCGCTCGAACTCGATGATGCCGAGAAAATGAGCCTGAGTCAGCTTCGCGCGCTGCAGCTCGAGCGCCTGAAGCGATCGCTGGCGAGCGCCGAGAACGTCGGCCACTTTCGCACAACCTTCGCCGCTGCAGGCGTGTCCGCGGCAGACCTGTCGTGCCTTGAGGATCTCGCCCGCTTTCCACTGCTTGACAAGTCGCAGCTGCGGGCTGCCTACCCCTTTGGCATGCTGGCCGTGAAGCGGCAGGAGGTCGCCCGCGTCCATGCGTCAAGTGGCACGACAGGAAAATCAACGATTGTCGCCTCAACCCTTGCCGATCTTGACCACTGGTCTGACCTGGTTGCGCGCTCGATGCGCGCGGCCGGCGCACGCCGCGGCGATCTGGTTCATGTCGCCTACGGCTACGGGCTGTTTACCGGTGGCCTTGGCGCCCACTACGGCGCCGAGCGCCTTGGCTGCACCGTGCTGCCGGTGTCCGGCGGCCAAACCGAAAAACAGGTCCAGCTCATCACCGATCTCAAGCCCGATGTCATCATGGTGACGCCGTCCTACATGCTGGTGTTGATCGAGGAGATGGAGCGGGTTGGCATCGATCCGCGCAAGACCAGCCTCAAGCGCGGCATTTTCGGGGCCGAGCCCTGGACCGAGGCGATGCGCGCCGAAATCGAGGAGCGCGCCAACATTGATGCGCTCGACATCTATGGCCTGTCGGAAATCATGGGTCCTGGGGTGGCCTCAGAGTGTGTCGAATCCAAAGATGGCGCGGTGCTCTGGGAAGACCATTTCTATCCCGAGATCATCGATCCGGTGACAGGTGCAGTGCTGCCTGAGGGCAGCTTTGGCGAGCTGGTGCTAACCACCTTGACGCGCGAGGCGATGCCGATGATCCGCTATCGCACGCGCGACCTGACGCGACTGTTGCCAGCCAGTGCGCGCCCGATGCGCCGCATGGACCGCATCACCGGGCGCTCTGACGACATGCTGATCATCCGCGGCGTCAACGTCTTTCCCTCGCAGATCGAGCAGCTGATTCTCGCCACGTCGCCGCTGGCGCCGCAGTACCAGCTGGTCGTCGCACGCGAAGGACACCTCGACACGCTGACGGTGAGAGTCGAATTGCGCAGTGGCGCAAGCCCGGCCTCGCGCGCGTTGGCTGCCGAGGAACTATCGCGGCGCATCAAGGAAATTTCCGGGGTCACGGCGGGCATCGAGGTGCTCGATTGCGACGCCATCGAGCGCACCCTGGTGGGCAAGGCCAGGCGCGTGATCGATCTGCGCGCAAAAATCTGAGGAAGGGCGCCGTGAGACTTCGAACCTGTGTTGCCCGCGTGATGTTCGTCCTCATCGGCGCCTGTCTTTCCCGAGCGCATGCCGCAGCGCCCGCCCCGTCGATCCTCGATGGCGTCATCGAGCGCGGCGTGCTCAGGGTATGCACTAGCGGTGATTACCGGCCTTTCTCGTACAGCGCCGATGGCGCGGCGTTTGAAGGCGCGGACATCGACATGGCGGCATCGCTTGCGCAATCGCTAGGGGCCAGGATCGCGTGGGTGCAAACGCCATGGAAGTCGTTGACCGATTACGTACAGGAACGGCGTTGCGACGTGGCCATGGGCGGCATCTCGCTGACCCTCGAGCGCGAGCGCTATGGCTCGTTCACGTCACCGTATCTCGCCGATGGCAAGACGGCGATCGCGCGCTGCGACAGTGCACAGCGCTTTGATGATCTTGCCGCGATCGACCGGCCCGGCGTGCGTGTCATCGTCAACCCCGGCGGGACCAATCAGCGTTTCGTCCTGGCGCACCTGAAGGCGGCAAGCGTCATCACTTTTGCCGACAATGCCACGATTTTCGACGAGATCGCGGCAAATCGCGCGGACGTGATGATTACCGACGCAAGCGAGGTGCGCCAGCAGGTCAAGCGCCATCCCGGCGTCTTGTGCCAGGTCGCAGCGCCCGAGCCGTTTCTGTTCGGTGAGAAAGCCTATCTCGTGCCGCGCGATGACCCGACCTGGCTCGAATACGTCAATCAATGGCTGCGCATTCAGAAGGCCAACGGCAGGCTCGCAGAAACGCTCAGGCGCTGGGTCGATTAGACTCGAAGTGCTTCGACTTCCAGGCGGCTTGCTGCCTTTGCCATGGCGCTTGCCGACGATCCAGAAGACTTCCAGCCCGATGGCATCCCCATGCCCGCGCGGGTCTTTGCCTTGCTGCCGATTGCGCTTGGCATCAGCCTCGCGGTGCTTGACAGTGCCATCGCCAATATCGCGCTTCCCCTGATTGCCACGCACTTTCACGAAACCTCTGCGGAATCGATCTGGGTGGTGAGCGCGTATCAGCTCGCGATCACCGTCTCGCTTCTGCCCCTGGCCTCGCTTGGCGATCTGCTCGGCTACCGGCGCGTCTACCTGAGCGGACTGATCGTCTTCACCATCGCCTCGCTGGCCTGCGCAAGTTCTGCAACCCTTTTGCAACTGACCCTGGCGCGGGTCGTGCAGGGACTGGGCGCTGCAGGCGTGATGAGCGTCAACATCGCGCTTGTGCGCATGATCTTTCCGCGCGCGCACCTTGGACGCGGGGTGAGCCTGAATGCTACGGTCGTGGCCGTGGCTGCGGCAATCGGGCCGACGATAGCGTCGGCTGTGCTGGCGCTTGCGTCCTGGCGCTGGCTGTTTGCCATCAATGTGCCGCTGGGTCTTGTCGCTGTGGTTCTTGGCTGGCGCTTTCTGCCGTCGTCCAGGCGCGCTGCTGGCAGCTTCGATTTCATTTCGGCTGCGCTCAATGTCATCACCTTCGGCACCTTCTTGCTCGGCATGGATGCCTTCGCCCATCAACAGCCGCGCGCGCGCGTGGCCGCCCTGATGATTTGCGCACTATCGGTCGGAAGCGTCTTTGTCAGGCGCGAATTAAAGCGCACGAACCCGCTGTTGCCGCTCGATCTGCTCGCCCGGCCGCTTTTCGCATTGTCGATCGTGACCTCGTTTTGTTCCTTCACGGCCCAGATGCTGGCTTACGTCTGCCTGCCCTTTTATTTTCAGCTGCGACTTGGCCGCAGCCAGGTCGAGACCGGTCTGCTGATGACGCCGTGGCCGCTTGTGATCATCATCGTCGCGCCGCTTGCCGGAATTCTTTCTGATCGCTATCCCGCCGGACTTCTTGGCGGCATCGGGCTTGTCGCCCTGGGCTGCGGCCTTCTGGCCCTTGCCCTGCTGCCAAGCCATCCCGATGTCGTCTCGATCGCCTGGCGCATGGCGCTTTGCGGCCTGGGCTTCGGGCTCTTCCAGTCGCCCAATAATCGCGCCATTCTCTCCTCGGCGCCGCCTGAGCGCAGCGGCGGGGCAAGTGGCATGCTGGGAACGGCGAGGCTGATGGGCCAGACCATCGGTGCTGCCCTGGTGGCGCTCATTTTCAATCTTTTCGCCGACAATGGCACGGTTGCCGCGCTTGTCACCGCAGCATGTTTCGCGTTTGCGGCAGCGATTTTGAGCACCTTGCGGCTGACCAGGACGGTCACCTCGCGCGTGGCCGTGATCAAGTGATGAGCCATTCCATAATCGGGTATAACAGCTTCGCGGCTTGTGGCACCGCCAAGCCTTCCGTCTTCGCCACACAAAATTCAAGGATATTTGCATATGGACCATATCGAAAAAGTTCTCTATCGCGCAGAAGCCAAAGCCACCGGCGGCCGTGAAGGCGAAGCCAAATCGTCTGACGGCGCGCTCACCGTCAAGCTTTCGACGCCGCGCGAGCTGGGCGGTGGCGGCGGCAGCGGCACCAATCCGGAACAGCTCTTCGCAGCGGGATATAGCGCCTGCTTTCTCGGCGCGATGAAGCACGTGGCGTCGATGCAAAAAACGCCGTTGCCAGCCGATACGTCTATTACCGGAAAGGTCGGCATTGGCGCCATTCCCCAGGGCTTTGGCATCGAGGTCGAACTGCATGTCCTGCTTCCGGGCATGGACAAGGGCGAGGCAACCGCACTGGTCGAGAAGGCCCACCAGGTCTGCCCCTACTCGAACGCAACGCGCGGCAATATCTCGGTCAAGCTCGACGTCGCCGTCTAGGCGGTTTTCGCCCGGTCGATTTCGATGGCGTCACGGCGAGCGGTCCGAAGCGGCGCCGCTCGTCCCCATACTAATATGATGTATATCAATGATTTAAAAGACATATCTAATGTCAATGATGAGAAGTCAAAACGCCTCGTGCACCGCCACCTGGCGTTTTTCCGGTCGTTCCTTTCGGAGTAGTCAATGACGCTTTCCCTTGATCCCCTGGCGAGCCGGCGCGTGCCTGCGCGCATCCTGCAGCTCCTCCTTGCTGCGCCCCTTGTCCTTGGCTTCGCGCAAGCCCCGCTGAAGGCGGCAACGCCTGCCGACGAGGCACTCTACAAAAGCATCGTTTCTGATCCATCGCGAAGCGATGAAGACCGGAAGATGGATGAAACGCGCAAGCCGCTCGAGTTCCTCGAATTCACGGGCGTCGAGCCTGGCATGCGGGTGCTGGACCTGTCAGCAGGTGCGGGCTACACGAGCGAGCTTCTCGCGCACGCGGTCGGCCCCGGGGGTCACGTTTTTGCCCAGGTTGAAGAGGCCAAGGCACCGATCAAGGCACGGCTTGGCGCGATGACCAATGTCACCATTGCCGAGCGCGCCCCGGGTGACCCGGTGCCGCTTGGGGCGAGGCCGCTGGACTTGATCACGATCGTGCTGGCCTACCACGACATCACCTACATGGCGGTCGATCGCAAGGAGATGAACCGGTATCTCTTCGATGCGCTAAAGCCAGGCGGCATGCTGGTGGTCATCGACCATTCGGCTAGGCCCGGCAGCGGCGCCGCCGATGGCAAGACCTTGCACCGCGTCGACCAGGGCCTCGTCAAGAAGGAACTCACCGAAGCCGGGTTCTTGCTGGTTGGCGAGAGCAATGCGTGGCGCAATCCGGATGATCCACGCGATCACGCCTTTTTTGACACCAAGATCGCCACCGACCGTTTTGCCATGCGCTTCATGAAACCGCTCGACTCGCCTTCCTAGAGCAGCTTCGAGGCAAAAAAAATCGGGCCGCATGCGGCCCGATCTGTTTTTGCCGTGCCGACAGGGCACGGCTGTTTCCGGCTAGATTTCCAGGCGGCTGACCTTGGTGCCCTGGATCGTTGCGCCGGCCATGAGGCCCGCATTGGTCACGACAAAGCCGATCACCGGGGCGGTTGCCGTTGCCGTGTCGATATCGCCATTGGCGCCGACTTGCAGCACTGCAACGGTTGCATCGGCGCCGGCCGTCCAGCCCTGGCTGCTCCGGAAGCGGTTAAGCGACTCTTCGTTCATGAACAGGAAAATCACGGCTTTGGACTGCGCGCCGGCCTGAAGGCCAAACGAAGCGCTCGCCGTGCTGTAATAGGCAACGGGTGCGCCGCCAACCAGGAGTTCGCCTTCGCCGTACTCGCCGCCAACGCCAAGACCGGCTGCGATAACCGACGGGAAGATCAGGACGCCGCGTGCCTTGGCGACCAGTTCATGCGTGCCGCGCGTATTGGCGTAAAGGCGCGAGAGCGCCGCCTGCGACGAGCTGTTGATTGACTCACGCTTGCTCATCGGGCTGCCGCCGCCCGGATTGCCGGTTGTCGTGCAACCCGCGGCCAGAAGTGTCAGGGCCGCGAAAGTGGCGACGAGGATATTTTTGCTTTTCATTGTGTTCTCCAATTATTCGATCAAGTAAATGTGCTGTGGCTACTATCGGGTCGGGAATGCCCGGACCGGTCTAGCGTGCTGGGGCCCACGTGGTTCAGCAATAAATGAGCCCATGCTTGCTGTACATCCGCAAGGCAGGCATTGCGCCGCCAAACTTGTCCAATTATGCGCTTTTCAGCGCCCTGGCAAGCCGATGAGGCAAAATGCGTCACCTGTTGAGGAAGACCCATGAACGCTCCGATTGTTCCGAATCTTGCGCTTGATGCGGCGTTTTCTGCCCAGAAGCTCGCCTATGCCGCCGAACCCTATCCGTCGCTGGCACAAAGGCGCGACCGGGTTTTGCGACTGATTCGCCTGCTTGAGGAAAACGAGGAAGCGCTGGCCGACGCCGTCGCGCTCGATTTCGGCCACCGCTCGAGGAGCGAGACCAAGATGGCCGACGTCTTCGTCTCGATCGGCTCGATGCGACATACGCTGCGTCACTTGAGGCGCTGGATGCGCGAAAGGCACGTGCCGACCGCCTTGCAGTTCCTGCCGGCGCGTAACCGGCTCTTGCGCCAGCCGCTTGGCGTGATTGGCGTGGTCAGTCCCTGGAACTATCCGATCCAGCTTGCCCTCGTGCCCGCCTCAGCCGCGCTTGCCGCGGGCAACCGCGTGATGATCAAACCCTCTGAACTGACGCCAAAGACCAGTGCGCTCATGGCAGCACTGATCAAGCGCGACTTCGATGCGGGCGAGTTGACCGTGATCGAAGGCGATGCGAGGATCGCCCAGGCCTTCGTCGAATTGCCCTTTGACCACCTGCTGTTTACGGGCTCGACCGCCGTTGGCAAGAAAGTGGCTGCCGCGGCGGCGAAGAACCTGACGCCGCTGACGCTCGAATTGGGTGGCAAGTCGCCCGCCATCATCGATGCCTCGGCAGATCTTGCCAAGCTGATCGACAGCCTGATGTTCGGCAAGCTTCTGAACGCCGGCCAGACCTGCATTGCGCCAGACTACGTGCTGCTGCCAGAGCGCCTGCAAGACGCGTTCTTGCACGAGGCAGAGTTGGCTGTGCGCCGGCTTTATCCGACGATTTCGGGCAATCCCGATTACACCGCGATCGTCAGCGACGCGCACGAGGCGCGCATCAGGCGGCTCGTTGACGATGCCAAAGACCGCGGGGCCCGCGTGGTCCTGCTGGGCGAGGCAGGCGAAAACGACAGCGCCCGCCGCATGCAGCCCCGGCTGGTTTTTGGCGTCAACGACGACATGGCGCTGATGCAGGAGGAGATCTTCGGGCCGGTCTTGCCGATCGTCGCCTGCAACTCGATTGGCGAGGCGATTGCCTACGTCAATCGTCATGAGCGGCCGCTTGCACTGTACTGGTTTGGCAGCGACAAGGCGGCGCTCAATCGGGTGCTGTACGAGACGGTGTCAGGGGGCGTGACAGTGAACGACACGCTTTGGCATATCAACCAGGAAGACCAGCCCTTCGGCGGCGTTGGCTCCTCGGGCTTTGGCGCCTATCACGGCGAGTTCGGATTTCGCACCTTCAGCCGCGAAAAGCCGGTGTTCTACCAGTCGGCTGTCAATGGCGCATTTCTCCTGCGCCCGCCCTATGGCAAGCGGCTCGATACGGTGCTTGGCCTGATCAAGAAGATCCTCTGATTCAAAGCTGGTTCTCCGGCACGAAAGGCGCCAGCAACTTGACTTCGATGCGCGTCCAGATGCCGGCTTCGGGCTCGTCATCGAAAACCACTTCCTTGCCGTTCTGCTCGGCGACCCATTCGATCGCACCGCTTTTGCCGAGGCGCAGCGCGTAGCTGCTGGCGCGATCGGTGCGGGCATCGAGCTCGTCGGCAAGTTCCTTGCTGTCGATGATGAGGCCAAGCTCGGTGTTCTCGAAGGCCGAGCGTTCGTCAAGATTCATCGAGCCGATATAGACCAGGTGGCCGTCAACGACGGCGATCTTCGCGTGCAGGGCGCCAAGGGAGCCGTGGAAAATGCCCAGCTTGCCGCTTTTCACGACAAGCGTCGGGCTCATCTCGCGGATGTGGACGCCGGCCTCAAGTAATGCGCGCCGATAGCGGATGTACCCGATCTCGGCAAGCGGCTCGTCCGTTGAGGCAAGCGAATTGGTAATGACGGTCTGGTCGATGCCGCGGGCGCTGGCTTCCTGCAAGCGCTTCAAGCCAGCCTTGCCTGGCACGAAGTAAGGCGATGCCATGACAACCGATTGTCTCGCCGATGCGATCATGTCAAGGATATGGCTTGTCACCGTGCCCTTGATGTCGGTCAGGTTGGCACCGCTGGCCTTGTTGACCGGATCCGCCACGGCCTGGGCGTTGGCGTGGATGATCTGGGTGATCCTGCCTCGGCGCAACTCTTCGGGCAGGCTAAGGTAGCTGCGCGCACTGTCGGGAACGGCTTCTGGCGGCGGCGCGATGGCATAGATGGTGAGTTCGTCAAAGCGCCGCTGCAGTTCCTCGGTGGTTCCTTCGGCCAGCGTCACGCTTCTAAGCGGGAATGCGAAATCGCTGTTCCAGTAGCGATCGAAGATATCCGAGAGCTGTTGCACCACGGGTCCGATGGCAAAGATATCGGTGTCGATGAAGTTATTGTTCGCCGAGCGCATGAAGTACTCGTCAGCGATGTTGCGCCCGCCTGCAACCGCGGCCTCGTTGTCGACGAGAAATAGCTTGTTGTGCATGCGGTGGTCTTCGCGCCCGGTTTGTGACAGGGTAAATGCAAAGCGGCTCCAAAGCGCACCGCGACCGGCTGCAAACGGATTGAACAGTCGGATTTCGACGTTGGGAAAGGAATTCAGCGCGTTCAGAAGCGGATCCTCGCCCGAGGTATAGAGATCGTCGATGAGGATGCGCACGCGCACGCCGCGTTCTGCCGCCTGGCGCAGGGCGCGCATCATGAAACGCCCGGTATCGTCGCCCTGGAACAGGTAATACTGGAGGTCAAGCGAATGCTTGGCCTGGTTGATCAGTTCGATGCGCGTCTGGTAGGAGCCCCAGGCCACCGGCAGCAGGCGAAAGCCCGAGCGCGGATCATCGCCTAGCGCGGCATTGGCAATCATGCCGATCGGCGCCTTGGCATCGGGCTCGACCGCTCGCGTTACCGGCTCGCTCGGGTGCGGCGGCAGGATTGCGCAGGCGCCAAGAAACGCCGAAAAGAGGAGCAAGGCGAGCATGCGCCATATCGTTGTCTTGGGCGTTCGGGCACTGACCATGGCTTAGGACGCGGTGGCGGCGGGGTCGGGCTCGACCGCGCTGATGCGCGACATGTCGGCCGTGGCGCGGCCGTGCTCGTCGGCAGATACGGCGTCGACATAGCGCGTGTCGAATAGTACATGGTCAAGGTCGTAGCCCTGGATGTCGTAGACGGTCGCGCCAAGCGAGGGGTCGCGGGCCTCGACGGTGAGAAAGATGCGCGCGTCACGCGCCCTGAGCGCGTCGTGGTCAAGCCCGGCCAGGGGGCTTGTCGCATCGATGGCATGCGAAATCGTCCAGGTCAGCGCAAAAAGCGGAAAGTGGCTGCGCGCCAGTTCCAGATCGATGGCGCGGCGAAAGGGCACGCCCTCCGGCGACAAATCCTTCAACAGCAAGGTCAGGTGGGCGCGCGCGTCAGCCAGCAGGGTCGCTCGGCCGTTGCCGATGCGCAGCATCAAGGTGCGAATGCCGTGGTCCATGGCGATGACCGCGTTGTCGGCGAAGACAATTTTCGCGCGCGGCCGTGAAAACCTGGCGAAGATGAGCCCGGTCACGACCGCCGTGAAGATCATGCCGCTGACAATCTCGATGGCCGAGACGATGTGTCCGTAAAGCGTCACTGGCGCCATGGTGCCGTAGCCCACCGTGGCCAGCGTCTCGATGCTAAAGAAGAACGCATCGCGCAGCGACTGGCTGTTGGCGATGCTGCCCGGGCTTAGCGAATAGAGCGCAGCAAAAAACAGATTGATGACGATTTCGGCGCCAAACAGGCCAAGCAGAAACCACGGCCAGGCAAGCGTGACGGCAAAGTGATAGAGATCGCGCCAGTCGAAAATATCAAGGCCGGTCTTGGCCACCTCGAAACCGCCAGAGCGGCGTTGCGCCATGACCGTCGTGCGGGGTTTGCTCTTGTGCTGCATCGGCATCTTTGCGGCGGGCCAAAGCGTGCATCATAGCCGCAGCGGGCGGGCCCTCGCGCGCACCCGGCGCCAGAAGCGCGATCCGGAAAGCGCGCTCCTGACTGCGTCAGTCGGTCTCGGCGGCTTCTTCCGTGACACGCATGAAGGCTTCCGGACTGACGCGAATGGCAGCGCCCGTGGGACAGGCGCGAACGCAAGCCGCGCCGCCAGCGAGGTTCTTGCACATGTCGCACTTGACCGCCTTTTTGGCGTGCAGATCGACGTGGGGTGCGTTCGGACGGATCAGTTCGCGCACGCGCGCGATCAGCCGCTCGCCCAGGCCATGATGGCCATAGGACATCTGGATCACGCCATAGGGGCAGTTGCTCTGGCAGTTGCCGCAGCCAATACAGGCATCGGTGATGAACACCTCGCCGTTGGCGCCGCGCCGGATGGCGTCAGGCGGGCAATCCTTCATGCAATGCGGATGCTCGCAGTGGCGGCACGACGTCGGCACGTGGATGTCGCCGAAATTCGGCCCGGCTTCGCGGTTCAGGCGTGATGTGCCGCCGTGGGTGGCAGCGCAGGCGGTCTCGCAGTTGTCGCACCTTACGCAAAGCGATTCGTCGATCAGAAGCACGTCGGTGGCCTCGCCGATACCCTGGCCAACGAGGAACGTGATCAACTCGCCACTGCGGCCATCGGGGGCCTGTGCCTCGTTGGCGCGGATGCGGTCGAACTGGCGCGAGTCGACGGCCTTGCGAACGACGGTGTTGCGTGACATCACCTCCATGACGCGCCCGGCCATCAGCACGATCGCCTCCGAGTTCACCGCAGCGCGCACCGTGGCTGAGCGCGGTGCGTCTGAACTCAGGGCCATTTCCCCGACAAAGTTGCCGGCCGGAACGTACGACAGCACGACCTCGCGCTCGCCAACCGTCTTTGACACCGTCACCGAGCCGCGCCGGATGAGGTACAGGCCATCGGCCTTGTCGCCTTCCTTGAAAAGCACCTCGCCCGCGCTAAACAGCTTGAGCTGGGCCCCCTCGACCAGGAAGTCGAGTTCGGACTCGGGCAGGGTGGTGGCCAGATAGGCGCGCACGACGCGCTTGAGCGCGACCTGGTCCAGGGCACGCTGCACCGCCGGCTGCGAGGCCAAAAGCCTGAGCATCGAGCGGCGCGGCGACTCGATCAGCACGCAATCCTTGCCCGCGACGACGGTGGCCGAACGGCGCCGGCCGGAGATCAGGCTCATCTCGCCAAAGAAGGCGCCTGCTCCAAGCGTGATCGGCACGGCCTTGGGATCGTCCTCGCTTGGCTGAATCACGACGTTGCCGGCGAGGATCGAGAAAAAACTGTTGGTGTAGTCATTGCGCCGAAACAGCACGGTGCCTTCGCGCGGCGCATGGAATTCGCTATCGAGCAGGAACTCGCGCAGCTGCAAGGTCGTGAGCGGCGCAAAAAGGCTGATGCGCTCGCGCACCGATGCGAGCGTTTCCGACACCGACGGCTTGCCTGGCAGCTTGATGAATTTGGCCTTGAGCAGCGGCTCGTCGGCGGGCTCAAGCGGCCGGCCGCAGATCGTCTCGACCACTTCGTAGCCCTGGTTGATGGCCTGCTTGATGAGCGGGTAGCCGCCCAGAGCGCCAACGACATAGATGCCCGGGCGGTTCGATTCGTAAGTCTCCGAAAGCTGGGGCACCGAGTTCGGATCCTTGCTCGGAAAGGTGATGCCAAAGCCCTCGACCAGTTTTCTTGGGGCGCTTGCGCCAAGCCGGCCGACGACGCGATGGCAATCGATGGTCTCGGCGCCGTGCGCGGTCTTGCACAGAAAGCGCAGGGGCTTGCCGGTGATTTCGCGCGCGGCGCTGACTTCGACCGCTTCGGCACGGGTACCGAAGCGGCACTCGAGGCGTTCCTCGCGGATCGAATTCGTAATCAGCGTCAGGTTGCCTTCCTTGCAGCGGGCGAATTCGTCGTTGCGGTTGATCATGATGACGCGGTTCTGGGCCGCAAGCGCCACCGCGTTTTCGATGGCGGCGTCGCCCGCGCCGACGACAACGATGGTCTCGTCGAGGTATTCGCCCGGATCGGCAAGCTGGTATTGCACGCCGTCCAGGTCCTCGCCAGGAACGCCGAGCTTTCTCAGGTTGCCCTGCAAGCCGATGCCAAGCACGATGAATTCGGCCTCGTACTTCTCCCCGTTGGCAACACTGATCTGAAACGCACCCTTGTCGCCCGTAATGCCGTTGACTTCCGAGTTGTACTTGATGTTGACGGCAAGCTCGGCAAGGCGCTTGTCCCAGGCGCCAAGGATGGCTTCGCGCGTGCCCGCTTCAAACGGCATCGGGCCGCGCAAGGGCAATACGCTCGGCTCGGCCATGACGTGCTTGTTCTTCTGGTATTTGAAGATGGTATCGGCCGGATGCGGCGAAGCCTCGAGGAGGATGTGGCTGACCTTGGACTCGGCAGCGCGGGCGGCGGCGGAAAGCCCGGCAGGGCCGGCACCGATGACAGCGATCTTGAATTTTTCAGGCATGAACGGACCCCGAACTGAAAGCTAGGACTGACGCGTCAGTGTGGCACGCAACGTTTTGAGACGGTTCTGGAACTGCTCGCGCGGATAGTGCTCATCATTGGCAAGAAGCGAATCGAGCCCGCTGATCTGGGCGTTGATGTTGGCACCATTTTCGAGCCAGCCCTCCCGGCTGCCGAAATCAAGCAGGCTCGAAATCGCCATGGTCATCTGCTCGGCACCCGCGTAGTCGACATAGTTGCCCGCCAAGCCCTCATCGATCAGGGTCAGCGTGATGCCATACAGCATAGCGCGATCGAAGGGCGTGCGGGCGATCCGCTGGGCGACATCCATGGCGAGCGCTTTCATGGTTTGCGCGGCCGGGACAAGATCGCCCTGGCCCGCCGTCGCGGCCTCAAGCGCCGCGGCGGCATTGCGCACGCGCTCGCCCAGAGCCGGGTCGAGCTGGTGCGCAAACGCCGCTATCATGAGCATGCTTGAATCGTTCAGCCTGACCACGCCCGGGCTGAGCGAAGGTCCGAAGGCGGTGCGCTGCGACCAGCGCAGATCGGACATCGGGTGATGGCAGGCGTGGCAGTCAAAAAGCACCAGTTCGGGGAAGATGCCGTCGTGGTTGCGCTTGACGTCAAGCAGGATATCCATGCGGTTCTCGACATCGATGGCCTGTCCTACCGCCCAGATGCGCGCGCCATCGAAAAGCAGGGTGTGCTGGGCATCGTCAGAGCGCAGCCTGAAGTGCGCAGGCTCGATCATCGAGTAAGTCTCAAGTTCGAACGAGATGCGCGGGTGGCCTGCGCCCATGATCCTGTGGGTGACGAGTTTGTCGCGATTGCCAAAATGGCATGACAGGCAAAGCCTCGCGCGTGCTGCGGCATCGTCAACCGGATACATGCCGTGGGCGAGGTTGTCGGCGTGCGTGGCGCCTGGCGCGACATGGCTCGAGATGTAGTTCTCCGCGGCGCCGTGGCAGGCTTCGCAGCCGATGCCATCGGCCGGGTCGTAGCGCGGGCCACGCGTTGCCTCGGCGCGGTTATCGGTATGGCAGTCAAGGCAGATCTTGGCGCGCATCGGGTCGCCAATGCCGAGCTTTTGCGCAATCTTTCGCGAGCGCTCGTTGGCCAGCACTTCGAGCGAGCGCGCGTGCTTGTCAAGGTGGGTCCAGGTGACGTATTCGTTTTGCAGGACGTGCGAGTTCTTCCACGGCTTGATCGAGCCGTGGCAGGTGCTTGAAGCGCAGGTGACATTGCCCAGGGCCTTGGCGCTGTCGTGATCAGGCAGCGGCCAGGAAAGTGCCTCCTGCAAGGGCAGGGGTGCACGCATGTCAGGCGTTGGCATGACGGGTTCGCTCGTCATTGGCTCTGCGGCGTGCGCCAGGGCGCCTACGACGAGGAGCTCTGCTGCGCAAAGCGCGATCAGCAGTCGATGGGTCAGTCCGTCGCGCAGACGCGTACTCATGGTTTGGCTCCCGGGCGGATGCTAGCTAGAGGCGCGCTGATGAATTTCCCCGCGCTTGGACTATCGCTGACAGTGAATGGCGTGCCATCCGGATTGAGGTAGAGGTGCTGCATTTCGGCTTCGGTAAAGGGGCGCGAGCCGATGCGACCGAAAATGGCGATCTGGTGGCCGCTCTCGTCGACGGCACGATCGCGATCCAGCCCCTTGGCAATGGCAATCGCGGGTGAGCTGGTTGGCCGGTAGGCGATGAGATGCGGTTTTGGCTCGGGCGAGAAGCCATAGAACTTCGGTTGCGTGTCTGGCGCAGTCAACTGGATCACCTTCAGCCCGTTGACGCCATCAGCGACGTAGGCAAAAAGCGAAGCGTTGGTCGAGCCGACGATGACGTCGGTGGCATCGGTCATCTTGCCCTCGGCGTTGTAGAGCGTGAGAAGCTTGGGCGCGCGCGGCCGCTCGACATCGACGATGGCAAGTCCGTCGGCGCCATCGGCAACGTAGGCGTAGGTGCGGGCGACATAGACGTGGCGAGCGTCGCTTAACTCGACGTGCGCGCCAGGCACGAGCTGCGCCTTGGCCGGGTGCGTCACGTCGATGACATCGAGGCCATGCGGGCTCGTCACCCAGAGATAGCGGAACTGCAGCGCCGTGGCCCGGGCGCCTTCGATCGGCACGACCGTGAGCAGCGCAGGATGCAAGGGGTCGGCAATGCTAACGACAGCAACACCGCGCGGTGTCGTGATGTAGGCATAGTCGCCGCCAACGACGATATGCCTTGCACCATCGAGGACACCGTCCTGGTTCCAGGTGGCGGCGCGCGTTAGGAAGTTATTGCGCGGCTCGCCGTCTGCGAGGGTGTCGACGTTGGTCACGATCAGCCCTTCGTGCGAGTCGGTGATGAACGCGTAATGGTAGATCTCGGCGAAGGGCTGTTCCTGATTGGTGATGCGCATCAGGTCACCCTGATTGCGTAACGGTGCAATCGACTGATTGGTCGGCAGCGCCACGCAGGTTGCATCGGCCGAGCCGATATGCGTGTCCTGCCCGAGCGGCGAGGCCGGTGCGCTGATGATGCGCTGCGAGATGCCCTTGTTGGCGATCGAGGCGACGTCATACACCCGCATGCCGCCTGCGCCTTCGGCAACGTAGAAGTATTCGCCACGCAGCGCCACGCACTTGGCAGGACCGCCTGCGCCATGGTCGTAGGCGTGTTGCAGTTCGAGCCCGTCAGCGAGGTGCTTGGAAAAGTAGTCGGGGAAGGCGTAGCGGTGCAAATAGCTGCCGATGACGGCCTGCGGCTCGTCCCATTCGGTGACCTGCACGGCTTCAATCGCATCGGACTCGCCAAGCCACGCGTCATAGCCGACAAAATTGACGAAGTTGGTGCCAAGCAGGAGCAGCTGGGCCATGATCGCGTTGTTGTCGTCGGCCGCCGACAGGTGACAGTCGCTGCACGTCTTGGTCTCGGTCTTGCGTTCGGTGTGCGGATAGTGCGGCGCAAACGCCTGCGACGAGAAGCCGCTGGCTGCAATCGGCGGCTGCTGGATATAGATGTGTTCGCGATTGATGTTGGTCGATGACAGGATCAGCGCCGAACTCGAGCGGATCGGGGCGATGCGGCTGCCCTTGACCGGTTCGTGCACGCCGAGCTGGAAGACGTCGTCACGCACCACCTGCGGATTGTAGGTCGCGTAGTTGCGCGTCTCGCCGCCTTCGTAGTGCTGGCGGTTGCTCTTCCAGTTGGCCTGGATCGGCAGGTGGCAGCCCGAGCAGCTCGTGCTCCACGACAGGTGGCAGGTGTAGCAGGTCATCTTGCTGTCGTCGTGGGCCAGCTCGTTGACCCCCGGACCCCATTCGCCACTGCGCCCGGCATCGCCTGCAGCCATCAGCTTGGCGCGCGCGGCCTTGGGGTTATAGCGCGGATTGCCAGGCGTCACGGTGTCCTTGACCAGCGTGACTTGCCACTCCTTGTTTGCGTCGAGCGCCGAGCGCTGGTAGAGATGGCCGTCGCGCCACTCGAAGCGGCGGCGGCCGTCCTGGGTGCGCATGAGCAGCATGTCGGTGCCGCCTGGAGGCGCTGCAGGTCCGCTTGTGCGCATGGTCGGATAGGCGCGCGCCGTGCCGTGGCAGTCGCGACAGTCGATCTCGATGGTCGCTGCCACCTCGCCATAGATGTGACCATTGCCGTGCGCATCCTGGGCAAAGTGGCAGTCGACGCAGGCAAATCCGACATCGAGGTGGATCGACGTCAGGTGCACGGCCTTCTTGAACTTGTCAGGGTCGGTGTCGCTCACCGGATTGCCGTCGGCATCAAGCAGCGTGCCATGGCGGTCGCGCTTGAAGATGGCGCGAAAGTTCCAGCCGTGGCCGTGGTAATCGGCAAACTGCGTGTCCTTGAGCGTCGGATTGAGCAGGCTGACATCCTTCAGGAAGTCAGGATCGCCCCACTTGCCGTGCAAGGCCGCCTCTTCCGGGTTGCGGTTGAGCTGCGCGCGCGCTTCGGAATCGGTCAGGTACTTCTGTTTTTCCGGCCACATCGCAGGCGCATCGGATTCGTAGTCCCACATCGTGAAGCCGTAGAAGCTGTTGACGAACACGTTGGGCTGGTGCATGTGGCAGACCATGCACTGCGACGAGGGAATCGAACGCGTGAAGCTGTGCGTGATCGGATGGCCGCTCTCGCCTTTGGGAATGGTCGGATCGATCGTCGCCGTCGTGCCGGTGTTGCCGTACTGGGCATACTGCAGCGAATGACTCACGGCGCGGTCGTTGGCATAGATCGTATGGCACGCAGTGCAGCCCGACGAACGGTAGTCGCCAGGCTGCTCGTTGGTACCGAGAAACCACAGGTGCGGATCGTTCAGGCGCGTCTTGGTCAGGTTGATCACCGGCACGGCAATGCGGCTGCCCGTTCCCGGGCCGCGGATCGACTGCTTGATGTCAGGGCGTCCGGGCTCGTCAAGGGTTTGCAGGTTGCCGCTCAGATTGGGCAGGCCGATTTCCGGAAACTGGCTGTTGATGACACGGCCGCCGCGCTCGAAGACGCGAAAGATGTCGGCAGGCGGCACGGTCTCCCATGCAGGAATCGGAAACAGCTCAGGCAGGATGCCCTTGTCTGTCATGTGCGGGCTGACCGGGCTTGGATCCTTGATCGCTGCGCCAACGCTCGTGCCATCCGGCCCAATCGCATAGGACTCGCCCAGGATGTAACGCTTGAAGGGCAGGATGCCGTTGTTGTAGGAGGCGCCGCCAAAGAGCATTGCACCGGTTGCCATGATGCTGCGCTCGCTCGCCTGGATGATGGCGAGGTGGCATGCGCCGCAGGCATCGCGCGCGATGCGCAAATCGCCGGGATTGATAAAGCGCACGAAGGCCGCGCTTTCGCGATTGAGCAGGGTGTAGCTGTCTTGCGGCGAGGCCGACGACGGCCAATTCCAGCCGGCGCGGTCCTTCGGTACGACGTGGGCGCTCTCGAGCGCCTGCAGATACGCCGCGTCGCCCTTGACGGCGCCCGCGGGCAGCGAAATGCTGGCGTTGCCGCCGTGACAGTCGGTACAGCCGAGCACGACGCCGGGATTGCTGTGCATGGTGGGCTTGTCGGTCGCCGTGTGGCAGGTGTTGCAGCCGCGCGATTTCTCAAGAGCTTGCTCTTCGGTCTGGCGTGCCGGGGCAATCGGGCTGCCTGAAATCGACGCGAGCGGCGTTTGCAAAAGCGGCGCGGGCGCGGATTGGGCGTGCGCGGGAGCGCCCCATCCGAGCATGACGATTTGCATGGGCAAAACAAGGCCCAGCACCTTGATGACCAGGCGCAGGCCAAAGCGGGCGGTTCGGGCGATTGACATCAGTAGCGCAGCACCATGTTGAACAAGAGCGAATAGGGAATGCCCAGACGGTCGGTGTTGTACAACTCCTTGAAGCCGGCCCCGGGCAGCAGCGCTGCGACCGAGGCCGAGAAGACGATGTTCTGGGTCAGGAAGGGGCGATACTGCAGCGCGCTCGAGAGGTCCGTGCCGATGTCACGGCTGATGTTGGCCTGGGCCCGCAGCTCGTCAAGCACGGCGGTGGTTGCAAACGACAGGTGCGAGACGTTGCCAAGCAAGCGCAGGTTTGGCGTCAGGTCGGCGTCGGCGCCAACGCCAAGCAAAAAGAGGCCGGGGTTGACGAAGTTGCTCTGGCCATCGTCCTTCGAGGAGCGCAGGTCGGCAAGCAGGCCATCGCGGCCGGAGAGCACGACGCCACCGCCGCCAATCAGCGGAATCGACTGGCGGATCCAGAAACTGGTGCCAGCGCCAGCGATGTCGGGATTCTCAAGGATGGCGTCAAAGCCGGTCGCGCGCCCGTCGTTGGGATGGCTGTCGCCGGTGGCAAATACGGCGCTGGCCCTGACCCGGAGCCAGTCGAAATCGCGCGACAATTCGGCGGCGGCGAAACCGGCCATGATCGACTGCGAGCGCTCGGCGATCGGATTGTGGCTGTCGTGGCCAAACACGCCGTAAAACGACGTGGTCAGGTTCCATCGCCCGAAATGGCCATCGCCATTGAGCCCGATGTAGGTCACTTCGTAATGATGCGGCTCTTCGTCGCCAACCAGCGCCGGGCGCTGGATGAAGCCGTCGCTGTCGATGTACTGGCCCTGGTCGTGATTTTCGTTGTGCATCACGATGAATTCGGTGGTGTGGCCCTGGATCGGAAAGTCCTGGTGAAAGACATCGGCGATGAAGGTATCGTCATGGCGCATCGGCGCCGTGATGTCGTTAAGGCCGCTGTTGGTGTCCTTTTCAAGGCGGCGCAGCCACGCCAGGTTGTACTGCCAGGTGTTGTTGTCGCGATTGCCGAAAAAGCGCACGCCAAAGGCTTCGTCCTGGAAAATGAAGCCGCGAAAATCGGACGTGAAGGGCTGGATGCCGATGCGCACGCTGTCGAAGTCGTAGCGGTCGGAGACGTTTCGCAGATGGAATTCCGTATAGGCTTCCTGCAGCCCGCCAAAGCTGTCACGGCGGGTCAGGCCATCAC
>CAJCIC010000053.1 GCA_903970185.1 Gammaproteobacteria bacterium
GGTCGCGAGAATCAATGATTCGAAAAAAGTCAGGATCTTCATCGCGTCAGGTGGCTATACGGAAACGCGACCTTCCCGAACGTCGCGGATTTCCTTTGGTTCGTGAATCTCCTCTGGCAAGCGACATAAACCGGCCGTATCGGCCGAGCGCGCTAGCACGCTCAAGGACGTGACAACCGCGAACGGAACAGCCAGCAACAGGCCGAGCAGAAAGGGCAGGAACCAAATTAGCGCGTGCGGCGCCAGCAGCGCGAGGGTCAACGTCATCATCAGGCCGAGTAGCGTTTCGGGCCATAGCAGCCTGAACGCTGCCAGCCAACTCATTTGGTGGCCTTCGCGTTGCTGTATCTCCCATCCTACAGTGCGACCGATGGCGAGACCGACCATGAAAAAACTGCTCGCGGCCATCATGATCGGGGTCACCAGCATTGTGAAGAGGATCTCTACCAGGCCGCCCAGGAAAAGATCGAAGCGGCCGCCGTAGCTCCTGGAGCGAAACAGCATCGCTTCAGTCAGGCCCAGCAGTCGTGGTCCGAGGAAGGTCAGCACCCAGAGCCCGCAGAGCAGCGCGATCGACCTGGTCGGTACCGGCTCGGCTGGCGACCAGAACAGCGTCTCGACGAGACAAAGAAGGATCGTCACGACGAATGCTGGCCACGTCAGAAAGCGGTGCGCGGCGGTAAAGAGGTGATAGCGGTCGACCATGCCCAGTCCCGGCGAGGCCATGACCCTTAGATTCTTCAGGTTCCCCTGGCACCATCGATGGTTGCGCTTCAAGAAGTCCGTCACGGTCGGCGGCACCCCTTCAAAACTGCCTCCTTCGTGAGCCCAAACGCGCACTTCGAATCCGGCACGATGCATGAAACAGGCTTCGATTTGATCGTGACAGGTGACATGCCCGCTAAAGGGGCCTTTGCCGGAGAGAAAGGGCATTTCGCACCATGCCATGAATGGCGCCAGCCGGATGGCGGCATTGTGGCCCCAGAAGCTGCATCGATCCGCTTGCCACCATGCAGCGCCGGGCAGTGCCACGCGCAAGGCGTGGCGATGGCCAAATTCGAACACGCGCGCAAAGAAACTTGGTGGCAGGCAGCCGACGATCAGGCTTTGCAGGATACCGATGCGGGGATTTGACTGCATGATCCCAATCAGCGTGAGTATCGAATCGCCGGTCATCAAGCTGTCTGCATCGAGCAGCAGCATGAACTCATATTGGCTTCCCCAGCGGGCGCAGAATTCGCGTACATTGCCGGGCTTAAAGCCTACATTGTGTTCACGTCGTCGATAGACCACTCGACCCTCTGCGATAGCTGTCCACTGTGCTATCCGTAACTCCTCATCCTTGACTTTCTCGGCGCCAGAAGTGTCACTCAGAATGTAGTAGTCGAAATGGTCGCCAGCCCCCGCTGCATCAAGGCTTTCTTTCACCGCCGAGAGGCGTGCAATGAAACTGTCAGGCGGCTCGTTGCGAACAGTCATCACAATCGCTGTACGCGTCTGCCAATCTAGAGGCGGCGCAAAGGTAGCGCTGGCAGATCGATCTGCACCGCGCACCCAGGACAGACATAGCCCCAGGAATCCGATGGATGCGTTTACCAAGACCTGCAAGTAGTACTCGGTCGCCGCAATGAATGACAGGATCAGGGCGACATTGACGATGGCCATGGTCCGCCAAGGCAAAATATTCGCCAAGCAGATACATAAACCCAGCAAACCGGAAAGCACCAGGCCTGCGTTGAGCAGGCGTCGCATGCGCCAGACCATGGCCAACTCGCTGACGTGCGTATCGGCTTGCAAACCTGCGCGAGATTGTCTGACCAGCATCCGGTCCCTGCAGGGAATGATTGGGGTGTGCAGCGGATCAACCAGTGCCTAGAGCGGTGGCTCAAACTTGCTGATTTACTCTATCCTCCAGTGCTTGGCGCCCAACTGCAAGTAAATTCTTCTGCCGTCCGAAGATCCTTGCTGGACGACTCGAGAGTCTGTTCGCCTCGTGTTTGGACCGAGGGCTGGAATTGCAGCGGGTCCCAAGCCGCCGCCTGAGATTTGGCAATCCGGGGAACACGGTGTTTGCCACTTGGGCATGGGCGTGCCCGGAAAAAACATCTGACTTTCATCTTCCAACGGCCGAAGCGTGCCCGAGACAAGGCGCTTCTGACTTGGCGCTGCTGATCGAGACGCTGGTATTTTCGTATCCCGCATCCCAATAGTCCACAAGTAGCCGCACGGTGGAAAATCAGGAAGCGCTGTCGCTGGGGATTGGCGTGTCCGTCAAACCCCCGAACGTCCGGTTCCGTGCAACGCGAAAATCGGCTGAGGGTCGAGTCGCGCCGACGGGTGATGCAAAATGTCGGAGGATGACTCTCGGCCAGCAGCGGTCTGACAGTCGAGCTACCCTTAACCGGACGATCGCTGCTTCGCCTTTTCCAGCAATTCAAGCCCGCGAATGCTTTTCCCCCGACCGCGTTGGGCACGCAATGCAAAACGAGTTTCAGCATCGGACTCTGCGAGCAATTGGGTTGCCATCTCATCGATGAGCCGATTTACGCTCGTGTTCCTGCGGCGCGCGATCTCTTTCAGACGCTCATACTTTTCGTCTTCCAATCGGATGGTCAGCGCGCTCATATTTCGGTTTCCCTCAACAGCTGGGCTGCGGTTAGCACGCGAAGTGTGGGGAACAGGAGTTCAGCCCTCACGAAATCCCGGACGTTAGCAGTAATAATTCTTGAAGCGCCGCCTGCAATAGCCAATTCGATGAGATGGTCGTCAGCCTCGTCCTTCAAATTGGGGCGCCAGCCATAGTAGATCCTTGTCCCTCGGCAGGTTGCAAGAAAGATCTCCAGCAACTCCTCCCTCTCCGTCACACTCAGCCGGCAACCTTTAAACAGCGAGGTACGGTCCAAAACGTCTTCGTACTCGGCCATCAGGGCGGCGCCCATCAACGGAATGTGGTCACCCCGCAGGCAGGTGGCGAGAACAGAACTGGCCGCGCCACGCCCAAGGCATGCAGAGACAAAAACGTTCGTATCAAGAACTAGAACCATCCAGAGATGGTAGCACCCATGATACCACCGGGGCTGCCAAAATGCGCAACAGACGCGTGCGCGATCAAGCCGAATGTCTGCTATTGATATCGCCGATAGTCATTTACTTCGATGCGCACCTAAGCTCTTCTGGACAGGCGCCTTACCTCCTCGCCCTAAGGATGAGGTCTTTCGGCGCCGCAAGATAAATAGAATCAAACCAACTACCCTGCGAATTGCCATGTCCGAGCCTCGGTCCCAACGAAAGGTAATGCTCCACCTGGCTGACACTGACGCCACGAATCGGCTTGGCGAGGCGCTGGGCGCCTTTATCGCCGCGAGCCGCGAAGGACTCGTCATTCATCTGAAGGGCGAGCTTGGCGCCGGCAAGACCGCCCTCGTGCGTGCGCTTTTGCGAAGCCTTGGGGTGACAGGTCCGATCAAGAGCCCGACCTTCACGCTGATGGAGCCTTATGTGGTGCCAATGCCGCAGACGGCTGGCGTAAAGCAAAATCTGAGCTTATACTGCTATCACTTTGATTTTTATCGGTTCACAGACCCTCGCGAGTGGCTCGACGCGGGCTTCCGGGAACACTTTGATGACCATGCGCTGTGCCTTGTCGAGTGGGCCGAGAAAGCCGAGGCTAGCGGGCATCTGCCACCGCCTGATCTCGCCATCGAATTCTCGGTCGTTGGCGCCGGCCGCGACGCCACGCTATGCGCTGCTTCGCCACGGGGTGACGCATGCCTGACCGCCGTCGCTTCGTCAAAGGTGCCCTAAGCGCTGCTGCCACCCATCCGCTGGTTCTCCTCTTTGGCGCAACCCTGACCGAAGTTGCGCATGCTTCGGCGATTGTTGCCGTCCGTGTCTGGCCGGCGCAAGACTACAGCCGCGTCACGATCGAGACCGATCGCGCGCTCGAAGCATCGAGCTTCCTGGTCGACAACCCGGATCGACTGGTCGTCGACATCCAGGGCTTGGCACTCGACGGCACGCTCAAGGACCTCGTCTCCAAGGTGCAGCCCAACGACCCTTACATCGCGCAGGTGCGCGTCGGCCAGAACCGTCCGGGCGTGGTGCGCCTGGTGTTCGACCTGAAAACGCGCGTCAATCCGCAGGTCTTTAACGTCGCACCGGTTGGCAACTACAAATACCGCCTGGTGCTCGACCTCTATCCGGCGCAGCCGACCGACCCGCTCATGGCCATGCTCGACGAGCCCGGCACGCAGCAAAAAGGCGAGGCCGCGCCTGCCCATCTCGAGAGCGAGGCCAATGGCGCAGCAGCGTCGCAGCCTCAAGGCGACAGCCATGCGGCGCCACAAAAGGCCGAACGCAGCGCCGATCACGCCGACGAAATGAAGCCGGCCCAGGCCGGTGTCGCACGCCTGATCACGGTGGCGCTTGATCCTGGCCATGGCGGCGAAGATCCGGGCGCAACCGGCGCTGCCGGCACGCACGAAAAAGACGTTGCGCTGGCCATTGCCGAGCGTGTACGGGCACGCATCGACGCCGAGCCGAACATGCGCGCCATGCTGACACGCGATGACGATTATTTCGTGCCGCTTAACGTACGGGTACAGAAGGCAAGGCGCGTCCAGGCCGATCTCTTCGTGTCGATCCACGCCGATGCCTTTGTCACGCCCGATGCACGCGGATCCTCGGTCTTTGCCCTCTCGGAGAGCGGCGCGTCGAGTTCGGCTGCGCGCTGGCTTGCACAAAACGAAAACGACGCCGACCTGATTGGCGGCGTCAACATCCACACGCGCGACGTGCAACTTGCGCGCGTGTTGCTCGATCTTTCCACAACGGCGCAAATCAGCGACAGCTTGAAACTTGGCAATGCCGTGCTGCACGAGCTTGGCGGCGTCAACCGCCTGCACAAAGATTCGGTCGAGCAGGCCGGCTTTGCCGTGCTCAAGGCGCCTGACATCCCGTCGATCCTCGTCGAGACCGCATTCATCAGCAATCCCGATGAAGAACGGCGGCTAAACGATGACAGCTACAAGGATCACCTGGCCGATGCCATCGTGAAGGGCATCAAGCGTTACTTCGCCAAGAACCCGCCCTTGGCAAAGACGCGCCTCGTCAGCTAGCATCTGGTCTTTGGCGTGCTGCTCCTGCGGCGTTGTGAACGCAGGCGAGAAAGCGCGGTCGAACCCCCATGCAAGCCAGGCGTTACACACCCGAGCCGATCGATGATCTTGAAGCCGTGCGCCTGCACTGCAAGGCGCTCGTCTTGCGTCGCGCATCGCTTTCGGCAGGGGCTGCAGTGCTGCCCCTGCCAGGCCTTGATGTCGGTACCGACATCGCCATTTTGTTGCGCATGATACCGGCGATCAACCGCCACTTCGGCCTCTCCAAGGAGCAGATCGAGCAGCTCGATCCGGAAACCAAGCGCATCGTGCTTCTCATGGTGTCATCGCTTGGAAGCGAGTTGATCGGCCGCGTGCTGAAGAAAGAAGCGGTGCTCAAATTGCTGCAAAAGGTCGGCGTGCGGGCCACCGCAGGCACGGTCTCGAAGATCGTGCCCTTCATCGGCAGCGCCCTTGCCGCATCGCTCAGCTTTGCTGCGATGAAGATGCTAGGCGACGCCCACATCGAGGATTGCTATCGGCTCGCCCGCGAGGTGCGCAACCGGGGACTCGCGCTAGCCTCACCTGCCGCCTGAGTCACGGCGCGCGCGCAGTCGCGAGCGCGCCCGCCACCCGCCCATGATCGCAGGCAAGACCGAGATCACGACGACGGCGACCATGATGAACATCAGGTTGTGCCTGACCACTTCAAGGTTGCCAAAAAAGTAGCCAAGAACGATAAAGCCGGCGACCCAGACGAGCGCACTCAAGACGTTGACCAGCTGAAAGCGGGCGTGCGGCATGTCGCCAACCCCCGCGACAAACGGCGCGAAGGTGCGCACGATCGGAATGAAACGCGCAGCGCTGACCGCCATCGCGCCATGGCGCAGGTAAAACGCGTGCGTCTCGTCAAGCGCGTGGCGATTGAACCAGCGCGAATGCTCCCAATGGAAAACACGCGGGCCGAAAAAGCGCCCGGCCCAGTAATTGGCCGTGTTGCCAAGCACTGCCGCAAGCGTGAGCACGACAACGAGCAGGAGCGCATTCAGCCCGCCAGCGGTCGCAGCCATGGCACCGGCGACGAAGATCAGTGAATCGCCCGGCAAGAACGGTGTGACGACGAATCCGGTTTCGGCAAAGATGATGGCAAACAGAATGACGTAGACAAGCTCGCCGTAGCGGACGATCAGCTGCGGCAGTTCCGAGTCGAGATGCAGCGCGTAATGAATGACGGTAAGGACAAGGTGCACGGCGAGAACCCGCAGCGAAAAGGCCGATGGTAGCGGAAACCTGGCCCGCCCCCCGAGCGGCTCGCCAAAGAGAGGGACAAAGCGGCTGCGCCGCTATAATCCGTTCATGGCCACCCCCCCTCTAGCCTCCGTCGCCAGCGCCTTGCAAGGCGCCAAGCCAGATGGTCCTAGCGCCGTTCGCGCTGCTCGTCCGATCAAGCCTCTTGGGGAACAGCTGATCAGCCAGATCGCGGCCGGGGAAGTGGTTGAGCGACCGGCCTCGGTTGTCAAGGAACTGCTCGAAAACGCGCTTGACGCCGACGCCTCGCGCATCGACGTCAGGCTTGAACAGGGCGGCGTCAAGCGCATCGTCGTGGCCGATGATGGCAGCGGCATTCCGGAAGCGGAACTACCGCTGGCGCTGGCGCGCCATGCGACGTCCAAGGTGTCGAATCTGGCCGAGCTCGAAGCGGTGGCAACGCTCGGCTTTCGCGGCGAGGCCCTGGCGTCGATCGCCTCGGTGGCGCGCCTGACCCTGACGAGTCGCGTCGCAACCGCCTCGCACGCATTCCAGATTGCCAGCGACGACGCCGAAGTGCGTCCTGCAAGCGGTGGCTTTGGCACCACGGTCGAAGTGTCCGATCTCTACTGGAACACGCCAGCACGACGAAAATTCCTGAAGACCGAAGCTACCGAGCTTGGTCACTGTCACGAAGCGGTCAGGCGCATTGCGCTCGCGCGTCCGGACGTGACCATCACGCTCACGCATAACGGCCGCGTGCTTGAGCACCGCCGGGCAACGGACATCGGTGCGCGCGTCCTTGCGCTGCTGGGGACCGAATTCGCAGCGCAGCACCGGGCGGTTTCACACGTGGCAGGCGAGGGCCTCGAGCGCTTAGCGCTTGGCGGCTTTATCGGACTGCCTGCGGTTGCCCGCGCCAGCGCCAACGGCCAGTATTTCTTTGTCAACGGCCGCTTCGTGCGCGACCGCATCCTGGGCCACGCCGTCAGGGCGGCTTTCGAGGACGTTTTGCATGGCGAGCGCTTTCCTGCCTATGTGCTCGCCCTCGAACTCGATGCGAGGCGTGTCGATGTCAATGTTCATCCCTCGAAGACCGAGGTGCGCTTTCGCGATAGCCAGGCCGTGCACCGTTTCGTCTTCCAGGTCGTGCAGCAGGCGCTAGCTGCGGCCGCCGGACGCGACAGGGCTTCAGGCGCGGTCTACGTCAATGCTCCGACCTCGCTTGCCGACCTCGCCCGGATGCAGACGCAAACGCCCCTGTCGATGGGTGTAGCCCAGCCCAGCGCGCCGTATTTCGCGATGTTCGCAGCGCCTGGCGCTGACAATGCCGAAACCTTCGCGCCGCCGCACGCAGCCCCTCCCGAAGAGGGCGAGCATCCCCTTGGATTTGCCCTGGGCCAGCTCCATGGCATCTACATCCTTGCGCAAAACGCATCGGGCCTTGTGCTCGTCGACATGCACGCGGCGCATGAACGCATTCTTTATGAGCAACTCAAGAATGCGCTCGATTGCCAAGGTGCTGCCGAGCAGCCGCTTCTGATTCCGGCCGTCTTCAATGCCACCGACGTCGAGGTGGCGCTTGCCGCCGAAGCGCACGAGGTGCTCGCCCGCCTTGGCTTTTCGCTAAGTCCTGCCGGGCCAAACGCACTTGTCATTCGGGCGGTGCCTGCGCTACTTGCCGACGCCGACGCCGTGGCCCTTGCGCGCGGCGTTTTGGCCGATATCGAAAAATATGGTGCCTCACGACTCTTGACCGAGCGCAGGAACGAACTGCTCTCGACCATGGCCTGCCACCGCGCGGTGCGCGCCAATCGACAGCTTACGCTCACCGAAATGAATGCCCTTTTGCGAACGATGGAAGCCACCGAACGGTCCGATCAGTGCAACCATGGCCGGCCGACCTGGACCCAATGGCGGCTGGCCGATCTCGACCGGCTTTTCATGCGCGGACAATGACACTGCCGTGGCCGTAATGCCACAGGTGCTGTGTCTGATGGGGCCAACTGCGAGCGGCAAGAGTGCGGCTGCAGCAGCACTTGCCGCCGCTTTTCCGATCGAAGTCATCAGCGTCGACTCGGCGCTCGTCTATCGCGGCATGGACATCGGCACGGCCAAGCCCGATGCCAGCGAGCGGGCGCGAATCCCCCATCACCTGATCGACATTCTGGAGCCCGAAGAGAGCTATTCGGCGGCGCGCTTTGCCAAGGATGCCGATGCATGCATCAACGCCGTGTTCCGGCGCGAGCGCGTGCCCCTCCTGGTCGGTGGCACCATGCTCTACTTCAAGGCCCTCGCACAGGGCCTTAACGCCATGCCGCCTGCCAACGCCAGCGTTCGACGAGCACTCGAAGACGAGGCCAACGTGCTCGGCTGGCCCAGGATGCACGAGGAATTGCGACGCGTCGATGCCATCACCGCAGCGCGGCTTGACCCGAATGACGCGCAACGCATCCAGCGCGCGCTCGAAGTCTTTCGCGTGAGCGGCGTGCCCTTATCGCAGCTGCACGAAGGAAAGCGGGGTAGAGCCTCGCCGTGGCGGTTTGTCAATGTCGCGCTCGAGCCCCTGGATCGGGCGCGCCTGCACCAGCAAATCGAGAAGCGCTTTGACGCCATGCTCGAGGCCGGATTTCTAAAAGAGGTGGCGCGCCTGATGCAGCGAGACGCGCTGACCCGCGATGTGCCCTCGATGCGCGCCGTGGGCTATCGTCAGGCCTGGGAGCATCTGGCCGGCGAAACCGACATCGCGACCATGCGCGAGAAGGCCATCGCCGCCACGCGACAGCTCGCCAAGCACCAGTTGACCTGGTTGCGCTCGATTCCCGATCGCATCTCGCTTGACTGCTTCGCAAGCGACGTCGTGCTGCAAGTAGAAGCCGCTGCGCGCAAGGTCCTCGCGCCTTGCGGCTAGGATTGGGCCTTTGCACACGGGGGTGGGAAATCATGGGTGCAGCGAAGAGCCCCGTCATTCTAGTACGTAGCGATGAGTCGATTTAGGCGCTTCCTCGTCAAGCTCGCCGCAGTCGGCGTTGCGCTCGCCCTTGCCGGCTGCCTGAGTCTCGAGCCGCTGCAACGGTCCTTGCTCTACTATCCGCAGCCACCCGATGCCACTGATCCCGGGGCGCTCTTTGAGTTGCCGATTGCGGGCGAGCACGTCTTCTATCGGCTCGACGATGTTGCCGGCACGCAGGCCCTGATCTATTTTGCCGGCAATGGCGACGATGCCGCGAAGACCCTGCCCCTTCTGCGGCAGGCGTACCCGCATCGGGCCCTCTATGCGCTTGAGTATCGCGGTTTCGGCGACAGCTCCGGTCTGCCCAGCGAGAAGGCCCTGGTCTCCGACGCGCTGCTGCTTTTTGACGTCGCTCACGAGCAGCATGCTGACATTTTGCTGCTGGGACGCAGTCTTGGCAGCGGGATTGCAGTGCAGGTCGCGGCAGGTCGCCCGGCCACGGCACTTGTTCTCATCACGCCCTACGACAGTGTCGTGAATGTCGCGAAGGATCAGTACCCGCGCTTGCCATTGGACTGGATCATGACCGACCGCTACGAATCGTGGCGATTCGCGCCTCGCATATCGGTTCCAACCGTGTTGCTGATCGCCTCGAACGACAGGCTGATCTCCCGTGCAAGAAGCCAGGCGTTGTTTGAGTGCTTTCGCCCGGGCGTCGCGACCTTGCACGTGATCGAAGGCGCGGATCACAACGATATCCTTGCGAGCCCCGAACTGTTGCTACAGCTACAAAGCCGCCCATAGGAAAACGCCAGCGCGCCAGCGCCGCACTTTCGATCTGATCGCGGCTTGCGCGGGAGCGAAAAACAGGCCCGGCAAACGACCGCCGGTCAAAGCGCGAGGCGACCGGCGACCTGCACGACAGCGACATGTGTCCACTCACGCCGGAGGTCGTGCAAGGCACGATGCCGCTGCCTGAGAATCATCCACGAAGAGCAATGGGCGCCTTGCACCTTTGCTGCGCACGGGTTGGCATTGCCGAACGCTTCGTTTCTGCAGAAGAGCGCCAACCCAGCGCTGCCAGATACGCGGCACTGCAAGCCGCGGACGTTTCCTGGCTGGCGCTAAACCCGCGCCCCCAGAAGCCTCGCCGGCAGGAACAATAAGGCGCGAATCAGGGCAAAGACGGCCTCAAGGGTGATGCCAAGCAAGACGAAAGGGATCGACAAAAGAAAGATCACCGGCAAGAGCACGAGCAAAAGCAGCGCGAGCGGCCATGAGATCGACAGTACGACGCAAAACAGAACCACGCCAAGCAGGAATTTCATGTTCGCCTCGCAATGAGAAGATGGATTCACTCTAGCGCAAGGCTGCCATCGGGGTCGATGCTGGGCGACGAAGCTCGCAAAACGCGGGGCGAACTGCAGCGCCAGGCGACAGACGGGCCGCCCGATCGCAGAGCATCGTGAAGACGCACCTAGCTCAGTTTGCCAAGCCCGTCCCAGCACGCGTCGTAATCCGTTTGCAGCGCGGGCGAGGACAGCGCCTTTTGCGTGACGCGATAGACGTGTCGCGCCTCGAACATGAACGCCAGCGTGTCGACAAGGCGCTGCGGCACGAGATCGGCGCTTGAGGCCTTGTCAAAAGTGGCCCGATCGGGCCCGTGCGAGGTCATGCAGTTGTGCAAACTGACTGCACCCGGGGCGAAGCCATCGGCCTTGGCATCATAGACGCCTTGCACCAGACCCATGAATTCACTCATCACGTTACGGTGATACCAGGGCGGCCTGAAGGTGTGTTCGGCCACCATCCAGCGCGGTGGAAAGATGACGAAATCGACATTCGCCGTGCCAGGGACTGCAGAAGGCGAGGTCAATACGGTAAAGATCGACGGATCGGGATGATCGAAGGTGACGGTATTGACGGCATTAAACAGCGACAGATCATATTTGTAGGGCGCGAGGTTGCCGTGCCATGCGACGACATCCAGCGGCGAGTGGTCGATCTCGGTCTGGTGCAGGTGGCCCGCGAATTTGGCGACCAGTACGGCCGGCCCGCTGACATCCTCGAAGGCGGCAACCGGCACCAGAAAGTCACGCGGATTGGCAAGGCCGTTAGCGCCAATCGGGCCGAGATCCGGCAGGCGAAACGGCGCGCCGTAGTTCTCGCAGATGTAGCCCCGAACCGGCCCATCGAGGATGGCGCGAAAGCGCACGCCGCGCGGGATCAGCGCGATCTCGCCTGGGGCGACGTCGATGTGGCCCATCTCGGTGGCAAGATGGAGCACTCCAAGCTGCGGCACGAAGAGCATCTCGCCATCGGCATTGAAGAAAAAGCGCTGCATCGACTGATTGGCGACATACACATGTGCGGCGCAGCCGTCCTGGGCCAGTGCGTCGCCAGTGGCAGCAACCGTCGTGATCCCTGCGATCAGGTCGGTGGCGCCGGTGGCAAGCTCGATCGGATTCCAGCGCAGACGGTTAAACGGCACTGCGCAATCGCCAAGCGGAGCGCTCGCAAAGTCAGCGCCATCGATCTGGCGATACGGCGGGTGCGTCGCGGTCGGCCTTAGGCGGTAGAGCCACGTGCGCAGGTTGCTCGCCCGCGGCGCGGTAAATGCGGTGCCAGAGAGCTGCTCGGCATAAAGGCCGTGCGCAACGCGCTGCGGGCTGTTCTGGCCCAGGGGCAGCGCCCCGGGGCGCGCTTCGCTTGCAAAGTGATTGCCAAATCCCGACTGGTATGCAGTTTTCGTGGTCGTGCTCGCGCCATCCATGTCTTACTCCTTCAGAGCGCCCTAGGGTTTTGCCACCACCTGATCGATCGCGCCAAATATGCTTGCTCCGTTCGCATCGAGCATTTCGATTCTGATGCGATCGCCAAACTTCATGAAGGGCGTCACCGGACTTCCAAAGGCGATGGTCTCGATGCAGCGCTTCTCGGCAATGCAGGCATAGCCGATCGTCTCATCCTCGTTTGCGCCCTTGTTGGAAATCGTGCCGGAGCCCACGATGGTGCCAGCACGCGCACGGCGCGTCTTGGTGACGTGGGCGATCAGCTGGCCAAAATTGAACACCATGTCGACGCCCGCATTGGGCATGCCGACGCGCTTGCCATTCCAGGTGACGTGAACCGGCAGATGAACCTTGCCATCGTGCCAGGCATCGCCAAGCTCGTCTGGCGTCACGGCGACAGGCGAGAAGCTGCTCGACGGTTTGCCATGGAAAAAGCCAAATCCCTTGGCCAGTTCCTCCGGAATCAGGTTCCTCAGGGAGACATCATTGACGAGCATGACAAGCCTGATGTGCGCAAGTGCCGCGACAGCGTCAACGCCCATCTCGACATCATCGACGATGACCGCCACTTCGCCTTCGAAATCGATGCCCCAATCCTCGCTGGCAAGAACGATATCGTCCATGGGACCGATGAAGTCGTCAGAGCCGCCCTGGTACATCAGGGGGTCATGCCAGAAAGACTCGGGCATTTGCGCACCGCGCGCACGCCGCACCAGTTCAACGTGGTTGACGTAGGCCGAACCGTCAGCCCACTGGTAGGCCCTGGGCAGGGGCGACATGGCCTGCGCCGGGTCGAAGGCAAAGGCGGTCTTGCTGCGCTCGCGGTTTAGCGTTTCGTAGATCGCGCGGAGCTGCGGCTCGAAAAAAGCCCAGTCGTCGAGCGCCGTTTGCAAGGTCGCGCACGCGACATCTGCGAACTGGGCGTGCTTCAGGTCGCGCGAAACGACGGCAAGATGGCCGTCACGCGATCCATCCTTCAGGGTGGCAAGCTTCATTGCGTCACCCCGTCACTGAACACCGTACCCAAAGCCGCTTCGTGGCGCGCCTCGACCTGGCCAATCACGGCAACCGATTCACCCGCTTCCTCGAGCACTTCGATCGCCTGCGCCACATCGCTTTTGGCCACGGCAATGACAAAGCCGATGCCGCAGTTGAACGTGCGTCGCATTTCGAACGTGGAGATGCCCCCCGCGCCTTGCAGCCATGCAAAAACCGCGGGCGGGCTCCAAGCCTCAGCCTCAAGGCGCGCGGCCAGATCGGATCCGAACATGCGATGCGTATTCTCGGTCAAGCCGCCGCCGGTGATGTGCGCCATGGCCTTGATTTCGACTGCCGCCATGAGCGCAAGCACCGGACGCACATAAATCCGCGTCGGCTCGAGAAGCGCCTCACCCAGGCTCGTCGCACCGCTTGCGCCCGCAACAAAGCGCGACAGCGGCGCGAATAGATCGGCACCGCTTCTCTCGATCACCTTGCGCACGAGCGAGAAGCCGTTCGAGTGCAGACCCGACGAGGCGAGGCCAAGGAGCACATCGCCTTGCGCCAATTTCGTGCCGTCGATGGCACGCGCTTTTTCAACGACGCCCACGGCAAAGCCAGCCAGGTCGTACTCCCCGGGCGTGAAGGCGCCAGGATGTTCGGCGGTCTCGCCACCGATCAAGGCGCAGCCGGCCAGCTCGCAGCCTTTCGCGATGCCCTGGACGACATCGGTGGCCACCGCAACATCGAGCCGCTCGCAGACAAAATAGTCCAGAAAAAACAGCGGCTCGGCGCCTTGCACGAGGATGTCGTTGACGCTCATGGCGACCAGGTCAATGCCAATCGTGTCGTGGCGCTGAAGGGCAAAGGCGAGCTTGAGCTTGGTGCCGACGCCGTCGGTTCCCGACACCAGCACGGGCTCGTGGTAGCGCTTGGGCAACTCGACGAGGGCACCGAAGCCGCCGATTCCGGCCAAGACCTCCTTGCGCATCGTGCGCTTGGCAAAGGGCTTGATGTTTTCGACGAGCTGGTCGCCGGCATCGATATCGACGCCGGCATCGCGGTAAGACAGTCCGCTCATAGGGGATTTATTTTGAGAATTTCACGCGCGCGGCTAAAGTAGCGCCTTTGCCGACACGCTGGGAGGAGCATTTTAGCCCCTGCGCCCTCCCCCGCAAAGTTTGGAGCCGATTGTGCACCGACGGTGGCGCTGCGATCGGGCAGAGCCGATGAATCATGGTCTTGGCCAATTCCTCTTGCCAGGGCCGATGCGGGCAGCTCTTTTGGCTCTATTTACTCGCGCAACTGCAAGGCGCGCACCACACCGATGACTTCGCCTTCGGAGCAGTTCATATTGGATATCGGGCCTCTTGCCAGGCCCACGCTTGAGAATTTCGTCGTCGGGCGCAATCGCCAGGTCCTTGGCACCTTGCAGTCGTTTCGCACGCTGCCGCCGGCCGAACGCTATATTCATCTCTACGGTGCGCCCGGCTCCGGGCGCAGCCACCTGCTGCGGGCGCTCGCAGAGGCTGAAGGCGGCCGCTACATTGCGCCTGGCGACGACGCGAAGAACTGGCAATTCGCCGAAGGCGTCGCGCTTTTTGCCATCGATGACGTGCACAGGACGAGCGAGGCCGAGCAGGGACTTCTTTTCATGCTGATCAACGAGGCGCGCGCCATTGCCGGATTGGGTGTCGTCACCGCAGGCGACCAGCCTCCGCTCGCACTCAAGGTACGGGAAGACGTGCGCACGCGCCTTGGCTGGGGGCTCGTGTTCCAGCTCGAGGCGCTTGATGACGCCGACCTCGATGCAGCGCTTTGCGCCCACGCCAGCCAGCTCGGCCTTTCGCTTGGCGCGGATGTCAGGCGCTATCTGCTCACGCATTGCGAGCGCAACCTCGGTTTTCTGACGCAACTTGTCACCCAGCTCGACCGCCATGCGCTGTCCTCGCATCGTCAGGTGACGCTGCCCCTGTTGCGAAATTTCCTCGACGACAAGGCACAAGGCAGCCATGGACCGTGACCTGGCGCTGTTCGATCTTGATCACACGCTCTTGCCGATCGATTCAGACCACGCCTGGGGCGAATTCCTGATCGCAAGTGGCGTCGTTGACGCCAAGACCTACAAGGCCGCCAACGATCGTTTCTATGCCGACTATGAGGCCGGCAGCCTCGATATCGCCGTCTACCTCGAATTTACCCTCGCGCCGCTATTGGGCCGCAACCGGCAGGAGCTCGCGCGCTTGCATTCGACATTCATGAAAGAGGTGATCGCGCCCGCGATTTTGCCCGCAGCACTTGATCTGGTCAGGCACCACCGCGAACGCGGCGATCTGTGTGCCATCGTCACCGGCACCAACAGCTTCATCACGGCACCGATCGCGCGTGCCTTTGGCATCGATCACCTGATTGCCAGCGTCGCCGCACTTGAGGGCGGCCGCTTGACCGGCAAGATGCGCGGAACGCCGGCCTATCGCGAGGGCAAGGTGACGCGCGTTGCGGCCTGGCTTGAGAGCATGGCACTGTCGCTTGAAAACGCACCGCGCTCGACCTTCTACAGTGACTCGCACAATGACCTGCCCCTGCTCGAGCGCGTGACCGATCCGGTTGCGACCAACCCCGACGCAACGCTTAGGGCCAGGGCCCTTGAGCGCGGCTGGCGTATCCTTGAACTCTTCGCGCGCGTCTGAAATCCGAAAAGCATGATCAAACGCCTGTTCAAAAGGCTGTTCCAGCCGTCCGCGGCTAAAATCGCATCCCGAAAAAAGAAGCAGGTCGTGCCGCGTGTGGTCGAGGTTGCCGAACATCACATCGACCCGACGCTGGTTTCAAACAATGCCGTGCGCGTCACGAAGACCCTGCAGGAGCACGGTTTTGCGGCGTTTATCGTCGGCGGCGCGGTTCGCGATCTGCTTTTGGGCGTCAAGCCCAAGGATTTCGATGTCGCCACCAGCGCCACGCCCGAAGACGTGCAAAAGCTGTTTCGCAGGGCGCGCATCATCGGCCGGCGCTTTCGCCTCGTGCATGTCATGTTTGGCAATGACACGATCGAGGTCTCGACGTTTCGCGCCGGGCAAACCGAGGACGCCGAAACCGACCAGCACGGGCGCGTCTTGCGCGATAACACCTTCGGTGACCAGAAGGCCGATGCCGAGAGGCGCGACTTCACGGTCAATTCGCTTTACTACGATCCGGCGACGCAAACCGTCGTCGACTACATGGACGGCGTAGCCGATGTCAGCGAGAAGCGCCTGCGCGTGATTGGCGATCCCGTCAAGCGCTATCGCGAAGACCCGGTGCGCATGCTGCGCGCGGTGCGCTTTGCAGCCAAGCTCGGCTTTTCCATCGACGCGGCAAGCCAGGCGCCGATCAAGGAACTGGCGCCGCTGATCAAGAACGTGCCTGCAGCGCGGCTGTTCGACGAAATGCTCAAGCTGTTGCTCTCCGGTCACGCCCTTGCGTGCCTGAAGCGGCTGCGCGAGGAAGGCCTGCACCACGGGCTGCTGCCGCTGCTTGACGTCGTCTTCGAGCAGCCGCTAGGCGAGCGTTTCGTCACGCTCGCCTTGCAATCCACCGATGAGCGCGTGCGCCTTGGCAAGCCGACCTCGCCAAGCTTTCTTTTTGCGTGCCTGTTGTGGCACGAAGTGCTCAAGCTCTGGGCCGATCAGCGCGCCCGTGGCGAGACGCCGATCCCGGCACTCGGCATTGCCATGGACCAGGTCCTCGAAACCCAGACCCAGAGCCTTGCCATCCAGCGCCGGTTTGCCGCTGACATGCGCGAGATCTGGGGCCTGCAGCCGCGCCTTGAACGACGCACCGGCAAAGCGCCCTATCGCCTGATCGAGCATCTGCGCTTTCGCGCCGGCTACGATTTTCTGCTCTTGCGTTGCGAAGCAGGCGAATGCGACAGCGAGCTTGGGACGTGGTGGACCGAATTCATCGCTGCCAACGAAGCCGGCCGCGAAGAACTGCAGCGCGAACTGCTCACGCGTGGCGTATTGCCTCCCGCGGCCAAGAAACGCCGCCGCCGCAAGCGCGCAAGTGCTGCGCCGCGCGAAGCGCGGGGAGCCGCCGATGCACGCGAAGGCACGGATGGGGATCAGAAAGGCGAGGCGTGAGCAAGACCGTGCGCGCCTTCGTTGGCGTTGGCGCCAATCTCGGGTTCTCGCGCGATGCCGTGCTCAATGCGCTAGCCGACCTGTCGCGGCTGCCGCAAACCGAATTCGTCGCAGCGTCCGGTCTTTACCAGAGCGAGCCGATCGAGGCGAGCGGCGCGGACTTCATCAATGCGGTGGCAGAACTCGAAACCCGTCTTGCCGCTTCCGACCTCTTGGCGCACCTCTGGTCGCTCGAGAAGGCGGCCGGGCGCGTTCGCACCGAACGCAATGCGCCACGCACGCTTGATCTCGATCTTCTGCTGTATGGTGACGAAATGATATCGACCGAGATGCTCACCGTCCCGCATGCGCGCATGGCCGAGCGCGCCTTCGTGCTTCTACCTTTGATCGAACTCGCGCCCGATATCAGCATTCCGGGCAAGGGGCCGGCCGCAAAGCTCATGCGCAAGCTCGGCCAGCAGCGCGTTTTCCGGCTTGCGAACTGAGCTCGTGTTCGATCGCTTCAAGCACATCGTTGTTGAAGGCGCCATCGGCGCTGGCAAGACCTCGCTGGCAAAAAGGCTGGCCGCAACTGCACGCGCCGAAGTGCTGCTAGAAGATGCCGATGCCAATCCGTTTCTTGACCGCTTCTATCGCGACAGCGCCCGCTATGCCCTGCCCACCCAGCTGTTTTTCCTGTTCCAGCGTGTCACCCAGTTGCGGCAGCTGTCGCAGCAAGACCTGTTCGCGCGCCAGTTCGTGGCCGACTTCCTGCTCGACAAGGACCCGATCTTCGCCTCGCTGACGCTCACCGATGACGAATTGCAGCTCTACCGCCAGATCTACACGAGCCTCGCTCCGCAGGCACCGATCCCCGATCTCGTGATCCTGCTTGAGGCGCATCCTGACACCCTGATCGAGCGCATCGCACGCCGCGGCCGGCCGATTGAAGCGGCCATCTCCGAGTCCTATCTGGTCGAGCTGACCCAGGCCTACACGCGCTTCTTTTACCAGTACAATGCCGCTCCGCTGCTCACTGTCAACACCGAGCATCTGAATCTCGTCGACGACGATGCCGATTACCAGTTGTTGCTTGAACGCATCGAGAAAATGCGTGGTCGCCGGGAATATTTCAACCGTCTCGACTAGGCGTGTCATTTGAGCCTGCATGCCGCGGGCCGAGGTTGATCATGGCTTATCCCACTGTTGCCAACGACAGCAGCCCGCGCAAGCAGGTGACGCTTGCGCGCATCGCCGAGATGCACAAGGCGGGCGAAAAAATCACCATGCTGACCTGCTATGACGCGAGCTTTGCGGCACTGCTTGATCGCGTCGGACTCGATGTCCTTCTGATCGGTGATTCGCTTGGCATGGTGCTGCAAGGCCATGCCTCGACGCTGCCTGTCACGCTTGCCGACATTGCCTATCACGTGGCCGCGGTCGTACGCGGCGCGAGCCATCCCCTGATCATCGCCGATATGCCCTTTGGCAGCTATCACGAAAGCCCGGCGCAGGCCCTGCGCAGCGCGGCAAGCCTGATGCGCGCGGGCGCGCAGATGGTCAAGCTCGAAGGTGGCGAGTGGGTCGCCGAGACCGTGCGCTTTCTTTGCGAGCGCGGCATTCCGGTATGCGCACACCTCGGTTTCACGCCGCAAAGCGTGCACGCCCTGGGGGGCTTCAAGGTCCAGGCCAGGACTGCCGCAAGTGCCGAGCGCATGCGCGCTGACGCGCTCGCGCTCTCCAGCGCCGGCGCGAAGATGCTGGTGCTTGAAATGGTGCCGGCGACGATTGCCACTGAAATCACGTCGGCGCTGACCATTCCCACGATTGGCATCGGGGCGGGCGCCGGCTGCTCGGGCCAGGTGCTCGTGCTCTACGACATTTTGGGCATCTACCCGAAACGCTCGCCGCGCTTCGTGCGCAATTTCATGCTCGGTGCGCAATCCATCGACGACGCCGTCAGCGCTTATGTCGCAGCCGTCAAGGACGGCAGCTTCCCGACGCCAGAGCACAGTTTTTCCGTCCCGTGAAAGTGGTCCGCTCGATCGAGGAGTTGCGCAGCCAGCTGCTTGGGCAGCTGCGCACCGCGTTCGTGCCCACCATGGGCAATCTGCACGCCGGCCACCTGTCCTTGATGCGGCTTGCCGCGCGCCATGGCGATCCGGTCGTGGCCAGCATCTTCGTCAACCGCCTGCAGTTCGGCCCGAAGGAAGATTTCGAGAGCTATCCGCGAACCTTTGACGCCGATTGCGACAAGCTCTCCAAGGAGGGCGTCTATGTGCTTTTCGCCCCCGATGAGCGCGAACTCTATCCGGAACCGCAGGAATACCGGGTAAGCCCGCCAGCCGCGCTTGGCGATACGCTTGAGGGCGAGTTCCGGCCGGGATTTTTCGTCGGCGTAACGACGGTGGTCTTGAAGCTTTTCTCGTGCGTGCAGCCCCGCGCTGCGGTGTTTGGCAAGAAGGACTACCAGCAGCTCATGATCGTCAGGAACATGTGCCGCCAGTTCTCGCTGCCGTGCGAGATCATCGCCGCCGAAACCGTGCGGGCAGACGACGGTCTTGCGCTATCGTCGCGCAACGGCTACCTCTCAGACCCGGAACGCCGCGAGGCACCCGCGCTTTTTCGCACCTTAAACGAGGTGCGCGAAAAAGTTCTTGCCCGCGATCTCTCGTTTGCCGCCATCGAGCAGAGCGCCCGGGCAGCGCTTGTCCATCGTGGCTGGCGCCCCGATTACGTCTCGATTCGCCGCCGCGCCGATCTCAAGCTGCCAGACAGCGACGCCGCGCTTTCAGAAGAGCCGCTTGTCGTCCTGGCCGCGGCGCACCTTGGCAAGACCCGCCTCATCGACAATCTCGAAATCTGAAGACGCGGCTAGGCGCGCATGATTTTCAGGCGATTGGCCGTGGGCGCTTCGGGAAAGACCTTCGAGAGACGATCGTCGGGGAGCAAAAGGCCGCGCTCGGCGACTTCGCCAAGCACTGTGCGGAAGTCGGTCGTCACCGCCACATCGCGGCCTTCGTAGAGATGGTTGTCTTCAAGGCCTGGCCACTGGCCGTACACGCGTCCACCTGCGACTGGCCCGCCCATCACCCACATGACGTTGCCATGGCCGTGATCGGTGCCGCCGTTGCCGTTTTGGCGCACGGTTCGACCAAACTCCGAGACCACAACCACAGTCGTATCGTTAAGTGTTGCGCCGAGGCCCTGGCACAGCGCCATGAGGCCTTCCCCGAGCTGTGACAGCCGCGTGGCCAGCTGTCCCTTGGCATTGCCCTGATTGGCATGCGTATCCCAGCCGCCCACGGCCATGAAGCCCAGCTGCACGCGGGCATCGTTGCGCATCAAGGTGGCAAGGCGCGCGGCATCCCCCGGAAAGCCGTTGGGCAGCGGCGCGCCGTTGTCCGCTGACGGATCCTTGCTGGCGCTGGTGTCAAGCGAGGCCATGATTTCACGATGCGAGGACTGCGCATCCTGATAGGCGCGCGACAACTTGTCATCGCCTTGATACATCTGCGCGAAGGCGCCGCCAATGGCCGGCCGGTCAAGCACGGTGGCGCGTCCGGCCGCAGCGCCATTGGGCAGGTTCGACACGCTAATCGGTCCGGCATAGATGCGCGGCAAGGTCGGGCCGATGGCGACCGCGCGCATCGGTGAAGGCGCCTCGCCCGGGGCCACGGGCGTGACACCCAAAAGCCGGTTCATCCAGCCGTCCGGGGTGCCTTTGCGTCCGGGCGTGCCCGACTCCATGTAATCCTGGGCGTCAAAGTGCGAGCGCGTTGCATCAGGCGAGCCCGCTGCTGCGACAAAGGCAAGGCGCTGCGACTGCCAAAGCGGCATCATCATCGACAGCGCCGGGTTGAGTCCGAAGCGGCCATCCAGATCGATCGCACCGCCATCCTGGCCAGGCCTGGCAATGGCGATCGTCGAGCGCGCCGTGTAGTAGTTGCGATCCGAATACGGCACGACGATGCTCAGGCCATCGACGGCGCCGCGCATGAACACCACCACCAGCCGGCGCGGCGGGCTGTTCACGGGCGCATCGGAGACTGCAGCAAAGGCGCTTTTCGACAGCGGCAGCAAAAGACTGCCCGCGCTTAGCGCCATGAGTCCGGCAAATTGACGTCGTTGCATGATTCTTTTCTCCTAGCGCCCCATGAAATCCGGGCTGCCCAGCACAAGTGCAGCGCGAAGCTGCGGGTTGCTCGACTCGACGGTTGCCCGCGTCTTGTCGCTGATGATCGGTCCGAGCGTGACGAGCAGCTGATCGGCGTCAATTGGCGCCCCGTTGCGACGCATGACAGGGCCGCCGCCCTGAACGTTCTCGGGGGGCACATCGACGGGCAGTCGGCCGGCGGCAACGACGGTGGCGAAGTCAATGCGCCGGGTCATTGCGTCCGGATTGAGCCACGCCGTCTCGGTGTTCTTGTAGCCATCTGGCGTCTGGCAACCGTAAAGCGGCTCACCCAGCTGATTGAGCACGCCCAGAAGCGGCCGCGGATTGACGACTTCAACACCACTCGCGCGAAGCGTCGAGACGACGTATTCGAAGGGCGTCTTGAACTTCGGCTTGCTCAAGCCATCGACCTGGAACTCGCGGCTCTTGAGCATCACGTACATCACCGCGCGCAGGTCGCCGCGCGTCGCCAGGTAGCGCTCGGTCATGCGCTTGACCAATGCGTCAGGCGGATCGTCCGAGACGAAATACTGGGCGAGTTCATAGCTGATATGGCGTGCGGTGATCGGGCTTGCAGCCAGCACGTCCAAGGCCCAGTCGCCCTCGGCCTGCCCGCGCGGCGCAACGTGATAGCCAAGCCAGGTCTTCTCGCCCCAGTCGTGGCGCTTGTCGTCGAAGCGGAAAACCGCATCGCTTTGGTTATCTCGCGGATCGAAAGTCCAGCCCGTGAGCATGCGTGCCAGTTCGGTGACATCCTTTTGCGAATAGCCGCCATCCACGCCAAGCGTGTGCAACTCCATCAACTCGCGCGCATAGTTCTCGTTGAGCCCGGAGGCCTTGGCAAGCGCACCGCCGCCTGCGCCCTGATAACCCGCCACCGTCGACAGCCAGTTATCGAGGTAAAAGAGCATCGCCGGGTGGTGCGCGGTGGCACCAAGCAGGTCGCGAAAGTGCCCAAGCACATAGGGCCTGATGGCATCGCGCTCGTAGTTGGCAACGAGCACCCGGTCGAGTCCCTTGCCCGAAAAAACGTTGAAATGGTTGTACCAGAAGTCGACCAGCACCTCTTCGAGCTGGCGCGGGCTGTCGACCGCGCTTGCAAGGCGCGCTTCGGCAGATTGCTCGACCAGCTCACGGATCATCTCCTTGCGCTTTTCCTTGCCCTCTTCGCCATCGCGCTTGGCAAGCCGCTGGCCGGCCCTGAATTCACCCACGAGCTGGCCCGCCGTCTGGTTCGCATCCGACAAGGACGCGAGGCGCTGCACCAGTTCATTGGGCAGCGCAATTTTCTCCGGATAGAGTTGCTGGTCGATGTAACGGTTGACGCCTTCGCGCTCGACACGCTCGAGATCGCCAGGCCTTGGCCCGAATGCAATGCGATTGAGCAGGTGCGCCGCCTCCTCGGGCGTGGCGCTGCCACCCAAGGGCGGCGGCTCGGCCAGCGCTGCCGAGACAAAAAGCGCGAGGACCCAGGCGGCTGCGCCGTTGCGCGCGCGACGTGGCCGTGGCCGGATGTTCAACGAAGCGTTCATCTGCAAGATCCCCAAGTGACGCTGCGATGATGCGCGGGTTTCGGGTAACAAACTGTAAACGAGTGTTTCCCAGCGGCTATTCCAGCACAAGTCGATACAAATCCGAAACGCTTCGCCGCTCGGCGGCAAATTCGGTCGTGGGCACACGCGCAAAGCGCGCTTCGGCAAGGCGCAAGCGGTGCTGGGCGCGACGGTAGTCGCGATAGGCGGTGGCCACTGCAGCCGCAAGTGCGTCGGGAATCAATCCGAAGCGCGCGGCGCGCGAGAGGAGTTCGATGTTGCCAACGTTGTCAGCGAGTGGCGCATGCTCACGGGCAAAGCCGAGCACCAGGAACTGGACGACGAACTCGATATCGACCATGCCGCCTGGGTCATGCTTCAGATCGAACTCGGTGGAAAGGTTCGGGTGGCCCTCGTGCATGCGTTTGCGCATCGCGGAAATTTCGGCACGCAGCGACGAAAGATCACGCGAACGGCAGAGGATTTCGCGCCGCGTGACCTCAAAAGCGGCTCCGAGGCTGGCGTCGCCGGCGCAAAACCGCGCGCGCGTCAGGGCCTGGTGCTCCCAGACCCAGGCCGCATCGCGCTGGTATTTGACGAACGCCTCGAACGAAGCGACGTTTAATCCTGCCACCCCGTCCGGGCGCAGGCGGACATCGATATCGAAGAGCCCGCCTGCAGCCGTGCGCGCCGTCAGCCACGAGACGAGGCGCTGAGCCAGGCGGCCGTAGCGCACCAGCGACTCGCTCGAGGCCGAAACGCCGGTCAGAAAAACCAGGTCGAGATCGGACGCATAGCCAAGTTCCTTGCCGCCCAGCTTGCCGTAGGCGATGACGGCGAAATTCGGTCGCTCCAGGGCATTTGGCGCGAGCAGCTGCCAAACGCAATCGAGCGTGCGCGCAATGATCAAATCACAAAGCGCCGAGAGATGGTCGGCGAGCGACTCGACGGTGACGCGAGCGGCGAGATCCTCGACGAGCAAGGCGAAGCTCCTGGCATGAAACGACTCGCGCAGCACGTCCATCTGGCGCTCGACGTCGCCGCGCGCGTTGAGCAGCGCGCGGTCCAGCGCGGCTGCAACCGCGACAAGCGGCTCGAGCTCCTCGCCGCCTTGCAGCAATTCATCGAGCAGGATCGGGTGCTGGGTCAAGAAACGCGCCGCCCAGGGGCTCGCTGCCAGCACATCGGCGACCCGTGCAAGCGCTTCGGGATACTCGTAGAGCAGCGCAAGGTAGGACGCGCGCCCGGCGATGGCCTCGATCAATTCAAAAAACCGCGCGAGCAGTTGCGTCGCGTCGCATCCTTCGCGCGCGCGCGCGACGGCAAGCGACAGCGCGGCCGGCACCAGTCTTTCGAGCCGCTCCTTGGCCGCCACGTTCAGGCTGGTGATGCGCGGGCTGTGCCAAAGCGCATGCAGGCGTGCGAAGGCGCTCTCGACGTCGGCGAATCCTGCCTGCTTCAGTGCGGCCATGGCCTGATCGCGGCTTTGCTCCTGGAACGTCATTGCCGCCCAGAGATTGGGCAGTGCCGGCAAAGGCTCGCGCACCTGGGTCCGAAACAGCGCATCGAACTGGCCGGCCACGAAGGCCTGCTCGCGCTCGAGCCGCTCAAGCAAGGCGCGCGCATCGGCGGGCGCATCGGCAAGCGCCTGGCACATCCTGACCAATACCGCGAGTTCGGCAGGATCAGCAGGTACGACGTGGGTTTGCAGGTCATCGCGGTACTGCAGGCGGTGTTCGATCTCGCGCAAGAAGCAGTAGGTGCGCTTGAGCTGGCGCACGATCGATGCGCGCAAGAGGCCGCGACTGGCCAGAAGATCAAGCACGTCAAGGGTCGCGCGGGCACGCAGTTCGGCGTCGCGCCCGCCACGGATGAGCTGGAAGCTCTGGGCGATGAATTCAATCTCGCGGATGCCGCCACGGCCGAGTTTGACGTTGGCCGCGCGCCCCGGATACTGCGCGCTGCGCCTTTCCGCCTCGGCCCGGATCTGTGCGTGCAATTCGCGCAGCGCCGAAATCGCCGAGAAGTCGAGGTAGCGGCGAAACACGAACGGACGCACCAGGCTGTCAAGCGCCTCGCTGGCGCGGGCGTCGTGCCGGAACACGGGGCACGCGATGACCCGTGCCTTGATCCAGGCGAAGCGCTCCCAGCTGCGGCCCTGGACCATCAGGTACTCCTCGAGCATGGCAAGGCTCGCCACCAGCGGACCGGCATCGCCGTTGGGCCGAAGGCGCATGTCGACACGAAACACGAAACCGTCCTCGGTGACATCGGCCAGCACGTTGATCAGGCGTTTGGCCACGCGCGTGAAAAACTCGTCGTTGGACAAGCCGCGCTGTTCGCCCGAGGCATCGGTCTCCCCGGCTTCGCCAAACAGGAAAATCAGATCGACGTCCGAGGAGACGTTCAATTCGCCCGCGCCAAGCTTGCCCATGGCAACCACGATGAGATCCTGCGGGCTGCCGCTGGCCTGGCCAAGCGGTACACCGTGTCGCCTGGCCAGCTGGGTTTGCAGCCAGGACAGCGCCTCGGCGATGCAGCGATCGGCAAGCAGCGACATGCTCGCCATGACCGCGGCAAGATCGACCTGCCCGCTAAGATCGGCCTCGATCAGGGCGCAAAGCGTGCGATTGCGCAGTTGCCGCAAGCCGCGCTTGAGGTGCGCCTCGTCCTGCCAGCCCTCGCCGCGCAGGGCGTCAAGCGCAAGCGTCAGGTCGGCCCCTGTAGCCGCCTTGCCGCCCGCGGCAAGCTCGGCTTGCCACTGCGGATGGGCCTTGAGCTGCCGTCTGACAAATCCGGACAGCGCGGCTGCGATCGGCGCGTCACCGGCGGTCACGGCAGGCGCCGCTTTACGCCGTCTTTGCGGCGAGCGCTAGCGCGTAGGTGGCGCGGGTTAAAATGGCCTGCACAAGATGACTGTATGACCCTAGAAGACACTCTCGAAACTCCGTCGCCTCCTGCGAGGCACGCCCGTTCGCGGCGGGCCCGTGCGCTTGCCGTGGCCCTGCGCATCGTCGGCTTTGCCGTACTTGGGCTCTATGGCCTTTTTATCCTCGTCATCCTGGTACTGAGATACGCGGTTTTGCCCCACATCGGCAACTATCGCACGGATATCGAGAAAGCCGCATCCGACGGCCTCAAGACACGCGTGACGATCGGCACCATCGTCGCCGACTGGGAAGGCCTGCGGCCGCGGCTGGCACTGCGCGATGTGCGCGTGCATGACCCCTCGGGCAAGCCGGCGCTGCTTTTGCCCTACACCGAGGCGATCTTTTCATGGGACAGCCTGCTCACCGGAGAGGTGCGGCTGCATCGACTCGAAATCGACAATGCCGACCTCGACGTCAGGCGCGCAAGCAACGGCCAGCTAAGCGTTGCCGGCATTGTGCTTGAAAGCGAGGCCGGCACCGCGGGCGGCGGATTTTCAAAGTGGCTGCTGGATCAGCGCCGCATTGTCATTCGCAGCAGCAGCCTGACCTGGACCGACGATGAGCGCAGGGCCGAGCCCCTCACTCTTAACGACACGTCGCTGGTGGTCGAACGCTTTGGCATCCGCCATCGCTTTGCAATCGCTGCAACGCCTCCGGCCGAATTCGCCGCACCGCTTGATGTCCGCGGCTATTTCGACCATGGACTTTTCGCCGATGAGGCCAACAGTGATGACTGGAGCGGCGAGTTCTACTGCAAGCTTGACTATATCGACTTCGCCGCCTGGAACCACCTCGTCGAGCTGCCCGTCAATGTCAGTTCCGGCACGGGCGCATTGCGATCCTGGTTCAAGTTCTCCTCACTGTCGCAGCGCGACGGGCGCCTCTCGCGCCTGCCAGCGCTGATTGCCGATGTGCGCCTTGCCGATGTCTCGACACGGCTGTCCAAGGAATTGCCCGAATTGCAGCTGGCCGAGTTGCAAGGCCGCATCAGTGTCGCAAGCGCCGCCACGCGCGACGTGCTGAAGGTCGACCGCTTGCACGTGCAAACCGTCGACGGCAGCCAGGCCGCCGTGTCGAATTTCGAGGCCGAGCGCGATTTCAACCGCAAGGGCGAAGCCTTGGGTGGGCGCATCGTCGCTGATACGCTGTCGCTTGCGACAGTTGCAACCCTTGCGCGGCAATTGCCGATCTCGCCTGGCATTCGCAGCTGGATCGCAAAGGTCGAGCCGCGCGGCACCTTGAGCCGGATCCAGTACCGCTGGGATGGACCGACCGATGCGCCCGCCCACTACCACTTCAATACCGACTTCAAGGGTCTGGGCCTAAACGGCCAGCCCGCGCCCGAAGGTGACGACGATCCTGGCGATGGCAGCGTTGGCTTCACCAATCTTGACGGCAGCGCATCGATGAGCGATAGCGGCGGCACGCTGTCGGTTGACGCCCACGACGCGACCCTTGACCTGCCGGCGTGGTTCACGCGGCCGATCGTGCCGGTGACGTCGATGTCGATGCGGGCCAACTGGGAAGCCAAGGGCGAGAATCTGCTCGTCAAGGTCGAAAGTGCGACCCTTCGCAATGCCGACCTGAGCGCGAGCGTCAGTGGCAGCTATGCCCACGGGCCGCAAAGCGGCAGCCGCGGGCCCGGTACGGTCAACCTGAGCGGGCGCATCGCGCAGCTTGAATTGCGCCAGCTTGCGCGCTACATGCCAATCACCCTGCCTGCCGATGCGAGGAGCTACCTCGAGCGCGCACTTGTTGCCGGCACGGCCGAAGACGCGGCGTTCACGGTGCGCGGTCCGATCGAGAAATTTCCCTTTCGCGATGCGCGCATCACGGCCGCCGAAGGCCAGGGCGGCGCTGGCGAGACTGACGAGCAGTTCAGAATCGATGCGCGCGTGCACGGCGCGACGATTGACTACATCCCGGCCGAGCCTCGGTCATCGAGCGAGAGCACGCCTGGCACGGCCGGGGTTGAGGAGCCGCGCTGGCCGGCCGTGACCGACGCCGAGGGCAGCCTCGTCATGGAGCGCGACAGGTTCACAGCCGACATCAGCCACGCCCGCATCGACGACAACGACCTGTCGAAACTGACCATCAAGGTCGACGATATCGGCGCGCGCAGCGCGGCAGTCAAACTGTCTACCGACATCGCAGGCGCTGCACAGAACTACATCCGCTTTGTCAACGCCAGCCCGGTTAGCGCCTGGTCCGGGCATCTGCTTGAGAAGACCCGCGCAAGCGGCGATGCGCGCATGCACATCGACATTGGCGTGCCGATCGTGACGCCGGAAAAAGCCAGCGTCAACGGCAGGCTGTCACTTGCCAACAACGATCTCACGCTGTTCGAGTGGCTGCCGCAGATTGCCGGCGTGAAAGGCGAGCTGAGCTTTTCCGAATCGAGCCTGAACGGCAAGGGCATCACCGGCAAGCTCCTGGGCGGCGATCTGAAACTCGATGCCACGACCGCTGCCGATCGCGTGCTCGAGATCCGCGGCAGCGGCACCCTGCCGGCAGAAAGTCTCGCGCGCGTGCCGCAGTTTCCGTTTGCCGAGCATCTCGCACCGCACATGAGCGGCGCTGCACCCTATCGCGTGGCACTCAACCTCGCGGCCTTTGGCGCAACCGAGGCCAGCGCACAGGCGCACGGGCCGCATGTCCTGATCGAGTCGACGCTTGCCGGCATCGCCCTCGATCTTCCGGAACCCTTGCAAAAGGCCGCAGCCACGAGCCTGCCGCTGTCCGTCACGATCAGTGCCCCGCGCGAACGCCCGGGAGCTCCGACGCACGACCAGGTCGATGTCCATCTCGGCACGGTCTTCAACGTCGCACTGGCGCGCGATGCCGACAGCACGCAGTCGATGCAGGTCACCCACGTCGCCTACGGCGTCAATGCGCCGGCGACGATCACGGATGCCCGTGCCTTTGCCAACATCACGGCAGGCGCGATCGACGCCGACGCATGGAAGCGGGTCTTGGACGAGCTGGCGACGCGCGCGACGGCGTCAAGTCCGGCTGCCGTGGCAGCGGACTACGCGACGAGTTCATCGGTGTTCACGCCCGATGTGGTGTCCGCGCGCATCGACGACCTGAAGATCGCCGACAAGCACTTCGCCAAGGTCTCGCTTGGCGCCGCGCACGTCAATGGCGTGTGGCAGGCGAATGTGACGTCCACAGAGGTCGCAGGACGGATTCTCTGGCGCGATGCCGCGGGCGTCGGAGATGCCCTGCAAAATCGCGTGACCGCGCGCCTTGAGCGCCTCATCGTGCCGCAATCGGCCAACACCGAAGCGCAGCAGTTGCTCGATCCGAACGCCGCCCCGGCACAGATTCCCGCGCTTGACATCATCGCCGAGGATTTCCAGTTGCGCGACCACAAGCTCGGTCGCCTCGAGCTCGTCGCCGCCAACGTGACGAGCGGCTCGAGCCGCGAATGGCGCATGGACAAACTTAATATCACCAACCCCGACGCCACCCTGCAGGCCAAGGGCACCTGGGGCGGAGGCGCGCGCGCCGGCACCGATCAGACCAGCATGACCCTGACGCTTACGGCCGGTAACGTCGGCGGCATGTTCGAGCGCCTTGGCATGCCCGCCACGCTCAAGGGCGGCACGGCAGATGTCGATGGCAACGTCACGTGGCGCGGCTCGCCCTTCGCCATCGACGTCAAGAGCTTGTCAGGCGCGCTCAAGCTCGACGTCAAGCGCGGCGAGTTTCTCAAGGTCGATCCGGGCTTTGGCAAACTGCTTGGCGTGCTCAGCCTGCAAAGCATGCAGCGCCGCTTGACCTTCGATTTCAGCGACCTGTTTGCCAACGGCTTCGTCTTCGATTCGATCACGGCCAATGCGGCGATCGCAAACGGCGTTGCCACGAGTCATGACTTCGAGATGCGCGGTTCATCAGCGATCGTGCGCCTCGATGGTTCGGCCGACCTCGAGCGCGAGACACAAAACCTCCACGTGCGCGTGCTGCCGCAGATCAATCTGGGCGTCGGATCGCTGGCCTATGCGCTCCTTGCGAGCCCGGCGATCGGCGTTGGCACCCTGCTCTTCCAGGAGTTGCTGAAGGACCCGATCTCAAAGGCGCTGGCCTACGAATACACCGTCACCGGTCCCTGGGCCGACCCCAACATCACGCGCGACGGCGTCACCACCTCGGCTAGCGGCGTTGTCATCCCGGCTGCACCTGAAACGGCCCCGGCCGAGGCCGGCCCGGGCGCGGCCGAGAAATTGCAGCAGGGCAGCGCCCCGACTGCGCCAGGTGACACTGGCGCGCAGCCGGGGCCCGCGCCCGGCAAGGAGGCCAAGCCATGACCGAGCCGCATCGTCGCTTGCCGGTGGTTGCCGCGATTCAGATGGTTTCGTCGCCCGATGTAGGGGACAACCTGGCGAGGGCTGCGGTCCTGCTTGAAAACGCCAAGGCTGCCGGCGCAGATCTGGTCCTTTTGCCCGAATACTTCTGCATCATCGGCAGCAAGGACACCGACAAGGTCGGCGTTCGCGAAAGCGCGGGCGCGGGGCCGATCCAGGAGTGCCTTGCAAATCTTGCAAGGCGCCTTGATCTGTGGATCCTGGGCGGCACGCTACCTATTGCCAGCGCCAATCCGGCACGCGTGCGCAGCGCGCTTATCGTCTTCAATCCCGAGGGTCAGGCCATCGCGCGCTACGACAAGATTCACCTGTTCAGCTTTCTTGACCAATCCGTTGACGAATCGCGCACCATCGAGCCTGGCACGACGCCGGTGGCAGTCGATGTCACGGTTGCGGGAACTGCGCTTCGGATTGGCCTGTCCGTGTGCTACGACATGCGCTTTCCGGAGCTGTACCGCGCGCTTGGCCGCTGTGACCTGATCGTCGTGCCTTCTGCCTTCACCGATGTCACGGGCAAGGCGCACTGGGAAGTTCTGCTTCGCGCCCGCGCCATCGAGAATCAATGCTACGTGCTGGCAGCAGCCCAGGGCGGCAGGCACCCCAACGGCCGCGTGACTTTCGGGCACAGCATGCTGATCGACCCGTGGGGCGAGGTTGTCGCGGTCTTGCCCGAAGGCGAAGGGCTGATCACGGGTACTATTGACTTGCAGCACCTCGCAACGACACGGATGCGCGTGCCAGCCCTGCACCACCGAACCCTGTAGACGAAAGACAAGCATGAAACCCGCCGATTTGCCCTTTGCCGCACTGACCACCGCGCGCGAGCTGCTGCTTTTGCCCCACGGGATCGACGAAAGTCATATCCAGCGCGCGCTTGCCGACATTTTCCGGCATCGCGTGGACTACGCCGACGCCTATTTCCAGTACACGCGCTTTGAAAGCTGGAGTCTGGAGGAAGGCATCGTCAAGTCCGGAAGCTTCGGCATCGACCAGGGCGTCGGACTGCGCGCGGTCGCGGGCGAACGCCAGGCGTTTTCGTATTCCGACCAGATCAGCGCTCTTGCCCTGACAGAGGCGGCCTCGACCACCCGTGCCATCGCAAGGCAAGGCGCAGGTCGCGTGCGCATCGCCCCGCTCGCCAGGTCGGCGGCTGCGCACGACCTCTACCCGCATCGCGACCCGCTCGCCTCGCTCGATTCGCGCAGCAAGATCGCCATGCTCGAGAAACTCGAAACGTTGGCGCGCCAGCACGACAGCCGCGTCACGCAAGTCATGGCATCGCTTAGCGGCGAGTACGACGTCGTGCTGGTGGCCAGAAGCGATGGCGCGATGGTCGCCGACGTGCGGCCGCTGGTGCGCATCGGGCTTACCGTCATCGCCGAGGCAAACGGCCGGCGCGAGCAGGGTTCATCGGGCACCGGCGGTCGCAGTGACTATGCGCGCTTTGACGATGCCACACTGGCAAACATCGCAAGGCAGGCGGTCGAGCAGGCGATCGTCAACCTCGACTCGCGACCAGCGCCTGCAGGACCGACGACGGTGGTGCTTGGACCCGGATGGCCGGCCGTCTTGCTGCACGAGGCCATCGGCCATGGTCTTGAGGGCGACTTCAATCGCAAGGGCTCGTCGGCGTTTACCGGCATGATCGGCGAACGCGTTGCGGCGCCTGGCATCACCATCGTCGACGATGGCACGCTGCCCGGACGTCGTGGCTCGCTTAACGTCGACGATGAAGGCAATCCGACGCGGCGCACGGTGCTCATCGAAGACGGCATCCTGCGCGGCTACATGCAAGACACGCTCAACGCACGCCTGACCAAGAGCGCCGTGACCGGCAATGGCAGGCGCGAGTCCTATGCGCACCTGCCCATGCCAAGGATGACCAATACGGTCATGGAAAACGGCAAGGACGATCCGGCTGACATCATCCGCTCGGTGAAAGACGGGCTGTATGCCGTGAATTTCGGTGGCGGCCAGGTGGACATCACCAACGGCAAGTTCACCTTTTCCACGACCGAGGCGTATCGCATCGAAAATGGCCGCGTGACCTACCCGGTCAAAGGCGCGACGCTCATCGGCAATGGTCCTGACGCCCTGACGCGGGTCAGCCGCATCGGCAACGACATGGCCCTCGATCAGGGCATTGGCACCTGCGGCAAGGACGGCCAGAGTGTACCGGTCGGCATGGGCCAGCCCACCCTCCTGATCGAAAACCTGACGGTCGGCGGCACCGGCGCCTAGGCCGGCGCCATGCCCCCGGTCAGCTATGATGCGCGTTTTTGAACGCGCACACCGGCCGCGGTGGGCGCCAATTGGCCATGGCTGCAAAGCGCTTGTTCTCGATCGATGATCTGTGGTCCCTGGCGCGCGTTGGCGCGCCTTCCGTCTCGCCTGATGGTGCGTGGGCCTGCGTTGCGGTCACGCGCTATGACATGCAAAGCAACGAGGCGCGCTCCAATCTCTGGCTGCTCTCGACTGACGGACGCGTCCAGCGCCAGCTCACGCGCGGCAAGCATGATGCTGAGCCCGCCTTCTCGCCTAACGGCAGGCAGATCGCGTTCGTCAGCCGCCGCAAGGACGATGGCGAATCCGGCACGGACAAACCCGAAAGCAGCCAACTTTACGTCATCGATGTCGATGGCGGCGAGGCAAGGCGGATCACGCACCTCGAGACTGGCGTGTCGGGCATCCGCTGGTTTCCCGACGGCAAGCGCCTCGCCTTCATTTCCTGGGTGTGGCCGGGCCTGGACGGCGAAGACGCGCAAAACAAGCAGAGCAGAAAGGAGCGCAAAGACAAGGTGCAGGCCTTTGTCATCGACAACAACCATTACCGTTACTGGGACCACTGGCGCCCGCGCGGACGCGAGGCCCACTTGTGGGTGGTCGATGCGAAGGGCGGCAAGGCGCATGATCTGTTTTCGGGCACGCGCCACTTCCTGCCCCCCGAAGACCCGGATGCGTCGATGTATGACATCGCGCCGGATGGCCGTCATGTGGCGTTTACCGAGCAGCGCGAGCGTGACCCCGGGGCACCGGCCTTTTGCGACATCCAGCTTCTGGAGATCAAGACCAAAAAGTCGAGAAACCTGACGGCGGGCCAGGCGCCAAGCCACGAATATCCGGCATTTGCGCCAGACGGCAGTACCCTGGCCTGCCTCGCATCTGACTATCTGCGCGCCCACAACCAGCAGGCGCGCCTTGCCCTCATCACCGTCAAGAATGCGGCAGTGCGCCCCATCACCGACGCCTGGGACTTCGGCGTGAACGCGCCGGTACGCTTTTCAGCGGACAGCGAGCAGATTTATTTCTCGGCCGAAAAAGGCGAAATCCAGCCGCTCTTTCGGGTCGCAGCACGCGGCGGCACGCCCGAGGAAGTGTGCCGCGGCAAAGGCCACGGCGGCACCACGGGTCCGATGCAGATTTCTGCCGACGGCTTAACGCTCGTCTACCTGCGCGCCGCGATCGCCTACCCGCCCTCACTTTTTGCATGCGCTGCAAACGGTGAAAACGAGCGCGCGATCGAGCGCTTCAATGACCCCATCCTGGCAAAGATCAGACTCGCCAGTTCCGAATCGGTGACGCTCAAAGGCTTTGCAGGCGAGCCGGTGCAGATGTGGATCATCAAGCCGCCAGGTTTTGACAAGAAGCGCAAATGGCCGTTGATGCAGGTGATCCATGGCGGCCCGCATACCTGCTTTGGCGACGCCTGGCACTGGCGCTGGAATGCCCAGCTGTTTGCGGCTGCCGGCTACGTCGTGGCCGAGGTCAACTATCACGGCTCCACCGGCTGGGGCCAGGACTTCATCAGCTCGATTAACGGTGACTGGGGACGACGCGAGCTTGCCGATGTCGAAGCCGGCACCGACTACATGATCAAGACCGGCTACATCGACGCCAAACGCGTCGTCGCCACCGGCGGCAGCTATGGCGGCTACATGGTCGCCTACATGAACGGCAACGTGAAGAATGGCCGTTATCAGGCCTACGTCTGCCATGCCGGCTGCTACGACTGGGTGGCGATGATGGGCTCGGACGGCTACTACTGGTTCGGCCAGGAACTCGGCGCCTTTCCGTGGCAGGACGAAGCGCGCGTTCTTGCCCAGTCGCCGCACCACTACGCCGCAAGCTTCGCAACGCCCACGCTTGTCATTCACGGCGAGCTCGACTACCGCGTGCCCTACTACCAGGGCCTGGCCTACTACAACACGCTTAGGGTGCTTGGCGTTGACACCCGCATGGTGTTCTTTCCCGACGAGAATCACTGGATCCTAAAGCCGCAGAACTCCAGGCTCTGGTACCGCGAATTTTTGGCCTGGTGCGACAAATACAGCCGCCCGCGCGGCAAGACGGCAGCGCCAGCGCGCCGTGGAAATCCGCAAAAATGAGGTTTTTGTGCGCACCGAGCGCATCGACTGCTTGCCAGCGCCCCGAATCGGCAGCTATAGTGAGCGCATGCTGAAATCTGCGCACTGGAGCTTTTTTTACTTTTATCCCTGCCTTGTGGCGGTGGAGAACGGTTAACGCGCGAAGCAGGCAGC
>CAJCIC010000054.1 GCA_903970185.1 Gammaproteobacteria bacterium
TGGTGCTTGTAGTACATCGGTATCCATCCTTTGTTCTTGGCCACGCTTTGGCGTGGCCCGGCCCATTCGTGCCGGACTCAACATCGATGCCTTGCGACGGGCAACGAAGTTCGATCACCATCGAGGAAGTCCGGGCGCATCACAAAACGACGATCCCCTGGCTTGCTTGGCGCAAAATCAGCGCGGGAGATGCCAAAAGCCCCGGCGTTGGCTCACCTTCGAGTGGAATCAGGCAGAAGGTTGCGCAGCGCCGCGCGGGCAGCAAGGCGCGGCACTCGCCAATTATACCGGCGCGAACCCACGCTCATTCCTGCATTCGCGTACGTCGCCTTGCCGCCTGCCGCTGACGCGAGCGGCGGGATAGCGCAAGGCCAAGCGCAATGAAGGGCCAGGCAAGCGAAAGCCCCAGTGCGATGCCGTAAAAATTCAACAGGCGCCCGCGCTCCCAGCTGCGCGAGACAGCATCGAAGTACACGTTTGTCGGGCCGAAGTTGGCCAGTGCAAGTGCAATCACGAGAAGGAGCGCAGCCAAGGCGCGCTTGAGACCGGGGCGAAGCGGTAGCGCCAGCGCTGCGAGCACGACGGCGCCGCTCAAGCCATAGATCGCCCCTGGCGTGATCCAGATGAACGGCTCGCTCGGTGCATAGGTCAAGCCCGCGCCCATGGTCTTGGCAAAAAGCGTCAGGACCACAAAGGCCGCCATCAGCCAAAGGCGTGGCGCGGCGCTGCGCGCGGCATCGACAAAAAGCAGCAGTGCCGCCGCCAGATAGCAGCCCGAGACAATCGCGTCAACGCGCTCGAACATCTGCGCGCTGCTGCCCCACGCTTCGGCAAGACGGGTCTCCAAGGCAGCAATCGATGACCACTGTTTGGCAAGCGGCGCGATCAGCGCGCCACAGCCGATGGCGTAGCTCTCCGGATACAGCACGGCACCGAACCACAGCAGCGAGACCACCAGGGCTGCGCTGGCTTCGCGCTCAAACCAGATCAGCCGCCATGCGCGCAGGCGGCCGCGATCGAGCAGGGCTTCGGTGACCACAAGGCCGATGGCAACCCCCGCCAGGGCACCGGCGAAATTGGTGATGAGATCGACCTTGGAGGCCACCCGGGTGGGAATGAAGCTTTGCGCTGCCTCAAGCAGAAGCGACGCGAGGCCGGCTCCGAGGGCAACCAGCACTGCGGCAAGGCCGCTGCGAATGGTCGGGTAGAGCGCAGCCACGCCCAAGAGGCCCAGCGGCAAATAGCCCAGCAGATTGACGACGATGTCGAATTCGAGCGCATGCGGCGGCCACGGTGCGAAGAGATAGTCAAAGGCGCCGATGCCGTTGTCGCTCCAGCCGGTGAAGGGATACAGGCTGGCATCGACGATCAGCGCGAAGTAGCAGAGAAATCCAAGCCGGGCGAGCATCGACGGCCGACGCTGCCAGATGAGCCTTGCCGACTCTTCCTTTTTCGCCGCGCGCATCTTCGCCGGCGCCATCGATGGCAGGTGAGCGCTTTTCATGCAGCCATGATAAGACCGGGCGGCACGCGATTGGCACGCGATTGCCTGTAGGGTGGCACAATCGAGCGCCATGAAGCCGCTGAGTTCCGAGCCCCTTGATGTCGATCCGGATGCGCTTGCGCCTTTGTTGCAGGTGATGGCCGATGGCCAGCCGCGCAGCGTCGAAGAACTGACGCGAAAGACCGGGGCTGAGCCTGCGAGCATCGAGCGCGGGCTTGCGCTACTGGCCGCTGCGGGACTCAAGCTCAGGCACGCTGACGATCGCCTGAGCTGCGCGCCCTTTGCAGCGCTCGATGCCGTTGCCATTGAAGCCGCATGCGTTTGCCATTCGCTTTTTGCCGACGTTCATGTCGCAGCACTGACCGATTCGACAAACTCCAGGCTTCTGCAGGCTGCGCGCAATGGCGCGCTCGATGCGCCGATGACCATTTTTGCCACTGAACTGCAATCCGCAGGGCGCGGGCGTATGGGGCGCAGCTGGGTTAGCGCCCCGGGATCGTCGCTTACGGTGTCGTTTGCGCTCAGTCTCAAGCGTGCTGCCTCGATGCTCTCCGGGCTGCCCCTGGCCTGCGGCCTGGCCGTGCGTGATGCGCTGCTTGCGCATGGCGTCGAGGCGGAATTGAAGTGGCCCAATGATCTGCTTGCGGGCCACGGCAAGGTCGGTGGCATCCTGGTTGAAATTCACGCGCCCAGTCGCACGCAGTCGATCGTGGTGATTGGTGTTGGCCTGAATGTCTACCCCGATGCCGAACGCGCACATGCGCTGGCCAGCCGCGAGAACGCCCTGCCAAGCACCGACTTGCTCTCCGCGGGCGCCGTGCAGCCGCTTGATCGCAATCAGCTCATCGCCGATATCGCGAACGGCCTGGCGCTGCGGCTGGAGCGTTTTGCAAGCGACGGATTCGAGCCGATGGTGAGTGCCTGGAACGCGGCACATGCATTCCAGGACGCCGAGGTTTCGCTCATCGAAGGGGGTGCCACGCTGGTTCGCGGCATCGCGCGCGGCACGGACACGCAGGGTCGGCTCCTGGTCGAGACGAGCGAAGGCATGCGTACCGTCGTCGTCGGTGATGTCTCGGTGAGATCCTCGGCGTGACGACATTGGTCGTTGACATCGGCAATACCCGCCTCAAATGGCGCAGGCTCGACAAGGCGTGCGTGACCGAGGGCTTTCTTGACCATCACGGCGCAAAGCGGCTAGACGATGAGGCGAGGCTGCGCCTGACAAGCGCGCTTTGTAGCGAGCCCGATGCGCAAGCGGTTGAACAACTGCTCTATGCGAGCGTGACGAGCGAGTCGCTCGCCGCCGATGCCCTTGGGCTCTTCAGGACGTTCTGGCCACAGGCGCAGATCAGGCGCATTGTCGCTGGCGAATCGCTTGGCGGCATCGTCAACGGCTATGCCGAGCCGAAAACGCTTGGCGCTGACCGGCTGCTCGCGATGATCGGCGCGCGCCAGCGCTTTGGTCCGGGCGCGCTTCTGGTGGCGTCGCTTGGCACGGCAACGACGCTCGATCTCATCGATGCCCGCGGCCATTTTTCCGGGGGCGCGATCCTGCCCGGGGTGCTCCTCATGGCATCGGCACTGGCGAGCGGCACGGCGCAGCTGCCCGCCATCTGGCTTTCCGAGGCGGCGCAGGTCAGCGTCACCGGCAACTCGACCCACGCGGCAATTCGCGCCGGCATCGTGCACGCCCAGGCCGGAGCGATCGAGCGCATTTTTCGGCTGCTCGGCCAGGATCATGCGCCGCTTGGCTGCGTCCTCACTGGCGGCGCTGCGCCGGTGATCGCGCCCCATCTGCCGTTTGCGACGATTCTCGCCGATAATCTGGTGCTTGACGGTCTTAGCGCACTAGCTTTTGACGCGTCCAAAACTTCCCCATCGCCGTGAGAATTTTCCTGCTGTTTCTGATCGCTGCCAATCTCGCCCTGTATGGCTATGAGGCGGGTGCGTTTGGCACGGTCGTTCGCGATGGCCACGATCCGCAGCGTCTGGCCCAGCAGATCGAGCCCGAGCGCATCAAGCTCATCGATGCGGACGCGCCCGCGTCATCGAGTGTCGTCGCGAGTGCCGCACCCGTTGCTTCCGGGCGCACGCTGGCGTGCATCGAGTTTGGCGGCTTTAATGCCGATGAGACACGCCGCCTCGAGCAGGCCTTGGTGCCGCTAGATCTTGGCTCCCGCCTTAGCGTGCGTCATGCCGACGACCAGGCCACCTACATCGTCTATCTGCCGCCGTTTAAGACCAAGGCCGACGCCGACCATGCCGCCTCTGAACTCAGGCGCATCGGCGTCACCGACTTTTTCGTGATCCAGGATCCGGGGCCCTTTCACCTTGCCATCTCGCTTGGCATCTTTCACAGCGAGGAAGGCGCAAAGGGCTTGGCCACCACCTTGTCGCAGCAGGGCGTGAAAAACGCCAAGACCGGCGAGCGCTCCTCGACGATTGCCAAGAGTTACTACCAGATCCGCCCCGCCGATCCGGTCCTGATGGCAAAACTAGGCGAATTGAAGAGCCAGTTCCCCAATCAGGACCTTCATGAATGCGCCGTCTCTGCAACCGAGGGCGCAAGCAGCGCTTCGTTGCCCCCCGCCGCTGCGACATCCTCAAGCGGTACGTAAAGCGCAAAGCGCATTTCGCGCTCGCCCTCGCGCGTGAAGGTCAGGTAGTTGGCCTGTGCGCGCACCGCTTCCTTGGCCTCGGGCAGCCACAGGTGATAGACCGCCTGAACCGTGTCGATGACGCGCTCGGGTGCTGCGCGGAATTCGAACACGGCGTAACGGCCGCGAGCCAGCGTCTCGGTACCGGTGACCGCGCGTTGCGACTCGGTGCCGTTCAATTCGCGACCGATATCAAGGCGAAAGCTTGAGCCGGTCAGAATGCCGAACAGATCGACGCTTGCCACGACCATCTCGCCGCGCGCTTCCGGGGCGGCCGTGGGCGTGCCGGCAACCAGGCTTTTCCATTCATCCAAAGCCAGGCAGACGGCGTCAGCGGCATCAGCCGCCTTGACCTCGGCGCGCAGGAAAGCGATGGTCTTGTCGGCCACGACCTCGATGCGTGTCGGCGCGATGCGCTCAACGCCAACGGCGGCGAGGCGCTTGCGCAGCGCCTCCGTGTCGGCGGCGAGCCGGCCTTTCATCATGACATCGCGAAAGCGCGTCGGTGCGACGCCAAAATGGGCCGAAAACGCATGCGAGAAGGCCGAAAGCGTCTTGTAGCCGGAATTCTTCGCAACCGTGCTGACCGGAGTCATGCGGTAGAGCAGCGAATGCGCCGAGCGCTCAAGCCGCAAGCGCTTGATGTGCTGGTGCAGGCTTTCGCCAAAGTAGGCGCGAAATTTCCGGTGGAAGTGAAACGGCGACAGATTCATCCGCTGCGCCAGAACCTCAAGTGTCAGGTCCTCGCGCAGATGTTCATTGATGAAGGTCGACAGGTTGAGCAGGCGGGGCTGCACGGGCATGGTGGCACCTTCTCCTTTCTGGAGATTGTTTCGGGCATAGGCCCTGTCCATCTCAAGACCGCTCGCGCGGCCTTCCTTGGACCGCGCGCTGTCTGGGCAAAAAAAGAGGCTAGCCCAGACTATAGGCGCGCGCCGGCACGGGCCGGCGCATGGCGGGGCGCTCGGCCACCGGCTCAAGGGGAATGTAAAGTGTCATCTGTACTTCCTCGGACAAGGACCCTGGCGCGCCGTTGGGAAAGCGCACAAAGACCTGATCCGGACGCGGACACTCGCCATTGGCCAAAAGCCAGCGGTCGAAATCGCGCCGCCACTCCCGATAGAGCCTGGCTACGCTGCCAAATCCTTCCAAAGTAGCGTATCGACCCGGCTGCAGAGTCAGCGTCGCGCGACGCACCGTCTTGCGATCTACTGCTCCGGATTGCACGGCGCGTTCCCAGACCCCCGTATCGACTGCAATTGCCGCCATTGGCGTTGCCCGACCGGCCAATCCGCGCCGCCTTTGGGTCCTGGCAAAAAGGCCTGGCATCGACTCCACGCCATAGAGAGCGGCCCCCGGGAAGGCGAGTAGCGGCGCGCGCCGGTAGCCCGGTGCCGCGCTTTCGATCACGACCAGATCGCGCTTAGGCTCGTCACGAACGCTAACGAGAAAACTGCCAAAAGGCGCTGCCGGCGGTAAAAATGCGGAACGTGCCCCGGCCAGCGCGGCGAGATGGCCACGCCTTGTGAACAGGGCGCGGTCGTGCAGCATGCGGTAGCGGAACTGGCGCGGGCTGACCTGGGCGTAGGAGGAAAAAGCGTGGCTAAACGACGACAGGCTCTTGTAGCCCGAGGCGAAGGCGATCGCCTTGACGCTGCGGCGGTTCGAGCGCGGCACGGGGTAGCTCAGCTGGAATGCAGCGCGCTCCATGCGCAGGCGCGTGACGAAGTCGTGCAGGGTCTCGCCGCGCCACGCCTTGAAGACGCGATGGAAGCGAAATCGCGACAGGCCCACCGTTTGCGCGAGGAACATCAGGGACAGATCGGCATCCAGATTGTCCTGAATGAATAGGCACGCCTTGTAGAGATCCACTGCATCGACCATCGAATCACTCCTCGAGGACGCCACCAGGATCGATGGCAGGACATCGAATTGGACATCGGACGGTCGAAAAGTTGCGAGCTTGGAGATTTCGTTACCAATTTGCACGGCAAATCGGCCCGCAAGATGCAAAAACGGCGTGTACTTAGTGTCGACAGGCAGACACGAGCGCTCTGCGCAGCGCCAAGGCGCCTTTTCAGTCCGCGATCGCGTCCTTGAAAACCGCACGGACCAGGCGGCTTGCGGGCGCAACCAGCGGTGCCAGATTGACCGGCGTGTCGCCCTCGATGGCTTTGAGCACGAGCTCGTGAATGCCGCCGACGACCGCCTCGGCCAGCGACAGCATCATCGCCTGCTCGGCCTCACTTGCCACCCGCGAGGCACCGACGGCCTCGACAATCCAATGCGCAAAGCGTGCATGCACGGCGCGGCGCAAGACCAGCCCGGGCGCGCCCATGCGCAGTACCTCGATATACAAGGTGCGGGCGCGCCCCGGGTCCTCGGCGAGCGTCTCGAAGTAGGCCAAAATGGCGCGCTCGACCTGGACCTGCCACGGCAGATCGTCACTCACGGCATCGCGCAAGACGGTTAAGGCGTGCGTGCTGGCGGCGATGTAGAGCGCCGAAAAACACGCTTCCTTGCCACTGAAATGCTGGTAGAAGGTGCGCTTGGAGACGCGTGCACTGGCGACGATGTCGGCAATCGTGGTCGCCGCGTACCCCTTGGCGGCGACGGCCAGCGCGATGCCGTGAAGCAGGCGCCCGCGACTATCCTGCGCATCGAGCTCGGACGCAAAAAGAGGCGGCGGCGCGCCACGCGTTAGCGACTGGGAATCAAGGGACATGTGGGCTGCATCATCGCACAGCCCCCTTATTGCCCGGTCTAGGTGGCGCCCACGACCTTGAAAGCGTCGCCGTTACGCGACAGCCACGCCGTGGTCAAAGGCGAGCTGTCAAGCTGGCTCGGATGGAAATCACGCCGGAAATAGGCACGCCATGGGCGTATCGTATGCGGCACCATGCCATGGCGGCCAAAAAGAAAACTCAGGCACGACCTCAGCGTGCGCAAGCGGAACAGTTCGCCGTCATGCCAGAGATTGCGCGCGGTCTGACGAAAAAGGTCGGTAAAGAAAAAGAATGAACAGCGCAAAAACCAGCGGATGCGCCAGGACGGCGTGCCCCCTAGCGCCTGATAGACATCAAAGGCCACGCTTTTGTGCTCCGACTCCTCGACCGAATGCCAAAGCCACATGGCTTTCAGCCGCGCATCGACGCCTGTCATCTGCGCCTCGTTGGCGAGCAGCCAGTCGGCGAGGATCGCCGTGTAGTGCTCGTAGGCCGCGGTAATGGCGACCTGGTGGCGCGCATCGAGCGCTGCGATATAGCCGATGCGGCGGGCCGCGCGCTCCTGCCAGGTGTTGGTGTAGCCCTGGCTCTCGAGCTGGGCATTGAAAATACCGTGGATATGGCGATGGGTGGCTTCCTGTCCGACGAAACCCTTCAGATCGTCGGCGAAGCGTTCGCGCGTCCCGGCGTCAAGTGCAGCCACGCCCTTCTTTACCGAATCGATGAAAAATTGTTCACCGACCGGAAAACTCATCGACAAGGCATCAAACAGCGCCGAACGAAACGGATCGCCGCCGTGCCAGTGCCGTGGAAAGCCATCGCCCAAATCGATCAGAAGGCGCCGAACGGTAAGTGCAGACATAGGGGCTCTCGCGGGCAGATGCGTGGTACTAAAGCGTACCACGTCCCGCCCCGTCGTCAAAGCACCGGCTTAAGGACAGGCGGCTTACCTCAAATCAGATGAAGGGCGTTTTTGCACTGCACGATGGCGCGTGCGCACGACGCTGCCAATCCTTGAGTACGGTCTCGTACGGTCTCGTACAGGCCACACGGGCCACGCACGGTCACGCGCGCTCAAGGCAGATGCGTGCGCGCACGGCGCCCACTGCCACGCCGCGATAATTGCGAATCATGGGCTCGCGCCAGGGCTCGGTCTTGGCCCGGCTCGCCTCGGTGGCAAGGCCTAGCGCCTCAAGCGTTGCCACCATCGCGGTGTGAAGGGCGCGCGGGGCGCCATCGGCGATCTTGATGGCAATGCCAAGGCCATGGGAGCGCGACGCGACGACTTGCACGCCGTCGGCTCCGGCTTTGGAGATCCAGTCGCGAGGGGCCCCCGACATGTAGGCCAGGTCGGTGCGCCCCACCCCCGATACCAGTTCGGGGTAGGTCGTCATGGCATCAAAAATCGATCCAAACGCTTCTGGATTGGTATCGTTCGCGCCTTGCGCCAAGCGGGCATAAAAGTGTGCCAGCGACGCCAGCGGCATGGCGAAATTGGGCGCCGAGCAGCCGTCGATGCCCTCGGCAAAACGTCCGGCGTCAAGGCCGAACACGGGCGCCAAAGCGCCCCTGATGCGCGCCTGCAGCGGATGGTCGTGTGCCAGGTAATGCTGATGCGAGACGCCATGCAGCCGGCACCAGGCCAGCATGCCGGCGTGCTTGCCCGAACAGTTGTGGTGCAGCTGCGTGAAGCGGGCATTCGCTGGCGGCTTCTCGCCCACCGTGGCGTAATAGGTCGGCACATGGCAGCCGCATTGCAAATCGGCTTCGGACAAGCCAAGTTGAGCGAGAATCTTGCCAACGCGCTCGGTGTGGCAAGGCTCGCCCGAGTGGCTCGCGCAAAAAAGAGCCAGGTCCGCCGCCTCGAGCCCGAGCCGGGCGAGGCCATCGTCTTCGATCAGCGGCAGGGCCTGAAACGGCTTTAGGGCCGAACGCGTATAGGTCATGAAGTAGGGATCGCCAGCAAACTGCACGAGCTTGCCCGCGACATCGACGACGGCGATCGCGCCGAAGTGCACGTTCTCGACCGTGGCCAGGGCAGGATCGACGCCGCGCGTCGTCTCAACCAGGGGCGCAAGGTTCATGGCGTAGCGGTCGCGCGAATTCGGCTGACAAGGGCCGTCGTCGAGCGCGCATGAATGAATGGAATCGCAAGCGCGCGCCCGCCCCAGCCGCGCACCAGCCTCGCCTCGGGCAGCGCATCCATGTCGTAGTCACCGCCCTTGACGAGAATGTCGGGCCGAAGGCGGGCGATCAGTTCCAGCGGCGTGTCCTCGTCAAAGACCGTGACAAGATCAATGGCAGCAAGGGCGGCAAGCAGCGCTGCGCGATCGTCGACCGCATTCAAGGGTCGCTCAGGGCCCTTGCCGAGCCTTCTTGCCGATGCGTCGGAATTGATCGCAACGACAAGAGCCATGCCGAGCGTTCGCGCCTGCGCCAGATAAGTGGCGTGACCGCGGTGCAAGACGTCAAAGACGCCGTTGGTAAAGACCCAGGGATGCGGCAGGCGGGCGACCTCGCGCAGCAGCGCTTCGCCCTTTACGATCTTGTGCTCGAAGGCCGGGGGGCTAAGTGCGCCAGGGCCATCCTGCGAGCTCACCACTTGCGAATCAGGCGCCTTGCGTTGCGCCATCGGCAAGCGGCGGCGCGCCCTTTGCCGTTTGCGCGATGCGCTGGGTGATTTCCTTGCGATAGCGGTTCAATTCCTGCACCGATGCGAAACTGCGCTCGAACAACACCGACATGTTGTGCAGGATACGGTCGACGACCTTGCTTTCCCACTCCTTGTCGAAGTCGATCTGGGTATCGAGCCAGTGCTCGAGCCAGGTCGGGTCAGGCAGGCGCGATTGCACCGTGTCGTTGGGAAACAGGGCTTCATTGACGTGCAGATTGGTCGGATGCAGCGGCTTCTCGGTGCGCTTGGCTGACGCCATCAGCACACCGATCTTGGCAAATGCAGCGCGTGCCGAATCGCCAAGCTCAACCAGCGATTTTTTCATGTAGCGCAGGTAGGCGCCGCCATGGCGCGCCTCGTCTTGCGAGATCAGGCGATAGATGTGCTTGATGACCGGCTCGGTATGCCATTCGGCAGCGCGCCGGTACCAGTGGTTCAGACGGATCTCGCCGCAAAAATGCAGCATCAGGGTTTCAAGCACCGGCGCCGGGTCGAACGGAAAACGCACGGCATGAAGCTCGGCCTCGGTGGGCACGAGCCCGGGGCGAAAGCGACGCAGGTACTCCATGAGCACGAGCGAATGCTTTTGCTCTTCATAGAACCACACCGACATGAATGCCGAGAAGTCCGAATCATCGCGGTTATCGCGCAGGAACATCTCGGTTGCAGGCAACGCCGACCACTCGGTGATGGCGTTCATCTTGATCGTTTGCGCCTGCTCGTCAGTGAGCTTTTCAGGTTCGAACTGGTCCCAGGGAATGTCTTTTGACATGTCCCAGCGGACCGACTCGAGCGACTTGAAGAGTTCCGGATAAAGCATGGCGGTAAAAATCGTGTAAGTGTCTGACTTTAACAGAAGTTTCGTGACATACCGCCAGTTCCGGGAACGGGTGGTGAAGTCGAATATGGGGACGTTTGCCCGTTTTCCCTGTTATTTCTACGTTTTTGCGGCGACCGCGGATTCAGCCTAGAGCGCTTCCCGAAAAAAACGCGAGCGCCACAGCAAACCCGCGGCAATCAGCTTTAAGGCACTGGGCACGAGCGCGTAGCAAAGCGTCAAGGCGGATACGCCGCGGGCATCAAGCGCGTCAGGCTGGTAGCCAAGAAGTCCCAGAAGCGGCAGGCTGATGCCCGCAGCCAGGGCCAAATTGAGCTTGGTGGCAAGATTCCAGATGCCGAAATAAGCGCCTTCGCGCGTGCCGCGATGCCCTCCATGGCTGATCACCCCGGCAAGGATCGCTGGCGGCAGCGACAAATCGGCGCCAAGAATCGCCCCGGACAGGACGCAAATCACGCCAAAGCCGACGACCGCACCCGCACCCAGCGCCAGCACCCAGATGAAAACAGCAACTGCGAGCACCATGCCCGTGAGCCAGGCGCGCGCCTCGCCAATCCGTCTTGCGAGCGCCACCCAAAGCGGAATCGCACCCGCTGCGCAGATGAAGTAAACGCCAAGGAAGGCCCCGGACAGGCGCTCAAGGCCGAGCACGTCGCGGATGTAAAAAAGCACGAGGGTGGCCGGAATTGCGCTGGCAATGCCGTTGAAAAGAAATATCGCAAGCAACCTGACAAAGCGCGGATTGGAAAGCGGAATCTTCAGGATCGCCGTCATCGGCTCGGAGAGCGGCGCAGCTCCGATCGTCGGATGCGGCGCAAAACCCAGCAGGATGCAGGCCGTCACGACAAGAAAGACCACGAACACCAGCGACAGGACATCCATGCCGAAAAGCTGCGGCAGCGCTGCCGCGGCCAGAACGCCAATCAAGCCGGCCGCCTCGCGCACGCCACTGATGCGCGTGCGCTCCCTGGGTGCTGGCGACAAATCGGCGCCCCAGCTGTAGTAGGCAATGGTGGCGAGCGAAAAGCCGGCATAGACCACGATGAGGCAGATCGCAAGCCACACTGCCGCGTGCGCCGTGGCTTGCGGCAACGCGCCTGGCGGATGAAACAGCAACACGTAGCCCAAGGCCAGAAACGGCACGGCAATGGCGATAAAGCGCCGGTAACCCCAAAGCCAGCGCGGACCTTTCGTGCTGCGCCTGCGATCGACCCAGTTGCCAAAAAGCGGATCGGAGATGGCATCGAGCAGGCGCACGCCCAAAAGCACCTGGCCAATCAAGGCCAGCGAGACGGCGAAATGGTCGCTGTAGTACTTCGGCACAAAGACATAGATCGGCAGCGCGACGAGCGCGAGCGGCATGCCAAACGAGCCATAGCGAACGAGCGCGCCAAGGCTCAGGCGATGGCTGTCCGCTGGCGCCGGCTCCACCGTTGCGATCGGCGCATCGACATCAAGCCTCGCCTCCACGCTAGGTCGCAGGCAGGTTCAGCATGTGCTGCCTAAGCGCGGGCGCCTTGGTCCTGGGATCGAGCCAGATGGCAAAAAAGGCCTTGGCGAAAGCCACGTCCTGGATCGCGCCCACCAGCTTGCCATCGGAGTAGAGCTTCCAGCCATCGGTTGGCGAGAAGATGCCGGTCAGATGCTGGTCGGGCACGACATCGGGCATGACGCCATCGAGCTTTTCGATCCAGGCGTGGCGCGTCTGGTCATTGGCGATGTCAAGGCGCTCCCATTCGTCAATGGTGGTCTGGTTGATCGCCGATCCCTTGAATTTGCGCGCATAACGGATATCAAGGGCAAAGGGCTCGGCGTACGGATTGTCCGGGCTGAAACCGGCAGGGCCGACCCACAGGAAGGCGTCGTAGATGTGAAAACCAAAGTAGCGAAAAAGGCCTGCCCCATACAGGTGGGCCGAACCCAGTTCGGCCGTGATGTGGGGCGGTGGCGCACTCGGAATGTCCTCGACGTCCTCGGCTCGCGCAGGCGCAGGCAGGCTTGCTGCCATCGCCGCGAGCGCAAGCGCGCCAAGGCCGATGGCAAATTGCCTGCGGCTAGGCTGGATTTTCGAGGGTGAACTGGATGACATCGGTATTGGCGTGATGGAAGGCGGCTTCGCAGTAGGCGAGATAAAAACTCCAGGTGCGGATGAACTGGGTGTCAAAACCCTGCTCGCGAATCGCTCGTTCGTTGGCGTCAAAGGATCGTAACCAGGCATGTAATGTCCTCGCGTAGTCTTGGCCGAACGCGAATGCCTCCACCACCACCAGTCCGGCGCGCTTGGCTTCGGCGCGAAACACCGATGGCGAGGGCAGCATGCCGCCCGGGAAAATATACTGCTGGATAAAATCGGAACTCTTGCGATACGCATCGAAGAGCGCATCATCGATAGTAATCGTCTGGATGACCGCTCGTCCACCCGGTTTCAGGCAGCGTTTTACACAATCGAAGTAGCTCGGCCAGAAGGCTTCGCCCACCGCCTCGAACATCTCGATCGAGGCGACGCCGTCGTACTGCTCCTTGCAGTCGCGGTAGTCCTGCAGCCGAAGATCGACGCGCTCGAGTGCGCCCAGAGATGCGAGGCGCGCGCGGGCATAGGCGAGCTGCTCCTCGGAGAGCGTGATGCCCGTGACGTGATGTCCGGCAGCAGCGGCGATTTCAGCAAAGCCGCCCCAGCCGCAGCCGATCTCCAGCACCCTGCCCGCGGGCTTCAGGCCCAGTTGCGCAACGATGCGCGAGTATTTCGCATGCTGCGCTGCCTGCATGTCCAGCACGTCATCGCCCGTGCCTGTAAGCCCGGTGAAAAGCGCGCTCGAGTAAGTCATGCTGGGGTCAAGCCAGAGGCGATAGAACGCGTTGCCGATATCGTAGTGCGCGTGGATGTTCTTCTTGCTGCCGGTGCGCGTGTTGCGGTTGAGCAGGTGCTTGGCGCGATACCAGAGCTTACCCCACCAGGTGCCATAGATCACCGCCTCGAACTCGATGCGGTTGCCAAGCATCACGCGCAAAAGCGTCGACAGATTGGGCGTACTCCAGTCGCCGTCGATATAGGTCTCGCCAAAGCCGATGTCGCCGTTCTTGAACGACGCGTCGCACACATTCCAGTTGGCCAGCTTGATTTCGGCGTGCGGCAATTGCTCGCCAAAACGCATCACGCTGCCTAACGGAAGCGTCACCGTCAGCGAGCCATAGGCAATGTTTTGCATCAGCTTGAGAACGATTCGCGCCCGCGGCGGCATCGGCTCGGTCGGGCCGGAAAAACCAAGTTCGGAAGGATTGGAAAGATGCTGGGAACTCATCGTGAGACCTCAAGTACAGGACGTGCGGGTTTGGAGAAGAACGGCACGCGCTTGGCGAAAAGCCGCAGCGCCTGCCAGTGAATGCGCAATGGCACGCCGAAGGTGAACGCCGGATAGGCGAATAGCGCACGCATCAGTGCGCGGCTCGACAAGGGCACCAGGGTGCCGCTGATGCTGGTGTTGATCAGCGGCCCTTCGCTGTCGTCGTAGTCGATGCGCGCAACCGAGCGCGCCTCGTGCGTGATGAAGCGGAAATGGTATTCGCCTTCGACGCGGCAAAACGGCGAGACGTGAAGCAGCTTTCTTGCGATCAGCGCTTCGCCTGCCAGAAGCGGCGAGCCATCGTCGTGAAAGAGGATGTAGCAATGACTCTCGCCAAAGGTATTGTTGACCTCGCAGCACACGGCCCTTAACGCACCGTCGGCGCGCTCGCAAAACCACATGCTGACCGGATTGAAGACGTAGTTGAACACCCTCGGAAAGGTGTGCAGCCACAATTCACCGGTGGCGTCTTCGATGCCGTGCGCGCGCAGCATGGCGTCGATCCACGTCACAGGCGACGAGCCATCGCGCAAGCCATAGTCGCGATGGCGCACGCTAAAAAGATTCAGGCGTTGCAGCGAGAACAAGCCGTGGCGATACGGACCTGCCGCGAGCGTGCGCATCGGCAGCCTGAAAAAGAACGCGCGGTAGGCGAAAGCGTGAATGCGCGGGCGCAAGCGCCGGTGCCTGACGCTGCCAAAGCCGATCATGGGTTGGTTCGCGGTCATGCCGCCCTCGCCCGTGGCGCCAGGCCCTGCCTGGCCATGGGGACCAGCGCGTCGATGGCGTTGGCCACGGCAAGCCCCGAGCGCAGGCCGTCCTCGTGAAAGCCATAGCCGGTCCAGGCCCCCGCAAACCAGGTCGAGCGCTCGCCTTGCAGCGCTGCAAGCGATTCCTGCGCAGCGATCGCCGCGGCATCAAACACCGGGTGCGAATACTCGAACTCTTCGAGCACGCATTCGTCGCGGGGAGGCACGATGGTATTGAGCGAGACCATCAGGGCGCGCTTAAATGGCGTTGGCTGCAGCAGGTTGAGGAGATAGTGCACGCAGACATCTTCAGTGCCTGCCTTGGCAGCGGGCAGGCACTGATAGTTCCAGGCCGCCCAGGCGCGACGCCTGCGCGGCAGGAGCGTGGCATCGGTGTGCAGCACGGCATGGTTCTTCTGGTAGCGGATGGCGCCAAGCAGGCGCGCCTCGAGGCTCGAGGCATCGGCAAGCATCTTCAGCGTGTCATCGCTGTGCGTGGCGAGCACGACATGATCGAAGTGCTCGCGTGCGCTGCGGGTGACAACGGTGACTGCGCCGTTCGCGCTGCCGCCGCGGTGAATCGCAAGCACCGGCGCATTGAGCCTGGTGTCGCGAAGCGCCTTGAGCATCTGCGCAACGTAATTGCGGGCACCGCCTTTGATCGTGTACCACTGCGGCCGGTCGGTGACCTGCAACAGTCCGTGGTTGTGGCAAAAGCGCACGAAGGTCGAAACCGGAAAAGCCATCATGGTGGCCGTCGGGCACGACCAGATGGCTGCTGCCATCGGCAGCAGGTACCAGAGCGTGAAGGCGTCGGAAAAATGCTCGCGCGCGAGAAAATCGCCCAGGCTCTCCGCGCCTGCCCGGGCCTCGCCTGCGAGAGCCATCTGCGTTGCCAGCCGGTTAAAGCGCACGATGTCATACAGCATGCGCAAAAACGCCGGCCGGGCAAGGTTGCTGCGCTGGGCGAAAACGCTATTGATGTTCGTGCCGGCCCATTCGAGCGCGCGTTCGCGCGGCTTGCCCACGCTCACTGAAAAAGTCATCTCCGAGGGCGCAACTTCAACGTCAAGGGTCTCGAAAAGCCGGGTCAGTTCGGGATAGGTGCGGTGATTGAACACCAGAAAACCGGTATCGACCGGATGCGTCACGCCGTCAACGGTAGCCTCTACCGTGTGCGTATGACCGCCGAAATAGGAGCCGGCTTCATACAGCGTGACGTCGTGCGTTCGCGCAAGACGCCATGCACATGAAAGCCCCGAAATGCCCGCACCAACAACTGCAATCTTCAAGATTCCCCCTGGCCGATTCCCCCAAACCTCACCTTCCTGGCATGCGCTTGGCGGGACTCACGAATCGCGCACCGCCTGAAAAAAACGGCTGCGAAGCGTCCCGGAGCGCAAGAGGGAGGGGAGGCACTCCGGCATGGTACTTCGGCCCGACGGGTCCGAGTCGCTTCGCAGCACAACCTGTACAGCCAAATGCCTGTTCGTTGATTGATACGCAACAGTAGCGACTTTGGATTCCAGGGAGACGTCAGGAATTGCCGCGGCCGCTGCGCGCCGGGGCCAAGACGTTCACATCTGCTTGAAAAGATGCGTAAAGGTGCGGCTGACTTCGAGTTTTTCCGTATGCCCCTTGACGCTGACCACCTGGCGTCCGCGAAAGTCTCGCGTGACGCCGGCAATCGCCGCGGTATTGACAAGCGTCGAGCGGTGGATCTGCCAGAACTGGTCGGGATCGAGCTCCTCGATGAGTTCGCGGATCGGCTTTTTGATGAGCGCTTCGAACTGCGCCGTCTGCACCCGCGTGTACTTCTCGTCAGACTGGAAAAACAGGATGTCATCGACCGGGATCAGCCTTAGGCCCTGGCCGATCGAGGCCTGGATCCACTTGAGCGAGGCCGGCCGCGCCGGGGTCTCGGCGCCTGGCGCCTTGGCGAGGCGGTCGGCCAATTCGCCGAGCACATGGCTGACGCGTTCGGCCTCGGCCAGATAGCCAGGGCCGCCGTGCTGCGCCTGCAGGCGCTGCTTCAGGCGCGCCACGGTGACGGCAAGACGCTCGCGCTCGGCGGGCTTGAGCACGTAGTCGATGGCGCCGTGCTCGAACGCCTCGACCGCATACTGGTCGTAAGCCGTGATGAAGACGATCTGGCACATGCCCGCGATCTGGCGCGCGGCTTCGATGCCGGTCATCTCCGGCATGCGAATGTCCAGAAATGCCAGGTCAGGCGACTCCTTGGCGACAAGCGCCACGGCCTCGGCACCGTTCTTGGCCTCGCCCACGATGTCAAGTTCAGGCCAGACTTCGCGCAGGCGGCTTTTCAGCTGTTCGCGCATCAAGCGCTCGTCATCGGCCAGGACCGCGCGCACCGGGGTTGAAGTCATAAGGTCCTAAATCGGGGGCAGGGGTTGCGGCCGGCCAAGGCGCGGCCGGCTCAATGCGCGGACGAGTAGAACACAGCCAACGCCAAGCAGCAATACCGGCGCGCAGACCAGCGCGAGCGCGGCGAGAGCGCTCGCCAGACCGGCGCCGACGGCGAGCGCCACCGCCAGCAGCACGATGCCGATGAGCAGCGGCACGATCAGTCCGAGAACGCTCAGGGCGAGTGCCAGCACCAGCGCAATGACGATGCCGCCCAGCGCACCCAGGCCGACGACAACGACGGTTGCCATCGGCCCGTCGATGACGTCGTCCTCCCAGACCAGGTGGTCGCCACCCAGGCCGTTAAGCGCAAACACCGCGCCGATGATCGCCCCTGAAATGATGAGGCCGACAAGCAGATGACCCAGAAGACGAAATGCGAATCTCATGTTGGCTCCTTTTTCTCTCCGGCAGCAAAAGGCTGCGCTGCCTTCATGACCACGGGTTGGTACGGAACGATGATCGACACGCGCGTGCCGGCGGGCACGTTGGGCGCGATTTCGATGCGCGCCTTGCCGCCGTAGAGCAGCGCCAGGCGCTCGCGGATGTTGCTAAGGCCAATGCCGCCGCCTGAAGTCGGAGCGCCGCCAGCGGCAAAGCCCAGGCCGGTATCGGCGACCGTGACATGCAGGTTGCCATCAAAAATCTCGGCCGTGACGGCAAGCGAGCCGCCTTCGGCCTTCGGCTCGAGCCCGTGCTTGATGGCATTTTCAACCAGCGATTGCAGCATCATGGGCGGGAAATCGGCCGAACGCAGGCCGTCGGAGACGGCGATCACGACCTGCAGCCGCTCTTCCATGCGCACCTTGAGGATTTCCAGGTAGGCGCGCACGAGGTCGACTTCGCGCCCGAGCTGGGTCGCCGCCCCGCGCATTTGCGGCATCGCCGAGCGCAGGTACTGGATCAGGTTTTTCTGCATGGTCGAGGCCCGCGCCGGGTCCGTCTCGATCAGGTAGTCCACCGATGCCAGGGTGTTGAAGAGGAAGTGCGGCTCGACTTGCGCCTGCATGGTCTGCAAGCGTGCTTCGAGCAGCTGGCGCTGCAAGCCTTCCTGCTCTGCCACCTCTGCGGCCGATTTGACCATGGCATCGGCACGACGCTTGGTCGTTGACGACACCTTGATGGCCACCAGGTAGGCGAAAGCCAGCGTCAGGAGGACCTTGAAAAAGCCCCACAGTGCGACGCTTTCGCGACGCTTGACCGTGACCTTCTGGTTGGCGCGAACGCTCTCGGCAATCGAATCCTGCAGTTCGTCCTTGGCGTCGGCAATCGCGCTTTCGACGTCGCTTTGGAACTCTTTCTGGCGCTCGGCTTCTTCCTCGGCGCGATCCTTAAGTGCGTCGGCGCGCGCCTTTAGCGCCTCGAGCTTGTCCTTTGCCGCATCACTTTCTGCGCCGGCGCTTTGCGCGGCATCAACGGCGGCCTGGGCCGATTTGGCTTGCGCATCAAGCGCACTTGCAGCCGAGGGCGCACGGGTGTCCTCGACGTGCACGCCATGATCGTCAATCGTGATGCGCTTGCCGTCCTTCTCGAAATGCAGGCCGTTGTCGTCAGCCGCAAGCTTGCCCGGTGCGCCGGGTGTGCCAGGTGCGCCAGGAGCGCCAGGCACGCTTGCCGCAGCGCCTGACTCAGGAAGCGTTGGCGGGGGTGGTGCGGGCGGCATCGGTACGGTCACGACCTTGCCTTTCTTGCCATCGATCATCGGCACGATCGAGACGCCCTTGGCGTCGTCATGCACCTCGATCGTGACATTCTTGGGCGGCGGGCCGCCGTCGACGACGATCGAATCATCAACGCCCAGGATGTTGCCGATGATGAGGCTGGCGATGAGGACGACGAAGCCCAAAAGCCCGAGGCGCGTCCAGCTCGCCTGCGTCACCCAGGCAGCGACACTGGCGTTAAACGCCTTTAAGTGCGGCATGGCGTCGATCAAGCGTTCATAGAACTCTTGCGCGATCGATTTGGTCTGGACCTGAAAACTTTTCGCGGCCTGAGATGCAAAGCCGCCCTCGGGGCGGCCTTTGTCAGGACCTGGCGGCGGTGTTGGGGGTGGCGGGGTGGAACTCATGGGAATCGACTGCCTTGTAACGCTGTCTCAAAAAAATCTGCGGGCCAATGAAGCAGGTCAGCGCAGGATAGCAACGCCAACGGACTGCGCCCCTATTGCTGCGACACGCTGGTGCGATGGCGCACGATGACCACGCGCTCGAGCGTCACGCGCTTGGCCTCGCTCATTTCCTGCGCGCTGGCCGCGACATTTGCACTTGGGCTCAAGGTCTTCACCGTGGTCTTGCGTTCATGACCACTGCCAAGGCTTGCAGCCACCAGCAAGGCGCCGGCAAGCATCGAGATGACAACGGTCCTGGAAATTCCTCTGCTCGGATAGCTCGTGTTCATGATCGTCCTTTCGTGTGCCTCGCGGCTTTGATGGACGAACTCTAGAGCGCAAGATGCCCGCGATCACGCGGCTTGCGACCAATCGACCGATTCGGCTGCCAGAGTGCAAAAGACGCGGACGGGCAGTAACGGATCGGGGCGCTGGCTCGCCCGGGATTATGCCCGGGGCGCCAGAACGCGACGTGCCTGCGCCTTCTTGCGCGCGCTCTTTCGTCGCGGCGCGACCTTCTTTGCGGCCGCCTTCGCAGGCGCCGCAGCGACACTGCCAGGTGGCGGCGCCTTGGCCACGGCCGCTTTGGCAACGCGCGCGAACTGGTCCTGCAGGAAATTCATCCAGGCCGTGGCCGGCGCGCCTGCATCGATTGCGCTGCGGCCCTTTGCAGCTTGCGGCTTGGCCTTGGCCTTGGCCGCTGTTTTCGAGCGCTTGCCCTTGGCGGAGCTTGCGCGCTGAATCGGCGCGAACTCCTCCTGAGCCGCCCTGGGTACCCCTTGATGTTGCGCATGCATGGCCTGCGGCATCGGCCAGCTGGCGCGAACGTGGCCGCCGTGAAGGGAGCTCGCCTCGGCTTTGCTGCCATCGTCTTTTGCCAGCGCATCGCCTTGCGCTGCGACGCGATTGGCCAGCGTTTTCGCCATGGCAGTGCCGGCACCGCCATAGGACTTGAGCGCGGCGATGGTGTTGCGCTGGACATCCAGCCCCTGGATCGTGGCCCTTAACATGTTGGCATTGAGTTCGAGCCAGGACTCCACTGCGCGCAGATCCTTGATGCGCTTGTCGAGCTCGTCGAGATCGACCGTTGGCATGACAAAACCGGGCACCGATGTCGGCATGCCGCCCATCATCGCCTTCATGAAATCCATGCCGCCTGAAATCGATTCGGCAAAAGGCGATGGCGCCTCGCCTTCTTGCGGATTGAGAAAACCGCCAAATGCTGCAGGAAAGATTTCGGGCCAGCCGCCAGGTTTCGATCTCTTCGACATTCGAGCTCCTTCGTCCCCGTGTGGCGAATCTTGCCGCGGCGGTGAGCGGTATCATGCCACTTGGGCGCGCTGGTCTTTTGACCAGTATGACAGGCTTGTCCCAACGCCAAAAGAACGGGCATGCAAAAAGCTGCCCGGCGCGCTTCTCGCACACGACCGTGAAAATCGATCCTTTCCCTGCAGGCGGCAGCAAAGCGCCGCGCGCACTTGAGCAACCGCGAAAGCGCAAAGGTCGCACGCTCTTGCGCCTTCTGGCCGTGCTCGTGCTCTCGCTCGTTTTGCATGCGCTTGTGATCGGCACGATCCGCCTGCCGCATTTTCAGGACGAGGCG
>CAJCIC010000055.1 GCA_903970185.1 Gammaproteobacteria bacterium
CACGCTGGCCGATTCGCCCTTCTCGAGTGCGATGACCTGGCGCCGCTCGACGCTGGCCCGGCGCGCGAGCTCGACCTGAGTGAGGTTCTTCTGCAGGCGCAATTCGCGGATACGCTCGCCGAGCAGGGCCTGCAATTCTTCCGTGGTGCGATTCATTTGCTTTAGTGTACAGAAAGTCGTACTTAATAACGAAAACTGGCTTATTGAGTACCGAAAACCGTACTTAAATTATAGCACAGGTACGTTGATTGGCAATCTGTTATATGTACGAAAAGCAGTACCTAGTAGCCTATCAAAGCCTTTAATGTACAATAAGCCGTCCATTAAAGCACAACATCCAGCACCCGGCGACGTCAGCTGGGCGCTTCCGAGCTTCTGCGGTAGAGCTGCCTCCCTTGCGCAGCTATGAGTCTGGCATGGTCGCCTGCAGGAGGTCGTCGACCTTCGCGCGGTCAAGACCCGCGGCTGGGAACGTCTCACGAGGTACGGCCTCTGTACGGAGGGAGAGCACTGCCTCAGTTCTAGTAACGAACACTGGCCCGACGGGAGGTCCATCGGGAGGCATCCGGGAGGCGTCGGGAAGAATCAATTCCAACGAGCGGCACGGGTCATCACGGCATTTATTTCTTTGCGGTTTGTACCGGACACATCCTTTACAAACTATACGGGAGACATTGTTACTTTCGCACCGAAGGGGTTAGCCACCGGGTCTACTCGGCACGCTTCGAGATCGAAATAGCCAATATCGTAGTCCATGAAGAAGACCAGCTAGATCTGGTCGTCCTCCTGCCTGATGCCGACGTTCTGTCCGGCAACCCCTGACTCAAGTTGATTTTCTTGCTGCCAATGCAAATTCGGCCGCACTCCGTCAGGGTTACGGTTCGCTCGCGCATCGGATATTCGACGTCGGGTACCTTTGCAGAAGGACTGAAGCGCGCGTTCGAATCGCAACGCGCCGCAAGATCGGTTACATTTCTCCTCCGATGAGCTGACTCCTTCCCATCTTCCGAGGAGACCGTAGTGAAAGCATTGCGTCACCTTGTCCTTTCGTCTGGTGTCGCATTTGCGGCGCTGACATTCGTCGTCGACGCAGATGGGGCCGACAAGACTCACCTGGCCCGCGCCGCCGACCTGCCGCCGTTTTCGTATCCGGTGACAGGATCGATCGAGGATCTGGTCAGGGATAAGGCGGGCTACGAGGCGTTCGCCACGCAGCGGCGCGCCGATCTACAAGGCATCTTCGATCGCTATGACATCGACGACGCGGCGACCATGCGCGGGCTGCTTCTAGAAGCGGCGACCATCGATTTCCTGCTTGGTCGCTATGACGACGCCTACAAGGAGAGCCTCGCGGTGCGCGACCTGCAGGACAAGCCCAGCGCCAAGCTTCTCTCCGGTCTCGAGTTTCGTGCCTTCATCGATGCTGCGCGCGCCACTGGCAACACCAGTGGCCCCGAATTTCAGACGGCAGTAACAAGCAAGGTGTCGGCAGGACTTGCGCCGTTGCCTTTCAAGACGGTGGAGGAGTCGGTCAAGGAAATCGAAGCCGGCAAGTCCCTCGCAGGAGAAGGACGTCTCATTGGTCAGCTGCGCGAGGTGCTCCAGCCCGTGGTCGACAAGAACCATGCGCTGAGCAGCGAGCTTGCCCCGCAGGTGACCGGGGCGCGTTTTTTCCTGACGGTGAGCCTCCCGCTTGCGAAGCCGCTGGCGAAGACGTACCAGGACTATCTGGACGCGAACACAGTCGTCAAGCCTGATATCTGGGCGGCTCGCGACGTCACGCTCGAAGCTGATGCGGGTTACGCCCCGGTCAACATCGGCATCTGGGATGGCGGTGTCGACACTGATGTCTATCCGGGTCGAATCGACCTGTCAAAAGGGCGGCCGGCCGTGATCGCCTACGACCTGGAGTCGCGCCGCACCACGGGTAATCTGCTGCCGCTTCCGCCGGATGTGACAGCGGAATTGCCGCTCGAAAAAAGTTACCTCCAGGGCTTGAGTGATCTTCGCTCGAACATCCAGTCGCCCGAGGCCGACCGCGTCAAGGAATTGTTCAGCACTCTAAAGCCGGAGGCGTTTCGCAGCATGACTGAACACCTCCAGATGATCGATGGCTGGGCGCACGGTACCCACGTCGCGGGCATTGCGATCGCCGGAAATCCTTACGCGCGCATTGCCGTGGCACGCATCAGCTATCCCTACAAGCTCGTGCCGGATCCCTGTCCGACTCGCGCGCTGGTCGAACGGTCGGTGAAGGCGGATTTCGAAACGGTCAAGTTCTTCAAGGCGCAGCACGTACGCGTCGTCAATATGAGCTGGGGTGCCAACGTCAAGAGCTATCAGAGCGAGCTCGAGAAATGTGGCATCGGCAAGGACGCCGAAGAGCGCAAGACCATGGCCCGTGAACTCTTCGATATCGAGCGTGATGGCCTGAAGTCTTCCATGGCATCTGCGCCGGGGATCCTGTTCGTCGCGTCGGCTGGCAATAGCGATAGCAATGCCTCGTTCACGGAATCGATCCCCGCGGGCCTTCAGCTGCCCAATCTCATCAGTGTCGGCGCCGTCGACCAGGCGGGGGACGAAGCGTCCTTCACCAGTTACGGGCCGACGGTCGTCGTCGATGCCAACGGCTATCAGGTGAAGAGCATGATCCCCGGAGGCCAATCGCTGGCACTATCGGGAACGTCGATGTCAGCGCCGCAGGTGACAAACCTCGCCGGAAAGCTATTTGCGGTCGATCCTAAACTGACGCCCCCAGAGGCGATCGCCCTGATCAAGAAGACGGCGACCAAGTCGGAAGACGGGAGACGTAATCTGATCGATCCAGCGGCCGCCGTGGCAGCGCTCAAGTCGCAATCGGCCCGCTGACTTGGGCGCCTCTCGGGTGGCCAGGGGAACACGAGCGTGCCCTGTCCGAACCAATGCGCGAAAAGAAGAACAAGGAAGACACCAAAGACGAGCAGAATGATTTTCATGAGACGCTCCTCTCAGTGCGCCGACACCACGGCGCCAATTGAATTTAGCACGACGATGCCGAATTAAGGCTGGTTGCGGAAAGGACAACCGCCGTGTGCCAAGTCCTGGTTTGATCTTGTCATCTGCGACTGATGTCGAGTCCGGCCGCGACCCGCTTTGGCGCGATCTCAATGTGCTGGCGACAAAGCGCGGCTGTCTTGGTTGAATTTTTCGCACTGCGTCCGTCGGTACGCTGTCCACGAGGCCGAATTAGCTCCTAGGCACATCAGCATTTGTCTGAACAGGTCGCTTGCGTCGTCAATGACGTCGCGTCCGTGCGCTGGGCCACGGACGGGCCGATGCCAAACGTATCTACTGCTGCGATCAAGACAGTCAACGCTCAAGGACACTTGCGACAGCAATGCGCCTGCACCCATTGGCAGTCATCAACGACGCTTTGCAAATCAAGAGCAATGCTGCCGCCGGATCGGACCAGATATGAGTGCTTGAGCAGAGCAGTCAACCCAACCATGGAACCCCTATGACAAAGAACTCGCAACACATCCCCGCAGCTCCTGAGACCATCGTCGAAGAGCTCGCAGCATTCGTGGTCAAGGCCAAATTCGAGGATATTTCTGTCCCTGCCCGTCAGCAACTCAAAGCGCACATCCTGGATGCGGTCGGATGTGCGTTTGCCGCACTTGAGGCGCCACCATTAAAAGCGCTCAGGGCGCAAATCGATGAATTTGGCGGCAAACCCCTTGTGAGCCTTGTCGGGGGCGGCAAGACCTCACCCGATCAGGCGGCATTTTACAATTCAGCGGCTGAGCGTTATCTGGATTTCATGGACTCGTACGTTGCGAAACAGGAGACCTGCCATCCTGCAGACAACATCATGTCTGTGTTGGCCGCATCCGAGTACGCGAGGGTCAGTGGCAAGGATTTCATGACTGCGACCGCTGTCGCCTATCAGGTTCAGTGTCGCCTTTCTGCAAAAGCACCCGTTCGACCGAAAGACTTCGATCATACGGTTCAAGGCGCGTATGCCTGCGCAGCTGGCGTTGCAAAGGCGCTGGATCTCACCGCCATTCAAGTCGCGAACGCGATTGCCATGAGTGGCGCGTCGTATAACGGCTTACGTGTAACGCGGTCTGGCAATCTTTCCAATTGGAAAGGGCTCGCTTACCCCAACATGGCGTTTGGCGCGACCAGCGTCACTTTCCTTGCCAAGCGCGGCGTCACCGGGCCACTCGGTGTATTTGAGGGCAAGGGTGGTCTGATGGACGCCATTACCGGGAAATTCCACATCGACTGGGCGAAAGAGGACCTTGAAATGGTCCTGAAAACAGATATCAAGAAATTCAACGCGGAGTTTCATGCCCAGACAGCGATGGAAGCCGTCCTCGATCTTCGCCAGAACAAGGAACTTGTCGTGGCCGAGATCAAGGCCATTGACGTCGAGATCTTCGACGTCGCCTTCAACATCATCGGAGGGGGCGACGACGGCGACAAAACCCACGTCAAGACCAAGGAAGAGGCTGATCACAGCTTGCCGTACATGATCGCTGTGGCACTTCTCGATGGTGACGTCACGCCGAAGCAGTATGCAGCCGGCCGAATCCTGAAATCGGATGTGCAAGAACTCTTGAAGAAAGTTACCATCCGACCGAAGAAGTCCTATAGCAACGAGTTCCCGGATGCGATGCCCTGCAAGATCGAGGTTGAACTCAACAGCGGCAAGAAGATGCATATTGAAAAACATGACTACGAAGGGTTTTATACGCGGCCCATGTCGTGGGAGCAGGTCGTGGCAAAATTCAATGCACTCACGTCTGCCACAGTACCAGCGGCTCGTCGCGCCGCAATCATTCAGGTGATTGCGGATCTCGAAAAGAAAGAGGCGATCGAACTTACCGATCTGTTCGATCTCGTCGGCAAGAAAGAAACCGTTAAAGCGTAACTGAAGCGACCACGGGCGCCTCACGCCGTGACGCCCGTGGTTTAAAGACCTGGTCTATTGTCAGGCGCAATGCCTGGCGCGCCGCACCTCAGTGACTGGCGGTGCTGATTTTGATCGGTATCACTTTTGCCTTCGCAGCCGCAGCTCGAGAGCGTTCGAGCGCCCACTTCAGCAATGCGCCACTTCGATAGATGGCGTGCACAAATTTTCCGTAAGGCATGGTCAGGAACAGCGTCATCACGAGTGCGAGATGCAACAGGACCAGCACGCCCATGGCAGCGCTCTCTCGCAGCCCGAGCAGCAGCAGTCCGCTGACCGCGATGAGCAGGAGCAAGATCATGAAAGCCACATCCATGCCGTTTTGTTTTTCGTCAGCGAGCTGACGGTTTCGGCGATGCATCAGGACCAGCATGCCGATCGGGCCAACAATCAGGCCAATGCCTCCGAGCGCGCCGAAGAACACGGGCACGCTGACATACGCTGGAATGCCCGGCATGCGCAGGATATCGGACTGGACCGCGCCCGCTGTGGTCGCAACCAGGCACGAGAGGAATCCGAAGAACGTGATCTGATGGAACCAGCGCAGCGCCTGCGACGCCTTTTCGCCCGGATAGCTGCAGCCCTCGCCATCATTGTCGAGGTTGGTCATCGCCAGGATGTCCTTTACCGCCCGCATTAGAGGAGCGGGCCTTGCAAGGTCCTGGTAAGACTCTCCGACATTTTTCCAGAAACGCGCAAAACCAACGAGCATCGCCACCGCAGCAAAGAGCCCAACGGCGCCGAAGCTGGCAAGCATCACGGTCTTGGGAATGATCTTGTAGAAGTCGCCGCCGGCTATCGGCACGAACAGCTTGCCGCCGAAAACAAGGCTGCCCACAATCATGAAACACGCAAGCAGGATGGCTGTGAGAATCGATACAAGCGTGCCATTTCTCTTGAACGCAGCTGCAAGCGGTGCCGGCCACGCGTACAGTTCGTAGGAGTAGAGCCGCAGCTTGGCAAACGTCTGCGGCGGATTGATGGCAAATTCGTGGGGCGGAGAGTACTGGCATGAGTAATAGCATTCACCGCAGTTGTGGCAAAGATTGGAGAGATAGTTAAGATCCTCCTCCTTGAAAATGAGCCGGCTTTCCATCGCCTTCCAGACCGCGCAAAAGCCTTCGCAATAGCGGCAGGCGTTGCACACGGTCATCAGATGCTGGCCCTCCTCAAGGAGATCAGGCGGCAACATTCTCAATCCCTCCCTTGAAAGTCCGTGCGGCGGGAATTGACGCCTTCGTCATCTTCGCAGCTTCTTCGCCTGCGATCCGGCCAAAGACGGTACCGATGGTGACGCCCACCCCCGCGGCGTAGCCCTTTCCAAGGACGTTACCGACCATGATTTCTCCCGCCGCAAAAATGTTCTCCGCAGGAAGGCCCGTTGCCATCAGTACGCGAGCGCGCTGGTCGACTTTCAGTCCAAGGTAGGTAAATGTGAGTCCGGGTCTAAGGCCGTAGCCAAAATAGGGCGGCTGATCAATGCGCAGCGCCCAATGGCTTTTTGCTGGCTGCAATCCACTTGTGTGGCAATCGTCGAGCTTATCGTGGTTGAAAGTACCCGGCTGCACGGCCTGGTTGTATGCGTCAATCGTGGACTTCACTGCACTGACGGGCAAGCGCATCTTTTTTGCAAGCTCCTCGATGGAGTCAGCGCGATCCGGCGGAAATACCGACGGCATGAATTTTCCGGTGGCTTTCGAATCGATGATGCAATGGGCGATCTGATCCGGCTGCTCGGCCACGAGGCGGCCCCAGATGGCGTAGCGCTTCGGCCAGAAATCCTCTCCTTCATCATAAAAGCGCAGCCCCAGATTGTTGACGACGACGCCAAGTGACACGCAATCGAGTCGCGTCACGATGCCGCCATCGAACTTCGGCGCACGCGCATCGATCGCGACCATGTGAGCCGCTTTCGCTTCGCCAACCGAAGCCGCGCCATGGTCAAGGAGCAAGCGCAAGACCTTGCCCTTGTTATAGGGCGTTCCGCGGACCAGAAAATTGTCGGCCGCCGGCCCCCAGGCCTCTTTCAACCAATCCAGGTTGGCCTCGAACCCGCCTGACGCGGCGACCATGGCCCTTGCCGTCACCGACACGCCTCGGCCCGCGAGCAGTACATCGGCACTTTGGAAACGGCTACCCGCGAAACGCAAGTTGGTGACCTCGGCATCGTAGAGCACGCGCACTCCGGCCTGCTCGGCTGCGTCATAGTAGGCGTTCATCATGGCTTTGCCACCTCCCAGGAAGAAGGCGTTGGTTCTGCCAAGCTGCAGGGTTCCTTCAAGAGCGTGCTGGAATCGAACGCCGTGGCCCGCCATCCAGGCTGGACATTCGGCCGACTTGCGAATGGTCATGCGCGCCAGCGCCTCGTCGGTCTTGCCTCCCGTCACGCTCAGGATGTCGTTATAAAACTCGTCTGCGCCATACTTGCCCGACATCACCTTTGTCGGCTCGTTGTGCATGCAGCGCAAGTCGCGCGTGTGGCGGCTGTTGCCGGCTCTGAAATCGCGCGGCGCGCTCTCAACGACGAGAACGCTTGCTGCACCCCCTGCGCGCGCAGATAGCGCGGCAGCAAGGCCGGCATTCCCGCCTCCAATGACGAGCACATCGACATCGGCATAGTGAGGCAGCGCGTCGTTGGCTGCAGTTACGATTCCATCAGGCAAGTGAGATTCCCCTGGTCTTGGGCCCGAAAGCCGTCACCGTCACGGCAACCAGGATCCACATCGCTGCGATGTAGACGAAAACGCTTTCGTAGCCGAACTTCGTAAACAGGAAGGCAACCAGTAGCGGGCCGAAACCATTGGCCAGGCGTCCGGCACCGTAGGCAATGCCAGAGCCGGAAGTCCGTACCGCAGTCGGATAAATCTCTGGCGTATAGGCGTACAACAACGGTGCGAACACTTGCAGGAACATCGCAACCAGGAAACCGAAGATGGTGATGGGAACGGTCTTGGAACTGAGTCCATAGAGGATTCCGAATGCAGCGATGATCAGCGCGGCGATGGCGATCAGGTACTTGCGCTCCCATTTGTCCGAAATGATGGCGGCAATGACTGCGCCAATCGGCGCGCCGATATACATCAGCGAGGCAAGAAGAAGTGCCTGCGAGACCCCGAATCCGCGGGAAGCGAGCAAGGTTGGAACCCACGCCATGAAGCCGAAGATCCCCAGTGTCTGAAAGACGTAGACGCCGATCAGCATGAGGCTTCGCTTCAGATAGAACGACGAAAACAAGCCTCCGGAAGCGGCTGCTGGTGCATCCGCTGGCGTTTTCGGTGCAACAACTTTCGGAAGTGGGCCTGACTGCGCGATCACCTTCGCTTCGATACGGTCGAGAACCGCATCGGCCTCGGCAAATCGTTTCTTGCTTTCATACCAGCGCGGCGACTCCTCGATTTTGGACGTAAAGATGATGATAAAGATACCCAGTCCACCCCACACAAACACCAGTCTCCATCCGAAGGTCGCCATCGGAATGAAGATGCGAGCTGCAAGCGCGGTAAACGGAATGCCGAACAATCCGATCACCATCGCCCAGCCTTGGTAGGTTCCCCGCTTGGCTGCCGGGAACATCTCGCTGATGTAGGTGATTGCGACAACGGTCATCGCAGCCAGACCCACGCCAGTGAGAAACCTCGTCGCGAGCAATCCCGTCTCATCCCACGCCAAAGCATTGGTGAGCGAAAATCCCGAGTACCACATCGTGGTTGCGATCAGGGATTTCTTGCGACCCAGCTTGTCGGAGAACCAGCCGCCGCCAAGCGCGCCGACGAACATCCCGACGAACGCTGCCGACGTGATGAATCCGACAGTTTCAATCGACAGATGCCATTGCAGCCGCAACTCGGGCGCAGCCAAGCCGAAGTTGTTGAGGTCGCCCAGCTCAAAGAAGAATACATAGGCAAGCAGCCACATCAACTGTTTATGAAACCGGCTGATCGGAAGGCGGTCAAGCCGCGCGGCTGCTGAGACCCGGATCGTTACCGGATCGGGCGTGAGAGCATTACCCAAGTCGTGCTCCCTGGAAGTTGGTAGATCAAACTGGTTGACTTCGAGATGCCAGCTTTGAGAGTGATCAGACTTCCCAAAGTCACGGAGAACCATTCATCGGAGCGCCTTGCGCATGCGAGAAAGCATGCGACAGGCTTACTCTATTGCAAGCGGTGAATCTTTCAGTTCGCCGCCGCACATAAGCGATAAATCTTTCCACGTGGTCGATCACCGCGGGCAGAAGGCCGCCACGCGAGAGACGCGGCGCGCATCGATTTCGAACTTGACCGTGCGCGCCGGCGCCAGCATCACCCTCGTCGCTGTCCCAGCCGATCAGTAGTGCTCCGCCAATTGCAGCAACTGCGGCGGCGTAATACTTGAGAGGTCGGCAGTGAGCTCGGCGACGATGCGTTGGTACGTGTTGGCATGGTGCACGCGCAGGTATTGCGTCAGGTGGTGGGCGGCGTTGCTCTTGCCGGTGCCATGGCCCACGACGATGATCTTGCCGCCAGCAGCCACGGCGTCAGCAATGCGCTTGTAGAAAGTAATGTCTTCCGGGGCGCGCTGGCCCGTCTCCTCCGGTTGGCCCTTATGGCTCAAGTGATGCAGGAAGTGATGCGGGTCGTAGGGGTGGATCACCTTGCCTGTCGCCTCGCCAGAAGCGGCGTCAATGCGGTAGATCTTGGCGCCGTGATGATCGACCACGACCAAGAGAGTGGGCGCCGCCGGCTCGGGTTCGGGCGCAGGCTCGGACGGCGCTTCGGGTGACCATCCCGCGTCTTGAAGAAAATGGCGCAGATCGGCGACCTCGGACCCGGTAAGATCCTTGCTATGGGGTTTGTGCATGAGATGATGTTTGCCAGCGACGAGCAGGTCATATTCGCCACTGGCCTTTTGGTCCATCGTGCCAATTTCCTTGACAAGCTCGACGACATCCATCCATTCCAGGTTATGTGCCGCCGGATGCCTGAAGATGGCCTCGAGCGTGCGTAAGCGTGCGCCGTGGATGGCAGCGCGGTTCGCTGCTGCAGTGTTGTCACGGTCTCTTTCTTTGACTAGTTTCATGTTTTTATCCGTTGCCTAATGAGTGCTCGATGTTGCGCGTAGCCAAATGGGATCCGACGCTAAGCGGTTGCGGTTTGTGGTTCAAAGACCCTTGTGGACCCGAGGCTGGCCGCAGCCAAGAGCAGAAGCGTGTCTTTTGCGACCGTGAAATCCAGTACCACGCGGGCCGCTAGGCGGCGTTGCTTCAGCGCCTCAACCCGGACCGGGTTGATCGCAAATAGCGCTGGCCGCTCGTTGTCAGCCGCCGCTGGCGTTGCGAGTAAGACAGCAACGGCGCATCTTGCGTTCCACCGAAGCCCGATGTCTGTGTGGTGTCGCACTTAGGCGTTTTCAATTGACTGCGGCGGTCCAAGGCTGCCGGGATCTGCGCCACTTGGACGAGCTCCCGCAATTGTCGTCTCGCCTCACAGTGGCTGAATCCGCCGGCCGAGCACGCTTGCGCTTTCGTGCCGCCCCGTAGGGTCGACTGTTAGCCGACCTCGGGCACCATTTCGAACATGGGATAGTCAGTGTAGCCGGCGGCTCCCCCACCGTAGAGCGTGCTCGCGTCAAGGGGTGCGAGCGGAAGATTTTGCCGCAAACGGCTCACGAGATCCGGGTTGCTGATGAATGCCCGGCCAAACGCCACGAGATCCGCTGAATCCGACGCAATCGCCTCCATCGCCATGGCACGATCGTAGCCATTGTTCACTATCCACGCGCCAGACTTGCTGCCGCTTAGGAATCGGTCACGCAGCTCGGCGAAATCAAACGGCACGTCCAGACGAGATCCTCCGGTCGCGCCCTCGATGACGTGGACGAACGAGAGATTCATTGCCGCCAAGCGCTCGACAAAATAATTGAATAGGCCCAGGGCATCGCTGTCTTGACCAGCGTCGTTGACAGGGGTCACGGGCGACATCCTGATCCCGGTACGCCCTGGACCAATTTCATCTGCAATTGCCTTGAGGACCTGAAGTGGCAAGCGGGTGCGATTTTCCAATGAACCCCCGTACGCATCGGTCCGATCATTGATACTGTCGCGCAGGAACTGCTCAAGGAGGTAGCCATTGGCGCAATGCACCTCAACGCCATCAAAACCTGCATCCAGCGCGTTTCTCGCCGCCTTGCGATAGTCGTCAACCAGTCGCGGCATTTCATCGGTCCTCAGTGCGCGCGGCGCTGAGACTGGCTCAAAACCATTCACCGTGAAAGTGTTTGCGACAGCCTTGCGGCTGGTGCTCGAGACAGGTGGCTGACCACCGGGTTGAAGGGAAACATGTGAAATTCGCCCGACGTGCCAGAGCTGAATCACAATTTTTCCGCCGGCTGCATGGACGGCGTTTGTCGTCTTGCGCCATCCGAGCACCTGTTCCGAGCTATAGATCCCAGGCGTATCCAGATAGCCCTGACCTTCCGCAGAGATTTGACTGGCCTCTGAAACGATCAGGCCTGCGCTACTTCGTTGTGCATAGTAGGTGGCCATGAGCGGCGTGGGCGTTCGGCCCGGGCCTGCCCGGTTGCGGGTCAACGGCGCCATCACAACACGGTTCTGAAGAGAAAAGTTTCCAAACTGAATGGGATCAAACAGGGAAGGCATGGTGGCTTCGATCGGCTAAAAGGGGACGGTGGGAACTCTGTGCTCGCAGGCAAAAACGCAGTGTCAGCGCTGATTAGCTTGGTGTCGGTACGATGCCCGACATAGTGGTCGGGCGCCTCGCAGTTCGAAATCGGACTTCGCTTCCGATCCAAGGAAGGGGGTTGATCTCGGTCTGCCCTTTACATTGGCCTGGTGCTTAACGTGTCGCCGCAGGATAAATCAGCGCGCTAGCGAACAGACACAAAGAAGCTTGGCGATATCAAATGAGAAATGTTCTGAGGTGTCCCTGCGCGCAGAAATCAATCTCGCATGTGCGACCACGTGGCGGCACCTGATCTGGAGACATTCATGAAGATTCGTGTAAACCTGCTTTTTGCCGCGCTCGCCTTGGGCGGCATGACCTCGATTGGATTCGCACAGAGCTCGACCCCTGAACAAACTGCACCGCCGCCCCCCTCGACCGCCGCGCCGACAGCTCCAGCGAGCATCCCGCCGACCACGGATCGCGCCACAGTGCGAGCCGACGCGAGGGCGGCTGAGAAGGCAGGGCAAATTCCGCGGGGCCAGGCTGCTGCTCCCCGAGCCCCGGCCGCCGCATCGACCAAGTCGCGATCGGAAGTGCGCGCCGAGGCGAAGGCGATTCGAGATCCCATGACGCAACGCGGATTTGGCACTGAAGACCAATATGCACCCAAGGACACCAACAGCCGCGCCGCTGTCAGGGCTTCGGCTAAAGACGCCGAAAGGAAGGGAGAAATTCCGCGTGGAGACGCCGAGAGCAAGCAGTAGACGCCAGGCCGTACCGAAGTGCAGCGCAAGCCAGCGCTCATCGTCAAGCGAGGGTTTGCCCACCCGATCGCGCGGCGTTGGGTCACGGTATCGCCTATGCGGCATCAGTACGTATGGGGAGGTCGCGCGCGTGCGAAATGCACCGTTCGGGCGTCCCACGGTTTCTGCGATGAAAGCGAAGGTCGTCGCCGCGAACCGCAATGACCGTGCGCGAGCGAACAGACGAGGGCGCGATCGGCTGCCATCATTTTTACAGACCCCGGCTCACCACCTGGTGAGCGGCTTGCGGGAAAAAACAAAGATTCCCAAATTCATTGAGCGCCGAATTGAAGGCGCTCTCGAAAGGCCACGGACATGTTACGTAGCGTCAAAGATCTCAATAACTTCGTGCTTCGTGCAACCGACGGCGACATCGGTCACGTCAAGGATTTTTATTTCGATGATGATGCCTGGGTGGTCCGCTACCTGGTCGTAGACGCAGGTTCCTGGCTGGAAAGTCGGAAAGTCTTGATCTCGCCCATTTCGCTTCATCCCCCCGAATGGTCGAAACACAGCATTCCGGTTTCCATCAGCAAGAGCCAGATCAAGAGCAGCCCGAGCATCAATACCGACGAGCCCGTTTCCCGCGAAAGCGAGGAACAATTCATGGGCCACTATGGCTATCCCTACTACTGGAACGGGCGCGGAATTTGGGCTGAAGGCTTATACCCCTACACATTGTTTCCAGGCTACGCCGGATACATGGGCGACAGGCAAGAGAAGGAGCGGGAGTCCCTTTTGCGTTATGAACGCGCTCGGCATCGAAATGACGACCCGCACCTGCGCAGTTGCAAGGCGGTGACCGGCTATCACATTGAAGCCACCGACGGCGAGATTGGACATGTCGCAGATTACCTGGTCGACGACGAGACCTGGGCGGTCCGCTACCTCATCGTGGACACCAGCAACTGGTGGCTGGGTCACAAGGTGCTCGTCGCTCCAACGTGGATTACGGCAATCCAATGGACGACCGAAATGATATCGGTCAATCTGAGCCGAGACTCGATCAGAAGGGCACCCATTTATGATCCCAACACCGAGTGGGACGCGGAATTCGACCGGAGTCTCTATTACCACTATGGCCGTTCTGGCCACTGGGATCACGACGAGGCCCTGCAGGAAGCAACTTGAAGTTGCCCCTCATCGTGACGATCGGAAATTCCATGGCTTTGGGGGTTGCAAACGACAACGCAAGGATCGTCGCCAGGGTCGTGATGATCAGCGCCCTCGTGATTGCGCCTTGCCTTGCAATTCTCGCAATCCCGCGGTCGGCGCGGGCAACAACCACCTATGCCGCGCAGACCGGCCAGCCGTGCGCGGCTTGCCACACGCAACCTGATGGTGGTCCAGGCCTGACTGACTTCGGCAAGGCATTCCAGGCGAACGGCTATAAGCTACCGGGCTAGGGCTCGTCGCCTTTTGCCCGCCAGACAGCGATGACGAGGCGATCCCGATGACTGAACACAGCGCATTTTCAAAAGAAAAGAAGATCGGCTCCCTGCGTCGCCGCAACATTCTGTTCGGTGGATCGCTCGGCATCGGGTCACTGGCGTTGGGTGCTGCCACGGAAAGCGTCGCAGCGCGGTCCGATTCGAACTCGATCCACTGGGACAAGGAAGCGGACGTGGTCGTCATCGGCAGCGGCGCTACGGGGCTGCCTGCGGCAATCGTGGCTCGAGAAGCGGGTTGTACGGTCATCCTCGTCGAAGCCGAGAGTCACGTCGGTGGTCATGCCATTGTAAGTGGCGGCTCGGTCGTCCTTGGCGGCGGCACGGCGGCACAGAATAAGTTCGGTATTGTCGATTCGCCCGACTTGTTGTTTCGCGACTTGACCGACTGGAGCGTGGTCGAATCGAACGGCTTTCCCGATTATCGCTACAACGATCGCGAGATCATTCGGGCGTTTGCCGACAATGCCGCGTTGACGTGCGAATGGCTGATCGCTCACGGTGTGGTATTCATCGATATCGCGCCAGATTCCCTTGACGGCGTGTCGTCAGGAAATTCCGCGCCACGTGCCATGCACGCGGCGTCGATGACATGGCCGAAAGCGCAAACCGGCAAGCCGCTGCCCTTGCAGTATCAGTCCGTGGTCGGCACAGGCGCCGGCCTCATCGGACCGCTGCATGCCGCTGCGACTGCATCGGGCGTTCAACTTTTGCTCGAACATCGCATGACCCGGATTTTGCGCGAGCAACAGGGCGCGGGGCCAGTTCTCGGCATCACTGCAGACCACCACGGCCAGACAATCAATATCCGGGCGCGCAAAGGGGTCGTGATAGGTTCTGGCGGGTCGACCGGCAACATCAATTTCCGGCGCATGTTCGATCCAAGACTGACCGCCGAGTACTGCGGTCTGGCCGGCATGCCCTGGTCGAACCAGGATGCAAGCGGTGAGTTGGCCGCCATGGCGATCGGTGCATCGCTATGGGGACTTTACAATCAGACCGGTGAGTTTGGCTCGGTGCTCAGCAAAGCGGGCTTCATCGGCTGCCAGTACGACTACATGCCAGGCTCCGACATGTGGATCTTGCCGTGGCTGCCTGGCTCGGTTGTCTTCGATAAGGCACGGGCATCGGGACTCCGCGTTGCCAACTGGCAGGATTTGATCCTGGTCAACATCCTTGGCAAACGTTTCTACGATGAAACGGCGTCAGGATTTAGCGCCAATGACTACGGTTCGATCAAGCCGTACACGCAGGGCAGCTACCTGAACAGCAAGAATCTCAGATACAGCCCTGACAACTTTCTGGACGCGGCGCTCGCGGGCATTGGCGATAATCACAATGGCGGTGGCCCGATCTGGGCAATTTTTGATTCCGACGCCGTAGCACGCGAGCGCTGGAATACATCTCCTCCGGATGTCGACTATGCGCAGGGATTTTTCTTCAAGGGCAATAGCATCAGCGAGTTGGCGCAGAACATCCAGATGCAGCATCAGCGATTGCCGATGCCGCCAGAGAATCTTGAAGCAACCGTGGCCCGCTACAATTCCTTCGTCACGTCCGGTGTGGATTCGGACTTCGGCAAGCCAAAACCCATGTATCAGATCGCCACCCCGCCTTTTTACGCAGCCTGGGCTACCCCCGCGATCCACGACACACGGGCCGGACTGCGCATCAACGCGCGCTGCGAAGTGGTTGATATGAATGGCGCTGTCATTCCGGGCCTCTATTGCGGGGGCGAATCGGCCGGCGGGTTCAGTCAGCATGGTTTGGCACGCGCCACGTGCCAAGGGTTTATCGCAGGACGCAACGTTGCCGCTAACAACTCTCCTGCGTAGCGTCTTGCATTCCCAGCTTCGCTTCGGGCGATGCTATTCGAGCATGACGATAGCGCCCCGATGTTGCGCGTCCGTCAGGACCGGCGTTGACAACCATGCGTGGTTTTCTGCCTGATCGCCCCAGATGATCTGTGCTGTGCCTAGCGCATCGCGCTCGACGAGGCATGGGCCCACCGGGATCGTGAAGGGCTTTCCCGACTGGCCCAGACATACAACCGGCCACGTGATCCTGCCTTGCTTGGTCACCGTCGACATGGGCGCCTTTACTTTCATCATCTCGTTTTCCTGCTTTGCGCCTGGCAGATCGTGCACGGCATCGATTGCCGTGCCGACCCACCCCCGCTAGTACGTTACGGCAAGATCGTTTTGGACCTCGTTCACGCCAGGCGCGCTCCACGCGGCCCAGCCGGCGTCATCACGCTGATTCCACGAATGGATGGTTCCGGTCAGAATCACCTTGCCGCCGGTCGACGAGACCCTGATGTTGTCCGCATCAATCTGCGCGTCCCGCTTTAGCGCACCTTCTATCGCCTTGCGTACATCGGCCGCTTCGATTCCAGGACTGAGGGCGATGTCGTTGGTAACACCAAGCACACCCGACAGATACCTCACAGCGTCTTCAGCGGCATTTCGCTGATATTGCCATTTCACCTGGCCATTGAGCGTGACCCAGCCTTTCTGGACCGTTGCCTGAACGGTATCTGGCACCCAGACGTGCCATTTCAGGGCACTAACGACATTGCCAGCGAGATCGGTGTCGCTGTGGTTGTGGTACTCATAGACCCTGACACTCAGTTCGTCTGCGATCGCCTTGACTCCTTTTACGCGTCGCGCGGCTCCTTCTGCCGCCTGCTTCTCGGCGAAATACGGGACCGTTCCATTCAGGGTCACGACGCCATCCTTGGCCAAGACTGCAATGCCCGCAAATGTCACTGCAGGTTCCCAGCGTAGCGCCTCCAAGACGTCTGATCGAAGTTCAACATCGGTTTTCATGAAAGCCTTCTGCCACACATGCGGCGGAGATCGGAGAGCCTTGAGACAACGAATCGTGGTCCCGTTCGGACTGTCCTTCGATTTTCTGAGTCGATCTGTAAAGGTCTACGCCAGCCCAAGGGGTTTCTCCGTTCGCTCACGTACATTGCTTCACGAGAGGTGCGGGAATTGACCTGTCTTGGCGAGCGCAACGCCAGGCGACACGACAGCCGAGAAAGTCGACGATCGTGATCGCTACAGTCTTGCAACCGTGTTTCTCACCGGGTGGTGCGCAAGTCATCCTAATGTGCGCTGGCGCACGGACCGCGACGTCCGGCCGATGCTACTTATCGGCAAGCCAACGGTCCTTTCGGGGAACTGCAATGAATCCATTCGCCGTGATTCCCTGCAAAGATCTGATCCGCCGATGCTCTCTGAAGGTCACGACTCGGCCAGACAACGCACCCACTGCGTGGCATGCAATCTCAGGCGGCTGTGCCTGCCTGGCGGATTGGCCGACCAGGACACCCTCGCTTTTGAGACTCTGGTGACTGTCCAGCGCCGGATCGGCAGGGGCACGGCGCTGGTGTCGGCAGGCGAGCCTTTTTCAAGTGTCTATGCGACGCGCCTGGGATCCTTCAAGGCGGTCCTCTTGTCCGAGAGCGGCCATGAGCAGATCACCGGCTTTTACATGACTGGAGAAATGATTGGCCTAGACGGCATCGATACCGGCGTGCATCAGGCCACGATTGTCGCGATGGAAGAAAGTGAAGTCTGCTCGATCCCGTTTGCCGCGCTTCAGCGCCTCGCTGCGATCAACCCGCACGTGCAGCGCCAGCTTCACCGGGCACTGAGCCGGGAGTTGGGCCTTTATCAGGGCGTCATGCTCTTGCTGGGCACGATGACCGCAGAGCAGAAAATGGCGACGTTCATCCTTTCGCTCTCGAAACGCTTCGCGCTGCGCGGATTTTCTGGTGCACAGTTCAGTTTTCGCATGAGCCGCGCTGAAATCGGCAGCTTTCTCGGCATTACGGTTGAAACCGTGAGCCGCACGCTAACCCGAATACAGGAACGAGGGCTGATCAATATCCGAGCGCGAGAACTTACGATCTTGGACTTGCCCAATCTGCGAAAATCGTCGGGCCGCTGACACCAAGACGCTGGACTTGCCCGACGACGGCAAAGCGACACCTGGTTCCTGTGACAAGAGGCGCGCCGTCTGCGCCCGTCGATGACCCGTGCGCGGGTCACACGCCAAGGTAGCGCTGCAGGACTTCTGGATCGCGGCGGATCTCCTCGGTCGCACCCTCGTGCACGATGTGGCCATTGTTGATGATGTAAGCGCGCGTCGCCATCTTTAACGCCGCAGCGAGATTTTGCTCGACCAGCACGATGGTTTGCCCCGCTTCGGCGAGCAGGCGACACGCCTCCATCAGATCCTTGACGATGACCGGGGCCAAACCTTCAAACGGCTCATCTAAGAGGATCAGCTTGGGATCGCGCACCAAGGCGCGTGCGATCGCCAGCATTTGCTGTTCGCCTCCGGACAACTGGTTGCCCCGACTGCGACGCCTCTCCTGCAGCCGTGGAAAAATTTCGTAGATGCGCTCGAGTGACCAACGCCCTTTGGCGGTCAGTCCGGCAAGAACAATGTTCTCCTCGACTTCGAGACTGCCGAAGATCCTTCGCTCCTCCGGAACCAGCTGCATGCCTGCGCGGGCAATGTAGTGCGCCGGCTTGCCGGCGACTTGTTCGCCTTCGAACAGGATCGAGCCCGATTCGGGTTTGAGCATGCCCATCAGGCCCTTCAGGGTTGTCGACTTGCCAGCGCCATTGCGGCCGAGCAAGGCGACGACTTCGTGGGCTTCGACGCGAAGATCGACGTCAAACAGGATATGCGAGTCGCCGTAGTAGCAGTTCAGGCCCTTGACCTCAAGCAGGCTCATTCGTGCACCCCGCCAAGATAGGCTTCCTGCACGATCGAGCTGCCTTTGATTTCGTCGGGGTTGCCTTCGAGCAGGATGCGCCCCTCGCTTAGGACCGTGATGCGTTCGGTGAGATCGAAAATCGCATCCATGTCGTGATCGATGACGATCAGGGTGCGGCCTTTACGAATCGACTTCAAAAGTTTCACTGTGTCGGCCCGTTCGCTGGGGCTCATGCCCGCCAACGGTTCGTCAAGCAGCAGGAGGCTTGGCTCGGTGGCCAGAGCCAGGCCGATTTCCAGGCGGCGTTTCTCGCCGTAAGCCAATTCGGACACGGACGCCTCGGCGCGCTCTCGCAGGTGCACGAGGGACAGCGTCTCTTCGACCTGCTCGACGAGGCCCGGGACCTTCAAGGCGGAGCGCAACATGTCGAATCGGAATGCTCCGCGCAGCCGCGCCAGCGCCGCAATCGTCAGGTTCTCGCGCACGCTCAAGCGGTTAAAGAGCTGGTTGACCTGGTAACTCTTGGACATGCCCAACTGGCATACCGTCGTCACATCCAGGCGCGTCACGTCCTGACCCTGGAACATGATCGATCCGGATGACGATGAGATTTCGCACGTCAGCATCTTGAAAAACGTCGACTTGCCGGCGCCGTTCGGTCCGATAATGCCGCGAAGCTCGCCTGCCTCGACTGAAAAATCGATATCGGCATTCGCCACGATGCCGCCAAAACGCTTGCTCAGTTTGCTTGCAACGAGGATCGGCTCCGTGCGGCCAGTGCCGTTGGGCCTTGTCCGTGGCGCCGCCGCGGGCGGCTCGACGGCAACGGCCGCATCCGGTGCCGGCTCGGCCCTGGTAGCGTGCGCGTCGCTCGCCAGGTGGGCGGGCTTGCGCCAATGCGACACGAGGTCCTTCAATCCTCCCAGGACCCCCCGCCGCAAAAAGCACACGAGCAGCACAAAGATGATGCCAAGCGCGAGGCGCCAGGCGGCGCCAAGGCCAAGCGACCCTTGCAGAAAGTCGCGCAAAAAGAGCCACACCGCGGCGCCCACCAGCGGCCCAAAAAGGGTCCCCAGTCCGCCGATGACGGTCTGGATCACGAGCTGACCCGACGTATCGAAGGTGAACGCATCCGGCGGCATATAGCCTTGCATGACGCCAAGCAATCCGCCTGCAAGTCCGGCGTAGGCGGCAGCGATCACGAAGACGAGAAGCTTGTAGCGCTTGACGTTATGGCCGACGGCGGCCGCGCGCAGCGCGTTGTCGCGAATGGCAACCAGCACGTGGCCGACCGACGACGTCACGATGCGCCTGGCGAGCACCATTCCGATGAAAAAGAACGTGGCCAAAAAAGCGTACATCTTCCATCCGGGGCCGACCGTGACAGTGGTAAATCCAAGATAGAACTTCGGCGCCGGCACGCCGGCCAGGCCATTTTCCCCGCCTGTGAAAGCCGACAGCGGCGAATTCTCGAGAAAAAAGAACATCTCCGCAATCGAAACCGTGATCATCGCGAAATAGATCCCGGTACGCTTGAGCGCCACCAGGCCAGCCAGGGCACCGACGATCGATGCGGCAACGGTACCGATCAGCAAGGCCAGGACAACACTCGGGAAGTGCAGGTTGACGAGCAGATACGCGGCGACGAAGCCCCCAGTGCCAAAAAATGCAGCCTGGCCGAACGAGAGCAGGCCGGTATAGCCGAAGAGCAGGTCGAATCCGATGCCAAATAGGCCGAACACGAGGACCAGATTGATCGTGTCCTGGGCAAAACCAAGCCGTGGCAGAATCAATGGCACCAGCACCAGCGCCAGTGCCAGAAGGAAATCGGGAATCCAGTTGCGCAAAAGGTCGGTCCCGCTCTTCATCATTCGCGCCCCGCAGTGCCCAAAAGGCCACGGGAGCGGAAAACGAGGACGAGCGTCATCACGGCGAAGAGCATCACTTGCGAATAGGCCGGGTTGATCATCGAAGTAATGCTCAGAATCTCTCCGGCGACGAGACCGCCCAGAATGGCGCCGGGAAATGAACCGACGCCACCGATCACCACCACGACGAAGGCCTGAATCAGGATGTCATCGCCACTGCCCGGGGTGATCGGTGCAATCGGCGCGTTGACGATGCCGGCAAATCCGGCCGCCATGGCGCCAATGCCGAAGACCACCATGAAGACGCGGTAGACATTGATGCCCAGGGCATCGACCATCGGGGAATCCTCGATACCGGCGCGTACGATGAGACCCAGTCGCGTCCGGTACAAGACGATGTAGAAAAGCAAAAGCGCAAGGGAGACGATGCCAACGGCCATCAGGCGGTACGTCGGATACATCATGAAACCGAGGGAGGTGATGCCTTCGGCCCAGGCGGGCGCGCTAACGGTCTTGGAGAGGCTGCCGAAAACCGCCCGTGCCGCCTCAACAAAGACAATGCCAAGACCGAACGTGACGAGAATCTGGTCTTCGGGCGGCCTCGAGTAGAAAAACCTGATGACACCGCGTTCCATCGCGATGCCAACCAGCATGACGAAAATCGACCCGCTGGCAACGGCTAGCACATACGATCCCGTCGCGTGGTACACCACCCAGCCCGAGTAGCCGCCAAGCATGAACAGGGCGCCGTGCGCGAGATTCAGCACGCCCAGCGTGCCATAGATGATGGTGAGCCCGGAACTGATCAGGGCCAATAGTGCACCGAGGACCAGTCCGTTGAACATCTGCGACATCAAGTTCGCCCAGCTGAACACGTTCAGACCTTCCTTCAAAGGATGCAAGAACCGATTGCAGGGGAATCACTTGGGATTTTCCTGGCGCCAAGGGACACCGCCGCAAGCCCTAAAGCTTGCGGGACGGCCCTCGGAATTGTAATGGAACTTCTGTGCGGAGATTAGGTGTAGCTGCCGAGCTTGCACCCAAATGCGTCAGGCGCCTGCATCAATGGCGCGCCGTCGACAATTTCGACGACATCGTAGAAGTCATCCTTGGACTTCATCTTGCTCTGGCTCTTGCCACGCAAGATGATCACCGGCCGCACCAGCTGATGGTCCTCGGGACGGAAGTGGACCGGGCCCACCGTTGATTGCACCGTGACGCCCTTCTCGTAGGACTTGATGACATCGGGCGGATAAAAGGATCCGGCACGCTCGACAGCATCGGCCCACATCGCGATTTGCATATAGGCTGCGTTGGCGCCCCATTCCGGGTTGGCGCCATACTTCTTCCTGAATTCGTCATTGAACATCTTGGCAAGGGGATACCGATCCTCGACTGTCCACCAGTAATCGGTCCCGGCCAGGACGCCATCCATGACGTCCTCGCCCACCTGCTCGGCGAGAAACGGCGTGTTGTAGGGCATCACCAGCGTCATCTTGGAGAGAATGCCGAATTGCTTGGCCTGCTTGATCGAGAGCACGGCATCGCGCCCAAAATTGATGTTGATGACGACGTCAGCGCCGCTGTTCGACACGTTCAAGAGGTAGGTGGAAAAGTCAGTCGTGCCCAACGGCGACACCTGATTGGTTGCGACCGTCCAACCGCCCTGTGATCCCAGCGCCGTCTCCATCGATTCCCGCACCGTGTGGCCGTAGGTGTAATCGGGCGTCAGAAAGGCGATCTTCTTGCCTCGCCCGAGGGTCTTGACGAGAACCGGCGCGATGGCCTGGGCTGCGGTCTGGGCGTAGAAGCATTCGCGAAAGGAATAGCGCACGCAATCCTTGCCCGTGGTGTCGTTCGAGCCCGAGATGCAAGGCAGGTAGAGGACCTTTTCGCGATCTGCAACCTTGTTGAGCGCAACGGCAACGGCGCTGGACACCGAGCCCGTGATCAACATCGCGTTCTTCTGGCTGATGAATGCCGATGCGGCCTGGACCGCAGTATTGGGCTTGGCCTCGCTGTCGGCGATCCCGAATTCGACTTTTTTCCCGAGCACACCTGTGCGCGTCTTGGGCGATATCTTCTTGATCAAGTCGGCACCGGCGTTCAGATGCTCGATCGCCAGCTGGTAGCCATTGATCTCATCTTCCCCCTGGGCTGCGTAGGTACCCGTTCTGGGCGTGACAATGCCGATGAAAATCGACGAGCCCTGAACGCCCGCGGGATAGGTCCCCAAAGGCGCAGGATCAGCCGCAAAGGCACTGCGCATCATTTGCATGGGGAGCGCAACCGTGCCGGCAAGACCGGCGCCCAGCTTTAATACCCTGCGCCGGGAAATTGAAGCTGTATCGCGTTGATTCGACATTTTTCTGTCTCCAGTTTTTTTGAGATGTTTGCCACAAGGATGCCGGCACTTTTGTGACCAGACGAATCCCATGGGTGGAAATGCGATTCGACATGCCCCCAAGAGGTGCATTCTAAGTAGGTCAAGCCTGCTACGTATCGGGACGTACCCTAGGTCAGGGCACAGAAATCCATCTCGTCGCGGGGCCGTGCCAGTCCTTAACGCCATTCACCGTGGCCAGCGCTCGCCGGAGCCGCCTGCAGGCGTCATCGCGGCAGCCGATTGGCCATGTACCCGTGGGATGCCCACGCGCCGCGCAAAGCTCGAGGCGCGCAAGCCCCAGGGCCTGCAGGGGGGCAATGCGGAGGTTCTGCGCCATCCGGACGTTCACCCCAAAACGGGTTTGTGACAGACTGTCCAGATGTCCTTGCCAACTCGAGAGATGCCCATTCGCAGCATCGAGCTCCTGCCCGTCCGACTGTCTCCCGGCCTCGATCTTCGACGCGCGCTGGAAGAGGCCGTGAATGATCGGGGGCTGGGTTCGGCTTTTGTGGTTGCCGGCATTGGCAGCCTGGTCATCGCCAGCCTTCGGTACGCAGGCAAAACCAGGGAATCGCAACTTGAAGGACCCCTGGAACTTGTCAGCTTGTCAGGGAGCCTCAGCCCATCGGGCGCGCACCTGCATATGTCCATCTCTGATGCGTCTGGTCACGTCTTCGGTGGTCACGTCGGTTACGGCAGCACCATCAGAACGACAGCCGAGATTCTGATCGCACCCCTGCCCGATTGGTCGCTCGCGCGCGAATACGATGCAACCACCGGCTTTAACGAACTGGTTGTCCGCCGTCGCGTCTGAAGAATGAAGAGTATCGATTCTCAGTCGGCGAAGATCTTCGCCAAGATGCAATTTGACGATCAGAACATCGGCCAGGGATTTGCCCTTGCAAGGGCGCGGCGTGATTGTCGCCGAACAATTTCCCGGGCAAAATGCCCAGGATCGTAACGCCGCTTATGATCTTGTTTGCATTTCCCAGGGGGTTTGCATGGGTAACGTCGCTTTCAACAAGTTTAATGCGCGCCGGCTGCTCCCCTTGGCTGTGTTCCCGGTCATAGCACTGATCGTGATGTACCAAGCATCGACGAGAAGCTATGACGTTGCCAACGTCGGCGTCGACGAGGCGAGGGTATTAATCGACCATGGGGCTGCGGTGGTCGACGTCCGGGAAAGCGACGCTTTCAATACGCGCCACATTCCGGGCGCCATTCTGATTCCCCTGGAAGTCCTAAGAGCAGGCGTGCCGGCCTCTTTTAGCGCGGCCAAGGACCAACCCGTCGTGGTTTATTGCGGTGACGGAGTGACGAGCGGCCCCGAAGCGACCCATCTATTGAACACGGCCGGTTATACCAAGGCCGTGAATCTCGAGCCCGGCATGGCAGGCTGGGCCACCGCTGGACGACCTGTCGCCTCGGGTCGGTAAAAATCGACGCTGCGGCGGCTTTTTAGCCGTTGGCAGCGAAACCGCGAGGAGCGGCCCGGACGCCGAGCCAACCTGCGCAAGTCCGCCTGCGACAGCACAATCATTCTTCCTGCACCCGGGGTGTGGTGATTCGCGAGCAACCCTCGCGCATGGGCTTCTGCATCCACCGCGATCGGCATCTGGCACTTTCTGCACGTCTATCGCCTGATCCTCGAGTTTGTCGCATCGCCGCCCCTGGGCAAGACCCGACATCAAGCGCCCTGATTGGCGAGGCAAATCGGCAGCTCCGTTGACGCTCGCGTGTGACCGGACTTTGTTGCCCGCCTCTCGTGAGAGGAGCTTCAGATTTCGAAATCGACGTTGACTTCAGTACGCAAAAGCAAAAATCGACATCGGTGCGCATGCGCATGCGGTGGCATCAGGCGAATCGATTGTTTGCGCGACCTGATTCTTCAGGTACGCTTTGCCGCTAGCTGGCGGCTCCGAATTCGCCCTGATGGCGCTTGACGTGCAGGCGCGCAATCTTTTTCCGAAGACGTTCACTCTTCGAGACTCGACCCCGTGCACGCGACAAGTTGACCATGAACATTTCGTATGGCTAGTCTTCAATCGAGCACCTGGGAACTGCCTGTCGGCGTTTGCAGGATCGACCTGACAGGAACGGTCGTCGAATGCAATCCCATGTGTGCCGAACTTTTCGGCCTCGCGCCTGAAGGCACCGCACTCGGTCGGCCGATTGACGAATTTACACGCCATGGTCACAACGAAGGCGAGGTGTGTACTGACTCGTCCTGCCTTGCATTTGACGCGGCTTCAAATGGCACGCCGAGATCGCGCGACGTCCTCTATCTTCTCGGGGCGGACAACCGGTCACGCGTCGTCGAATGCTGGGTGCGCCCCTGGATAAGCGATGAAGTGCCCGTCGGAACTTCATTTTTCTTCGTCGACATGGCGGCATCCGCAAGACGCGAGGCTGAATTGCGCGCGTCGCTCAAGGCGCTTGAGCAAAGCGTTGGCGAGAGGACCGATCAGCTTCTTGCGCGCGAGGCATTGATTGGCATCTTCTATGAGCACTCGTCAGAGTGCCATGCCGTTCTGATCGATACCGGCAACGGGCAGTTTCGCTACGAGGAGGTGAATCCCTCCACGCTCAAGCTCTACGGCAAAACGCGTGAGGAGGTGATTGGTCGGACCACCGACGAGATTTTTGGTGCCGAACGCGCAGCCGTCCTGAACCAGCATCTGACTGCCTGCCTCGCCTCCGGTCTGCCCTATCGCTATGAGCGGATGCATGGCGAGGGCATTGTCGAAGCCGTGGCAACGCCTGTCCCGCACGAGTTGGGCACGCTGCAGCGCATTGTTGTCAGCGCGCGCGACGTGACACGCCAGCGCCGCCTTGAAGAGCAGCTGCGCCAGGCACAAAAAATGGAAGCCGTTGGCCAGCTCACTGGCGGCCTCGCGCACGATTTCAACAATCTTCTGGCGATCATCAGCGGAAGCATCGAAGTCTTCAAAAAGCGCATCGAGCTTGGCAAGCCTGAGGCAGTGGAACGCTATGTCGACGCCGCACAAAATGCGACACGACGGGCGGCAGCGCTCACGCAGCGACTGCTGGCATTTTCCCGTCGTCAGACGCTTGATCCGAAACCCACTGACGTCAATCGGCTCGTCGCCGGCATGGAAGATCTCCTGCGACGCACGCTCGGACCGGAGATAACGCTGGAGGTCGTCGGTGCCGGGGGCCTTTGGGCCACCCTGGTTGACCCGCCACAGCTTGAAAATGCGCTTCTGAACCTGTGCATCAATGCCAGAGATGCGATGCCCGATGGCGGCCGCCTGACCATCGAGACCGCGAACCGGTGGCTTGACGAGCGCGTGGCGCGCGAGCGCGAGTTGCCGCCCGGCCAGTACATCTCGCTTTGCGTCACGGATACCGGCACGGGCATGACCCCGGAAGTTGTCGCCCGCGCATTCGATCCATTTTTCACGACGAAACCGATCGGTCAGGGCACGGGTCTGGGGCTGTCGATGATCTATGGGTTTGTCAGGCAGTCAGGCGGCCAGGTCAGAATTTATTCGGAACTCGGCCAAGGCACGACGTTATGCCTGTATTTCCCCCGCCACGTTGGCGCGCTGGACACAGTCGAGCCTTTTGAGCCAGCCGGCGCGACCGATCGCGGCGATGGCGAGGTCGTCGTCGTCATCGACGACGAGCCCATGGTCAGAATGATTCTTGTCACGGTACTTGAGGAGGCCGGCTATCACGTCATCGAGTGTTGCGACGGTCCATCGGGCTTGAAGGTACTGGGCGCAGTCGAGAAGGTCGATCTTCTCATCACCGATGTCGGACTTCCCGGGGGGCTTAACGGGCGCCAGGTCGCCGACGCGGCGCGCGCCACAAGGCCTGAACTCAAGGTGCTCTTTGTCACCGGCTATGCCGAGAACGCCGTCGTTGGCAACGGCCATCTCGAGCCGGGCATGGAGGTATTGACCAAACCTTTCACGATGGCGTCCCTTGCCGTCAAGGTCAGCGAGATTCTCGCCCGCTAAGGTTTGCGACGCGCTTTGCGTGCGCTAGAAGTATTCGTCGAGAAACCGCGCCGCTTGCAAAGAGATACCGACGATCTTGTTGGTGGCCTGACGGTAGAACTTGAAATTCAACTCGCTTTGCGGCTGCCCGTCATTCCAGTTCGAAAAGCGCTTGAGTTCGCTGCGTCCGAGCTGGCGCTTGGCCAGCGCAGTGCGCCTGACGGTGACGCTCACGCGCGGCGTCTGTCGCGCAATCCCGGGTATTTTCGCGACAGCCTCACATGACGTGACGATGCCGCGAGCACAAAGCCCGTGGCCTTTCTCGTTCTCGCTTGCAAACAGAAAGATCGTATCCCCGGCAGCGATCTGCTTGCCGCCGTACATGGTCTTTTGCGCCTCGAACGTGAAGGTTCTGGCTTTCGGATCGTCAATTTCGGCCTTGATTGCGAACTGCATCATTCCCCTGCCTGGATGCACCTGCTTCAGATGGTAGCCGGACGCGGCGTCGGCCGATCGTTTTCCTGGCGAGCCGGGTCAATATACATCGAAGAACAGCACGAGGCGCTACGCGCGCCGCGCTCTAGAAGCGATATCCAACGCTAACAAGTACGATGTCCGCATCGCGGCTGTCGCCCGTGCCGACGCGATCCCAGATGAGCCGTGCGATCCAGTGGGGGCTCAACGAATACGCCCCTGCAATCGAGACCATGGCCGACGGATCAGACGAGAGCGAATGACCATCGACTTTGGTCGCATCGACCGGGAACAGGCCGCCCAGCCCCGCTTCGACGCGGAAATCCCGGCTCAGGTTCGTGCCCAGCCAGATCTGCGCCGTCGTGGCACTGTTCCAGCCTAAGCGCGCACCGTTTGCATCGATAAAGCCAAGGGAAACCGCGAAGTGATCGGATGCGTCGGCACGAACACCGACGCCCTCTGTGGCCGCGTCGGGCGAGCGGAAACTGTTGCGCACGGTCTTGCCGTAAGAGCCGTCGAACTCGAGGTGAAAACGCGCCAGCGCGTCGGTCGTGTCGTTGTCGCCTGGGGTTGCCTCCTCATCAAAGCGGTAGCCAAGGCCAGCCAGAATCGCTGTGCTGTCAAAGCTGCGCCGCGCGTCGACGCGATTCAGGCGCAGCGAGGAAACCCAGCCATTGGCGAAGTACCACTCTGCCTCTGCACTTGTCAAAAGCGCGAGCCCGTGCGCATCCTCAAAGCGCGTCGCAGGTCCAGGCCGGGTGGTGTTGTAATAGGCGTAAGGCCCGGCACCGAGGGAAAAAGAGAGGCCCCGTGGATGGCCATCGCTTCGCCACCAGAATTGCACCGCCTGACCATCGCGATGGTTATCGGTGATGTGACCTTCGTTGAGCCAGCTGAAACTCGCGGAAAACTGGTCGCTCAAGGGCTGGCGATACTCGAGCTGCCACGAGTAGGTCAAGCCGTCCGCCGAAGCGGGATTCAGCTCTCCTGCGAGGCCCTCGACCTCCGCCGCCATGGCGCTCATGGCCGTGCCAAATCCGAGCGCCGCAGCAATGGCCGTCCGGTGCAACAACGTGCGCAAACCGCCTCCTGTAGCACGCAAGGTAAGGCGCGCTCGAGGCGCTTGCCTGTTGGCCACAGGTTGCAGGTGGCGAATCCGAGAGCTTAAGGCGCGCAAGGGGGCTTGCGCACGTTTTCCTGAAATTCGTGACAGCTCTATTTGCGGCAGGTCCGAAAAAAGCGTCCTGAGGCAAAGGGCACGGCCCGGAACGCGGAGGGTTCATCGCCGCGAAGTCCATCAAAAAAGAGCCGGCGCGGCTCTTTTGTCGACCTAGTGCGATGGGGGCGGAGGTGGCGCTGCCCCGGCCGCCATCCCCTTCAGGACGTTGATGCGCATGCCGTTATTGCTGACAAAGTCGCCTGGCACCATGTCGGCCGGACATGCACCGAGGTATTTCATGTCCAGCGTAATCGAGGTGCCATCATCTGACTGCACCTCGGTGTGGATCGCCGTATCTCCTGTCGCGACCATGACACTCTTGTTGTGCTTGATCGTACCGCCGAAATTGCACTCGGTCTCCGAGGTGAAGGTGGATCCGGTATGCGAGTGACTCAAGACCTTGCACGGCCGGTTGGGATTTTTCGCCATGTCAGCGAAAGCCTTGGCGACGTCGTTGTTGGTGCACATCTTGCCGCCTTGCGGCGGCATCTGCGCGTTGGAACTCGTCTGCGAGCTGGACCAAAGGCCGGGCTTGATATCCGGATACTCGTCGGCCGCGAGACTTGCAGTGGCCATCATGACGATCGGCAATGCCAGCAAAAGTGTCCTTGTTCTCATCGTTGTCTCATGAAAAGTGATATTGGCCCGCAAATTATGCGGGAATCGCGCGATTCGATCTGCGAAGAAATGCCGAGCCGGGCGACAAGACCCCTTTGCCGCTTCTTGCCGGGGCGAGCCGCGCTTCGGCGCTGCGGCCGGTCAACTACACCCCGCGCGCCGGAGCCAATGCCTCCCCGGCTCGCCAGGCGTAAAGCCATTCGAGGGCATCGTAGAAGCGCTCGGCAGTGCGCCCGACCCAAAGTGAATTGCGCACCAGGCGCTCAACGCCACTGGCGTGGTAAAGCCGTCCCATCTCGCGCACCGACAGGACAACCCGTGCTGCGCGGGCGACACGGGCCTCCTGATAGAGGCGAAAGGCCTCCTTGAAATTCGGCCCGACCTCGTCGATGGCGGCGCCGAGCGTGACCGCATCTTCAAGCGCCATGCACGCGCCTTGCGCCAGGTATTGCATCATCGGATGCGCGGCATCGCCAAGCAGGGTCGCACATCCCGCGCTCCAGGTCGCGACCGGATCGCGGTCGGCCGTGCTCCAGCGCCGCCACGACGTCGGGCAGGAAAGCAGTTGCCGCGGTCGCTCGTGGATGCCCTCGAAGTACGACAGGACTTCATCGCGGCTGCCGTCTGCCACGCCCCAGACTTCGTCATCGCGGCTGTGGAAAGTCACGACCAGGTTGTACTCGCGTCCGGATCGCAGCGGATAGTGCACCAGATGGCAGTTGGGTCCAGCCCAGACCACGGGCGCATTCATGCGCAGATCGTGCGGCATGCGCTCAAGCGGCACCACGGCCCGGTAAACCACGTGTCCGGAAACGCGATGGGTGTCACCCAGAAGGGCGAGCCGCACGACCGATTTGACGCCGTCACAGCCGATCAGGGCTGCGCCTTCGAAGGCCCTGCCATCCTCGGTCGCAACGCTCGCGCCGGCGTCATCAAAGGCGACCTCGGTAATCTTGGCGCCGGTGTGAATGCTCACCGAAGGGTGGCTCCTCACCGCCTGAAACAACGCGTTGTGCAGATCAGCCCGGTGGGCGACGGCATAGGGATTGCCAAAGCGCTGCCGAAACGCTTCGCCCACCGCCACCGAGGCGATTTCGCTTGCGTCGACCGCATCCATCATGACGAGGCATTCAGTAAAGACCGCGCTCGCTCGTAAGGCATCGCCCACGCCAAGGGCATCGAGCGCTGCGAAGGCATTCGGTCCGAGCTGCAGTCCGGCACCAATTTCGCCGATCTGCGAGCTCTGCTCGATCAGCTCGACACCCATGCCGCGGCGCGCCAGGGCAAGCGTGACCGCGAGACCGCCGATGCCTGCGCCTGCCACGATGACCGGTTGCAATGGCGCGCGCTCGTGCACGAAACGGTCTCAAGCTAGCCGACGCGGACTTCGATCGAACCGAGACCCGCAATTTTGCCGGTCATGGTCTGGCCCGGCACGACCGGGCCCACGCCCTCCGGCGTGCCGGTGAAGATGATATCGCCAGGCTTGAGCTCAAACAGCGTGGAGAGATTGGCGATGGTCTCCTCGACAGACCAGATCAGGTGTGAAATATCGCTTTGCTGCTTGATTTGGCCATCAACGGCAAGCGAGATTTCGCCGGAATCGATCGGTCCGGTCTCGCCAATCCTCTTCAAGGTGCCAATCGGTGCGGAATAGTCGAACGCCTTGCCGACCTCCCAGGGCCGGCCCGCCTCGCGTGCCTTGATCTGCAAATCCCGGCGCGTCATGTCAAGGCCCACGGCATAGCCGAAGATATGGCCGCGCGCGTCCTCAACGCGAATATTCCTGCCGCCCGCACCGATGGCTACGACCAGTTCAATCTCGTAATGCAGATTCGACGTCAGCGGGGGATAGGGTATGGTCGCGGCGTGACCGTCGTCGACGATGACAATCGATGCCGAATCATTGGCCTTGCAAAAGAAGAACGGCGGCTCACGGTCCGGATCGAAGCCCATCTCGCGGGCGTGCGCGGCATAGTTGCGCCCGACGCAATACACCCTGCGTACCGGGAACCTCTGCTCGGTACCGTGAACCGCCAGTGCGACCGCTGCGGGCGGCGCGAAAAAGAAGTTCATTTGAACGTCCTATGGTGATTTCAATCGTCCAGAAATGCTTCACGCAGAATCGACGCCGCCACTTGCATGGGCCGGTCGGAAAAACTGAAGAGCACGGTGTCGTTCTGAGCGCGCAAGCGCAGCGGGCACCACGACGGCACGACGAAGATGTCCCGCGGCGAAAACGCGAATGTCTCGCTGCCGATGATTGCGCTGCCTGAGCCTTCTGCAACGCAATACACGCTGCCATCGGTCGAGCGATGCCCCTTGCCGCTAAATCCCGCAGGCAAGAGTTGCAGGAAGGTCGCGATGGTTGGCATCGGCGCGAGGCCGTTCGCGGGATTGACGTAACGCAGTTTATAGCCCTGCCAGGCATCGACTGGCTCGGTGCGGGCAAGGGCATCAAGCGCCTCGCGGCTGCGCGCATAGGGATAGTTGAAAATCGGTGAGGTGGCCATTGCACCGACATTTTTCACGGGCGCCATGTTGTAGCCAAAGCGCGCAAACGAATTGCCCTCGGGCGTTGACACGCGCTGCGCTTGCGTGACATCGTTCTCGGCGAATCCGGCGTCGAAAAATCGCAGCAGCGGGATGTCAAGGCCATCGAGCCAGACCACAGGCTCTAAGATGCCTGCGCGGCCCTCGTTGCCGTGGTCGTGCCAGCGCCAGGACGGCGTGATGATGAAATCGCCCGGGTGCATCATGGTTTTCTCGCCATCGACGGTGGTGTAGGCGCCTTCGCCATCGACGATAAAGCGCAGCGCCGACTGCGTGTGGCGATGCGACGGTGCAATCTCGCCTGGCAATATCAGCTGCAATCCGGCATAGAGCGACTGCGTGATCGACGAACTGCCGGTGAGTCCCGGATTCTCAAGGACCAGTACACGGCGCACGGCCTCTTCGGCACTGATCAATTGCCCCGCTTGCATCAGGTAGGGTCGGATCTTGGCGTAGGACCATAGTGCCGGCAGGCAGGAAGGCTGGGGCTCGCGCGGCACCAGCGTGTGCAGCGATTCCCAAAGCGGGGTGAGGTTAAGACCCCGGATGGTCGCGTAGAACTCTTCGCGCGCAGGCAAACTTGCCATCGCGAATTGCGCTGCATTCAATGCCGTCTCCGAATCTGATTCTTGATTCAGTATAGGCACAAGCGCCATGACGCCACAAGCAAGGCTTCCTGCCAGAGCGCCAATCGACCTTGCCGTGCGGCAAAGACGCGGGAGGTGCTCGTCAGATTGCCATCGAAGACGGCTGACGGTGATGCTCGCCAAGGGGCTCTGCGGTGACCCGCTCGGGCGCCCCGTGCAAATCAGGGGCGCTCGCCGTCTCAAGTTCTGGATCGCCCTCGAACGCCCGGATCATCAGGCATTGGCCAAGGGCCACGGCGGCGAACACAGGAACTGCAAACCACAGGGTTGCAGCACACATCGGCAGCCATGAGCCAAGCGAGCGCAACAAGCCAAAGCCGCGCCGCGACGGCGCAGGCGTGAGCGCGCTGGCATCGATATAGCGCTGTGTCAGCCGAAAGGTCTCTGCAAGGCCGCTTTCGAACGTTGCCGCAACCGACCCGTGGCTCCTGCGCGAGGCGAGTTGCGACTGGCTTCTGAGGAATTCAACGTTGAGCCGCATCTTGCCCTCGTTGATGAGAGCCAGCGCGCGCGGATAGGGCAGCGCCAGCGCGTCTGCGGTCTCGGCGGTGGAAAATCCGAAAAGCAGCGCGAGCACCAGCGCATCGCGAAACACGAGGGGCTGGCGTGCAAGGGCAGCGATCACTGCGTAACTCGCGCGGCTGGCGAACTGCGACATGCGCGTGCGCGCGCCAAGCGTGCGCGCGAGCCGCAAAGCCACGTCCTTGTCGAAGGCGGGCGTGAGCACGTCGATGCGTTTTCTGCGCAGCGCGCGAATAACCTGGGCGCGGGCGACGTGCACGCGCCCGAGCGGGTCAGAAAGATCGCTGCGCACCGTGGCAGACGCAGAAAGCCTGCGGGCAAGGTGGTCATCGCCCACCGACCAGAGGCAAAAGAGAAAGGCGCGGGCCTCGTTCTTGCGCTGCACGGCGCGTGCATCGACATCGCCCGCGCGCGGCGCCAGAAGAGCTGCGCCAGCCATACCCGGCTGCGATGGCGTGGTCATTTCTGCATTCCGGCAAAGAGCTGCTTCAGATGCCTGCGGCGATAGTCAAGGGGGCTGACACCCGTCTTGGCGCGGATGATCTGGCTGAAATACGACTGGCTCGAAAAGCCGCACTGCTTGGCGATTCGACCCAGCCGCTCTGGCGTTGAGCGCAGCATCTTCAACGCCATGGCAACGCGACGCTCGCGAACAAAGACTGCAATCGACTTGCCCGAGTTCTCGCGCACCAGGCGGGCAAGCGACGCACGCCTCAAGCCCACGGCGTTTGCGATGGCAAAGGGCGACAGGTCGCTGGCGAGCCCGGCATCGATCACGCTTGCGACCTTAAGGAAGAGCTGGCTTGACGCATCGGCTCTAAGTCTCAAGTATTCCTCGTTGATGGCGTCGGGCGCCTGCTCGTAGATATCGGCAAGAGCCGGTCCGTCAGGCATGACCGGCGTGCCTTGCACAACCGGTCGCCACAGGACATGTGCCAGCGGCGCAAGCGCAGCGTGCGTCGGCACGTAACTTGGCAAAGGCGTTGGATCAGTCGCTGGCGTCGTCCAGCCTTCGCTTGTCAGGTGCAGCGACAGCTTGAGCGTCTTGGCAAGTTCTGTCTTGACCGATGCGGTCGCGATGTTGGCACGTGGGTCTTGATACATGGGCCTACCTCTGGTTGGGTGATGCGAAATCGGAATAGCCGCGAACATCGCCACGACCGCAATGGTCACTCACCGCCAGGGCGAGCGTCGTGCTGATGGCGCAAACGCAAGGCGCGCTTCGCGAAATGGTCGCGAGCTGGCCCACTGCAGGATGGCGTCGCGAGCGGCGCGACGCGGCAGTGCAGGTCCTGGTGCAACGCTCAAGGTCGGTTGGCATCGGATCGGATGCAACACCAAGGTGGTGTCGCGAAAAAAGGCATCGGCGGACACATTGCAAAGCCGATGCCAGTTCACATCCGTCGCTGCGGATTCAGTTCAAGATGCTGATTACAAATGATCTTTTGCAAGGCTCGCGGTGACCTTGCGAGATCTCCCGGCGCCACGGCGCAAGGCCTTGCTGCAAAGCTCGTCGACAAGCTTTGCAGTCATGCGCAAAGCGCTGCAGCTCGCTAGTGACTGCATAGCGGCGCAAGCGCCGCAGGCGCGATTGGGTGGCCGGCGCTATCGATGACAAGCAGAACGGCAACGCGCCTATCGACGCTGCAGTAGGGAACGTAGCCGATGCCATCCTTGCTCTGTTCGATAAAGCGAATCACGGCTTCATCTGAACTCGCGACAAAAGGCGGCGTGATGCCATGAAAGTACATGTCGTTCCAATAGGCTTCGCTGGCCTCGATCGGTTCGGAGAAAACCGCAAGCGAGAAATCGCGCCGTACCGGATCGCTCGCGGGCAGATTGATCGGCACGATCTTGCCGCCGTCGGGCCAGAGCAGGCGCTTGCGCCGAAAGATCAGGGCGAGATCGCTGAGCGTCACGCTGCGCTTGGCATCAGCAAGCGGCACGATGACGGCAATCGGTTCAGCCGCTCTTGCGAGCATCGGCGCTGCCACCCCGGCCAGGACGAGGCTAAGTCCGCTGATGATTGCGCGATAGCGCATGTCCTAGAACAGCAGCGAGATCGAAGAAAGCACTCCGATCGGCGCTCGGATCGCCCCATTGCTGCCGTCGACGAACTCGATCTTCATGACGATGTTGGGCTGGTAGCGATAGGTCAGGCCGACAATATTGAGCCTGACTGTTGGCGGTGGCGGCGGCAAGGGCGGCAGCGGTGGCTGCGCGCCGCCAGGAAGGCCAAGGGCATAGGCCAAAAACGCGTTTTGGGACCCGGGGATCGGACCGACCGAATTGAACAGCTCGAAGCGATAGACGGCGAAGAGCTTCGGCGCGAGCGGTGCCACGCCCTGAAGGAAGAAACCCCGCTCGTTGCCTTCGGAAGTGGATTCGGAGAGGCGATAGATCAGTTCACCGGTGGCCTCAAAGCCGTCCCTTTGCCAAAGAAAATCTGCGCCAAGCAGGTTCTTGACTTCATGCTGTTCGCTTCTTTGCTCGAAGCTGGCAAGCGAAGCACCGATTTGCAAACTTTCCGAGACGGTCACGTTGGCGCGCACGCCAAGTGCATTGCGAAACGGGTCGACATTGGGCGCAGGCCTTAGGTCACCGTCTTCGGCAGCGTAAAAGTTGTAATCGACGTCCTTGCCAAGGAGCGACACGGTGCCAAGCGCCATCACGCCTGTGGCGCTGGTCGGAAAGGCGATTTCGGTCACGAGCGGTCGCGAGGTGGTCCACACCAGGGGATCGGCGTGCACCTGATTCCAGCGACCAATCGGCGTTAGGAACTTGCCGCCGCGCAAGGTGACGTCCGCGCTCAGTGCATAGTCTGCATAAAGACGCTCGAGCGAGAGGTACTGGGGCTCCTGCGCGTCGTACGACCCCTGGGCGGTCAAGCCGCGCTGCAGATCGATTTCGGAGAAAAACTTGAGCGGCGAATCGTTCTCCCACCAAAGAAGAAGACTGGCATTGCTAATCGAAAAGAGCGGCGCGCCATGTTGCGAATATTCACCGGTAACATAGCCCCCCACGGTCAGGTCGGTGCCTGGCACCTGCAAGCCGCGTCCTGGAACGTAGTCAGACGACGAGGGATCGAGGTCCCCCGCGCATGCCGCCTGACAGAAGGAAAACGACGCGAACACGATTGCGGCAACCCACCCTGATCGTCTTGCAACGTGATCGCCGCACTTACAATTTTTGCAAAATTTGAACTTGATAATCACGCCGTTCACTCGATCGCTGAATTCAGACGATCATAGCAGCGCACTCATCACACACTTCCTGACGCCGTGAGTATTCGCCGAACGCTGCTGCTTGCATTTCTACTTGTCGGTCTCGGACCTGCTGCGCTTTTGACCTATCTCGCCTTTGAGCGCGCGCAAGACGCGATGCGCACGGAGATCGAACGAAACATCACGGTACAAGCCGCCTCGCTTTCGACGGAAATCGATCGCATTCTGTTTGAGCGTCTCGAGAATTCGGCGACCTGGAGCCGGCTCGATGTCATGGAAGATATCCGTATCAGCGATGTCGACAAACGACTGTCACTGTTTTTATCCGAGCTCAAGTCCGGCTATGGTCCGGTCTACCAGGAACTGTATTGCACCGATGCCACCGGACTCAAGGTCGCAAGCAGCAATGCCGCCTTGATCGGCGAGCGCGTCACGCCCTCGCCGGGCTGGATCAGCACGATGTTTCCGCGCGCCGATCTGTCGATGGAATCTTCACCACGCGGGCCCCTGGGCTCGCCCACGCTTGCCATTCGTGCGCAGGTGGCGCCCGCCCTTGGCGATCGTTCGCCAGGCGAACTGACGCTGCTTTTTGACTGGCAGGAACTGCAAACCCTGCTCGACCAGGCTGCATCGAACGGTCGCTCGATTGCCGTGCTCGACCAGACCGGACGCGTCATCGTTGCATCCGAGAGCCTGCACGCAAAGGACGTGGTGATGACGCAGCGGCTTGCCGATTGGGTGTCCAAAGACAAGCGCAACGCGGCCTTGATCCGCCTTGGCGCGCCCATCGAGAAGGGCGAAGTGATCGTTGGCACGGACCAGGTGCGCGACTATCGCGGGTTTCACGGCTTTGGCTGGTCCACCGTGGTCATCGAGCCCCTCGACATCGCGCTTGCGCCCGTGCGTCGCATGGCCGTGGTCTTTCTCAGCCTGCTTCTGGTCGTTGCTGCATTGACGGTCGTCGTCGCCCTTTGGGCAACGCGCACGCTGGGTCAGCCGATCATCTCACTGACGGCGTTTACAAGGCGCTTCATGCACAACCAGGAAATGATCGACCTGCCGCGAGCGAAAGGCGAGGTCGGCGAGCTGACCTCGTCGTTCGTGCTGATGATCGAGGAAATCGCGCGGTCACGGCAAAAGCTCATCGACAGCGCCAAGCTCGCCGCGCTAGGCGAAATGGCCGCCGTGCTCGCGCACGAAATCCGCACGCCGCTTGGCATCGTCAAGTCCTCGGTGCAACTGCTCCATCGCGAACCGACGCTTGCCGCCGATAGCCGCGAGCTGCTCGGATTCATCGAAAGCGAAACCGAGCGCTTGAATCGACTGATCTCGACCTTGCTCGACAGTTCGCGGCCGCGCCAGCCGGTGATTGCCACGCTCGATGTCAATGCGCTCATCAGAAAATGCAGCGCCATGCTTGCCTCGCAGGCGGAAAAAAAGGCGATTCTGATCACCGAGCGCCTCTGTGCTGGCGAGTTGTTGGCACAAACCGACGGCGAACAGCTCACGCAGGTCATTCTCAATCTGCTGCTCAATGCGATCCAGATCGTGCCCGAGGGCGGTCACATCGAAATCGGCAGCGTGCCCGGCCGCGAGTTTGTCGAAATCAGCGTCGCCGACGATGGGCCCGGGATTGCCAGCGAGGATCGCGAGCGGATTTTCGAGGCCTTCTTCTTTCGTCGTGAAGGTGGCGTCGGACTTGGCCTTGCCGTCGTGAAACAGATCGTGCACGCGCACGGCGGCCAGATCGAAGTCGGCCAGAGCACCCTGTCGGGTGCGCTCTTCCTGATCCGCCTGCCAGCCAGTCCGAAAGGAGACAGATAGTGCGCAAACACGTGCTGGTCGTCGACGACGAGGCGTCGATGCGTCGCGTCCTCGAAATCATGTTGAAAAAAATGGATTTCATCGTGCACGCCGCGGCGCACGGCATCGAGGCGCTGGCACTGCTTGACGAGCTCGCCATCGATCTGATCATTACCGACTTGCGCATGCCGCAGATGAGCGGGCTCGAGTTCCTCGAGGAGCTAACGGCAAGGGGCGAGACGGCACCTGTGATCGTCATGACCGCACACGGCACGATCGATACCGCAGTCACGGCCATGAAGCATGGCGCATCGGACTATCTCTTGCGCCCGTTTGATATCGAGGTTCTGGAACTTGCGATCTCAAGAGCCATGCACACGCAAGACGTCAGCCGCGAGAACGTGTTCTTGCGCCAGCAGGTCGATCACGGCTGGGAAGGCTTCATCGGCAAGAGCAGGAAAATGCAGGATGTCTACGCCTTGATCCAGCAGGTCGCGCCGACCAAGGCCTCGGTCATGATCACTGGCGAGACCGGCACCGGCAAGGAGCTCGCAGCGCGCGCGATTCATCGCGCCTCGCCGCGCGCCGGCAAGCTTTTCGTGCCGATCAACTGTGCCGCAATTCCCGCTGAAATCCTCGAGAGCGAATTGTTCGGCTATGAGAAGGGCGCCTTCACGGGTGCCGCCAAGGAGCGCATCGGCAAATTCGAGCTCGCGAATGGCGGCACGATCTTCCTTGACGAAATGACGGAAATGCCTGTCGCCCTGCAGGCCAAGCTGCTCCGTGTCCTGCAGGAATCTTCGCTCGAAAGACTGGGCAGCAATGTCACCGTGCCGCTGGATATTCGCGTGGTGGTTGCAACCAACCGCTCGCCTGCGCTCGCGCTTGCCGACGGTACCCTGCGCGAGGACCTGTTTTATCGCGTCAACGTCGTCACCATCGACCTGCCGCCGCTACGCGAACGCAGCGAGGACATCGCCATGCTGATTCGCCACTTCTACACCAAGCACACCGGCAAACCGGCCCCGCTCGAATGCATCACGGCCGAGGCCGAGCACGAACTGCGTGCCTATGCCTGGCCTGGAAACGTCCGGGAACTCGAAAATGCCGTCGAGCGCGCCGTGATCCTGAATCGAAGCCTGCCGCTTCGGCTCGAGAACTTCTTTCCTGTCTCGCAAAAGGCGAAAGCCGATGACTTAGCCGCAAGCGGCCCGCAATCGATGGTCGATGCCGTCGAGCGTCTCGAGAAGGCGATGATCGTGCGTGCCCTCGCGGAGGCTGCAGGCAACAAGGCGCGCGCTGCGGCCCTGCTTGCGATCAGCGAGCGCACGCTCTGGTACAAGATCAAGAAGTACCGCATCGAGGGCTCGTAGGCGACGGCTCAGGCTAGCGCCAGGCGATAGCGCAAGGCGACGATGTCCATGCCGGCCAGGGTGTCGTCCTCGGCCTGGCAAAATTTCCAGCCGCGAGATTCGTAAAAGCCGATGGCTTCGGTGTTGCTGTCAAGAACAAGCAGGTTCAGGCTTTTCGCGCCCCTGGCTTTTGCCCATTGCTGGGCCAAGGCAAGCAGGGTCGTGCCAAGGCCCTGGCCCTTCACGGCCGGACGTGCATGCAGGTTGTCGATATACACGCTGCCCTCGCCATCGGGCATCTCCATGCAGACGAAGCCGCAAGGGCTCGCCTCGTGAAAGGCGATCAGGACTGTGCCAGCCCCGGCCAGAAGTTCAGGCAGGCGTTGCCGCCAGTGGCTGCTACGCTCGCCGTACACGCCGTGATCGAGATAGGCTTCGGGCAGCATGCCGCGATAAGTCGCGGCCCAGCTCTCGGCGTGCAGCCTTGCGATGAGCTCACAATCGGTGGCTAGCGCCTCGCGCACCGTGATTGCCAACGCGGCGGCGCGCGCTCCACTCAAGGCGCAACCCTGAGCGCGACATGCCACTTAAGCCTGGCGTCAACCGGCACGCCCGGGCAGCGCAGCCTCTTCACGGCTGCGACGACGGCGTCGTCGAAATAGGGTTGGCTGCTCGAGCTCACCACGATATCGATGGGCTCACCGCTTGCGGCAACCGAGAAGCCGACAGCGATGTCGGCGTTGCTCACGCCCGCGCGTACCGCGGCGATCGGATAGACAATCGATGCGGCGACTTCGCGTGCATTGGGGCACGCACTTGCGACATCGATGCTTCGCATCGGCGCCAAATCGCCTGCGGGCCCCTCGCGCGCATGGGCGCTTGCCGCACCGGCACAGGCCAATGCAAGTGCCGCGCAACTCAAAAACGTCCGCAAAGGGCTCATGGTGCAAAATTCCCGGGCATGCCGTTTCGAGAGGCGCGAGGCCGGATAGTTCAGCGCCGCCGCACATCGCGGCCCCCGAGAAAACCCGTATCAAGGCCAGAGGGGACCCGCAACTAGCGGCGTGCGCTAAATGCGCTGCCAAGCAGATCGCGCTCGAAGTAGCGCCCGCCGTCTTCACCGCGTGCAAAGCGATAGAGCGCTGAGGTGTAAATGGTGTGCAGCGTACTGCTCACGAGCAGCGAGACGGTGACGCAAAGCACGCTTAGCACGGCAAGCAGAAAACCAAGCGCAACGTGGCCGCCGGCAAAGGCCATGACGGTCAGGATGAAACCGGTCAGGACAATTCCAACCGTAAAGATGCTGGTGACGAAACTGATGCCGGCATTGCCGATCAGATTCTCGCCCCAGCTTTTCTTCATCAGTTGCACGCTTTCCGAAATCGCCTCGAGGGGTCCGAGCGCCTCGCGCGCGAGGATCGGCACGACCAGCATCGTCGCAATCGAGAACGTGACGCCGAAGATTCCCGCGATGATGCGCCCGATCAGATCGACCCGCTCCTCGATCATGCGCAGCAAGGCGCCAACTGTCGCTGCGACGAGGCAGTAGCCAACGATCGAAGGCAGCCGCTGCCAGGCGATGGCAAGCCCGTCGCCAACCGATGCCGGGATGCCGTCAAAGCGCTTGAGCGCGACTGCGGCCAGCGCCGTATTGAAGAACGTGCCAATCGAATACATGATGAGGTAGAACACAACCAGGCCGACAAAGCCGGTGCCGCGATGCATGCCTGGCACGGCCAGGGCATGCGCGGCATGCACAATCGCCCAGACCGGCAACGCAAACGACACGGCGACAATCGCCGTGACGGCCGTGGACATCACGGGAAAGACGAGAAGGGCCTTGTCATCGACAAGCAGGTCCCAGCATTGACCGACAAGACGCCAGCTGCGCGAGAATCGTTCGAACATTGCGGGTCCCTTGACTGAAAAACCGAAGGCGGCAGGAAACTATACTAATGTTGCTCCTTTCGCCGTTATGGCGCCAGTCATTTCCCAACCAAGGCGACTCATGTCCGACGCGCTTCCCACGCTAAAGCACCTGAACGAACAGCTGCGCAGCCGCAAAGTCTCAAGCGAGTACCTGACCCGCGAGGCGCTTGAGCGCGCGGAGTGGCCAGACGGTGAAGGCGCGCGCACCTTCATTCACCTTGACCGCCAGGGTGCCCTGGCCCAGGCCAGGGCGAGCGACACCTTGCGCGAGGCGGGCATCGATCTCGGGCCCCTGATGGGCCTGCCGATTTCGGTGAAGGACCTCGTCGATGTCAAGGGTCAGGTGACGCGCGCGGGTTCGCTGGTTCTGGCGGGCGCCCCCAAGGCGAGTGCCGATGCACCGATCGTGACGCGGCTGCGCAGGGCGGGCGCTGTGATTCTGGGGCGCACCAATATGGTCGAATTCGCCTACTCGGGTCTGGGCCTGAATCCCCACTACGGCACCCCGCGCAACCCTTTTGAACGTTCACTCGGACGCGTGCCAGGCGGATCATCGTCGGGCGCTGCGATTGCCGTGACGGATCGCATGTGTGCCGCCTCGATTGGCACCGATACCGGCGGATCCGTGCGCATCCCGGCCGCCTTTTGCGGCCTGACCGGGTTCAAGCCGACGGCCTCGCGCGTGCCGCGTGAAGGCGTGCTGCCGCTTTCCGTGACGCTCGATTCGATCGGCCCGCTCGCGCCTTCGGTCAGCTGCTGCGCCATGCTCGATGCGGTCCTTGCCGATCGCGCCGAGATCGCCCACATCGCTCCAAGGCCCCTTGACCGGCTGCGCTTTCTGGTCGCGGCCAACATCCTTTGCGACGAGCTCGATCCTGACGTTGCAACAGCGTTCGGGCGTGCACTCTCGCGCATCTCGGAGGCGGGCGCCGAAGTCGTCGAAGTCGCCATTGCAGGCATCGACACGCTCTACAACGAGATCAATCCGTTTGCCAGCTTTTCACCCGCCGAAGCCTTCGCCTGGCATCGCCAGCTGCTCGCCTCGCACCGCGAAAAATACGACCCGCGGGTGGCCGCGCGCATCGAAAAAGGCGCGCAACTGAGTGCCGCCGACTATATCGATCTGATTGCGCTACGCGCCGCGTTCATGCGCAGCATGAACGCCAGCCTGCAAGGCTTTGACGGTCTTTTGATGCCGACCGTGGCCTGCATTGCCCCGCTTATCGCTCCGCTTGCCGATGATGCCCAATACTGGCAGGCCAACGCTTTAGTGCTGCGCAACACCAGCATGGTCAACTTCCTTGACGGCTGCGCCTTGACGCTGCCGATGCACGAACCCGGGGCAGCCCCTTGTGGGCTGTCGCTCGCCCACGTCGGCCACGAGGATGCGCACGTCCTGGCCTGCGGCATGTCGCTTGAGGCTGTCTTGTCGCGCTAGCCTCAGACCCGCTCGATGAGGATGGCAATACCCTGGCCAACGCCGATGCACATGGTGCAAAGCGCGTAACGCAGACGGCGCGACTGCAATTGATGCACGGCAGTAGTGACAAGGCGCGCGCCGCTCATGCCAAGCGGATGGCCAAGCGCAATCGCGCCGCCCTGGGGATTGACGCGCTCATCGTCATCGGCAATGCCGAGCATGCGCAAGACGGCAAGCCCCTGTGCGGCAAAAGCCTCGTTCAACTCGATGAGATCGATCTGGTCAAGGCCAACGCCAGTGCGCGCAAGCAGCTTTCTTGTGGCTGGCGCAGGACCGATGCCCATGACCCGGGGCGCAACGCCGGCGGTAGCCATGCCGATGACGCGGGCCAAAGGCGTGAGTCCATGACGCCCTGCTGCCTCCTCACTGGCCAGAAGCAGCGCGCAGGCACCGTCGTTGATGCCCGAGGAATTGCCCGCGGTCACGGTACCGCCTTCTTTCACCACGCCTTTTAAGCGCGCGAGCGCTTCAAGGCTGGTCGTGCGCGGATGCTCGTCTTGCGTGACGCGCACAGGCTCGCCCTTTTTTTGCGGCACGACAACCGGCGTCAATTCGCGATCGAAGGCGCCCGAGGATTGCGCAGCGAGCGCGTTGCGCTGGCTGCGCAAGGCCATCTGGTCCTGGTCTTCGCGCGCGATGCGATAGTCGGTGGCGACGTTCTCGGCGGTCTCCGGCATCGAATCGACGCCAAAGCCGGCCTTCATCGCGGCATTCACGAAACGCCATCCGATGGTCGTGTCCTCAAGCTTCATGCCGCGCGCAAAAGCCGTCTCGGCCTTGCCCATGACAAACGGCGCGCGACTCATCGATTCGACACCGCCTGCGAGCATCAGGTCCGTGTCGCCTGACTTGATCGCGCGTGCGGCGCTGCCCACCGCGTCCATGCCCGATCCGCAAAGCCGGTTGAAGGTCGCGCCTGGCACTTCCACGGGCAGGCCGGCAAGCAGGACCGCCATGCGTGCGACATTGCGGTTGTCTTCTCCGGCCTGGTTGGCGCAGCCGTAGAGGACGTCGTCCAGTTGCGCCCAGTCAAGCCCGGGGTGGCGCTCGATCAAGGCCTTGATCGGCACCGCCGCAAGATCATCGGTACGCACCGAACTCAGGGCGCCGGCGTAGCGGCCAATCGGTGTCCTCACCGCGTCGCAGATGAATGCCTCACGCATGCCATTCTCCAATTGTCCTAAAGCGGCTTGCCATCGTTTGTGGCCAGGCCCAGTACACGGGCCTTTTCGGCTGCGACCGTGTCGCCGTTATTGGCGGCCTGTCGATACCAGTAGACCGCCCGCTCGAGATCGATGGCAACGCCGTCACCATGCTCGTAGCAGCTCGCGATGATGTACTGCGCCTCCTGGATTCCGGCGTTTGCTGCAGCTTCGTACCAGACCGCTGCAATGGCGTAGTTCTGGCGCACGCCGCGGCCCAGAAAATACTGCGTGGCAAGCTCGAGTTCGGCATCGGGATCGCCTTGCTTGGCCGCGAGTGCGAACCAGTGATCGGCGGTGCTTTGCGAGGCGACAACACCCGCGCCGTTTTCGTAGACGAAGCCAAGGCCGAGCTGGGCCTGCGCCAGGCCACCGCGGGCGGCCTTGCGCAGCCAGAACAGGCCCTCCTTTTGATTGGCCTCGCCGGCCTCGCCGTTAAGCAGCATGGTCGCGAGATTGAATTCGCCAATCACCTGGCCGCGCCTTGCAGCGCGCCGATAATCGGCGAGCGCCTGTTGCATCTGGCCATTGCCGTAATGTTCCCAGGCGGCCACAAGATCGGCGTCATCGGGCGGCGCGGGCAACGGCCTGGCCTCGGCTGCGAGAGCAAAGAGGACCATGACACATAGACCCAGCGCCTGGCTGGCCGAAAATCGCATGCGGGAAATCCAGGCGTTCAAGACGTGCACCTTAGGGTTGGCTCTGTAATACTTTCTCACAACTTGTCCCAAGCCGCCGCCCCGTAACAGGGCGCAAGCGCAAGGACAGGCTACCGGGGTGGGTTAGAATCGCAGCACAATGTTGACCTTACTTACGCGAGCTGTGAATCAAAGACTCCGCCGTCATGCGTATCGCAATCCTCGATGATGATGACAGTCAGGTCCAGCTCATCAGCTACCTGCTCGAAAAAGCCGGGTTTGCCTGCCACGGTTTTGCCACCGGGCGCGGCCTTATCAATGGCCTGAAGCGCGACAGTTTCGATCTGCTCGTGCTCGACTGGTCGGTGCCTGACCTGAACGGCTCGGAAATCGTCACCTGGGTGCGTGCCAACCTGCCCGAGCGCGTGCCGGTGCTTTTCGTGACCGGGCGCACCAGCGAAAACGATATCGTCGCAGGACTTGCCGCGGGCGCCGACGACTACATGATCAAGCCCTTGCGCGGCCCGGAGCTGGTCGCGCGCGTGCAGGCGCTCTTGCGCCGGGCGTATCCGGAGACGGTGCGCGACCAGATCACCTTTGGTGCCTACCGGTTCGAGACCACGCGAAACGAAGTCCACCTCGAGACTGCAGCCGGCATCAAGACGGCACTTTTGACGCAAAAGGAATTCGATCTGGCGTTGATGCTGTTTCGTAACGCCGGGCGGCCGTTGTCAAGGAGCCACATCCGCGAGGTGGTGTGGGGACGCGACATCGAAATACCCTCGCGCACCATGGACACGCACATATCGCGCATCCGCAGCAAGCTCGAGTTACGCCCGGAAAACGGCTATCGCCTGGTGCCGGTGTACAGCTATGGCTACCGCCTCGACCAGGTCTCAGACGAGAGCACGGCAAACGACGCCAGCCTGCCAACAGTCTAGTTATCAATTGGCATTCGGCCCGAGTCGCGGCACAATGTTCGGGGCACGGCGTCCTGCTTTGTCCTCGTCGCGAATTCGGGCCAGGGTGCAAGCCGTCGCCTCCTGACTGTCAAACAAGCCACCATCCGAATGCCCGATCCGATCGCGAAGCGTAGCGCGCGCGCCCCCTCGACTGAAGCGACGACCTCGCTTGCGGAGTGGATCTGGGTCACGATCTTTCTCGTCACCCTGTCGCTTGTGATCGGCTGGCAAGACGGCCTCAATCACATCGAGCTGACTTTCTACGATTCGCTTTTGAGCCTGCAGCAAAGGCCCGCCGATAGCGATATCGTCCTCGTTGGCATCGACGAGGCAAGCGTGACAGAGTTCGGGCCCCCGCCGTTTAGCGTCGATGTCGAGGCGCGTCTGATCGAGGCGCTCAACGCCGCAAAACCCCGCGCCATCGGATTTCTTGTGCCCTTGGGCACGCGACTGGACGCCGCCCTCGCAGCGCCAGGCGCTGCGAGCCGCGAGAAGCTCGCGCAACTGCTTGCCGCCAATGGCCACGTGGCGCTTAACAGCGGGCCCTTTGGCAATGGTGTCGAGTCGAGCAAGGGCTACGCCGGCGCGCCGCTGCTCGAAGGCGCAGCCGCGGTCGGCTCGAATGCGCCGGTGTTAGACGATGATGGCGTCCTCAGGCGCGCCGCGCTTTCCTTTGCACTGGGCACGCAAAGCAGTGGCGAGGACCATTTTGTCACTGCGCTACTGGCCGCCTCCGGCATGCGCGTGGCCCTGCCTGGGCTGCGCGCATCCGAAATCTACGGCGGCCCAACCGGCGTTGGCGATCACTGGGTGCTGATCCCGTATGCGGGACCCCCGGGCCACTATCCGGTGATCCCGTTGCGCGATGTCGTCGACGGCCGTGTGCCGCAAAGCGCGCTGGCCGGCAAGTTTGTCATCGTCGGCGCCACGGCAAGGCAGCTCGTGCACTACGAAAAGGTCCCCGCCGGGCTTGCCGACGGCTTCGCCTCGCGCCTCATGACGCCGCTTGAAATCGACGCCAATCTCCTAGCCGGCGTGATCACCGGCAGCGCGATCACCGCGCTCTCGCCGCTGCGCAATGCCCTTGCCTGCGGCTTGCCGGTGATGCTCGCCATGCTGGTCCTGATTGCAGGATCCAGGCGCGCCCTGGGTCTCATCTTGGCGCTCGCCTTCCTGACCTTTGCCGCGGCGCTTTTGGGCATCGCCTTCTTCCGTGTCTGGTATGCCCCGGGGGGCGCGCTTGTCGGGCTTGCGCTGGCACTGCCGCTTTGGCGCTGGCGCCTGCTTGAGGGCGACGCCATGCGCAGCGACATGATCCTGCGGCGGCTCGAACAGGGCGCAAACCACTACGCCGAGGTGGGCCTGCCTGCGATCAATGCCAACGCCGGTCGCGTCGAGCGCCGCCTGCAAACGCTCAACCGCACCATCGCGCGCATCGATACGCTGCGCGATTTCATCGATCACATCCTCGAGGCCATGCCGCACGTGACGCTCGTCACCGACGCCGAAGGCCATGTCATGGCGGCCAACCGCCAGGCCAAGAATTACTTCGGCTCGCTTGGCAACACGCACATCGACGGCGCGCAACTGCCCTATCTGCTCGGACTCCTCGAACTCGAGGGTACGGCGGATGGCCGCAGCTGGTGGGATGTGATGGACAGGAGCCTGTCGGGATCGCGCGTGCGTGCCCGCGATGCACGCGGGCGCGATCTGGTGATTCGCGTCGTGCCCTGGCACAACGCCCATGGCGATGTCAATGGCTGGGTCGGCACGATCGACGATGTCTCGGCCATTCGCGCCTCCGAGCGGCGCCGCGACGAAGCTTTGAACTTCATGTCGAAATCGCTTGGCGCGACGCAGCTAGGCATCCTCGAGGCCCTAAGCACGCTTGACGTCAGCCAGCTCGGGCCTGCCGAAGCCGCCCTGACGCAATCGATTGAAGCCGCCAGCAGCGAGGCGCTGGCCCTGACCGACAAGTTCGTCGAACTCTCGAATGCCGAATCGCGCGACTATGATTTTGTCGCGTGCGACCTCTCCGATGCGGTCGAATTGGCCATCGACGCCGCCTATGCCGCCGCCGAGAGGCATCACGCCCATATCGCCTATGCGCGACCGCCATCAGCTGTCATCGCCAATATCGACACCTCGATGCTCTCGCGCGCCATTTCGATCCTGATTGCCAACGCGGTGCGCTTCTCGGCCAAGGGCGAGGTCGTCGAGGTGGCGCTGACCTGCGATGACGAGCATGTCATTCTCACCGTGACCGACCACGGCCGCGGCATATCGCCGATCGACCAGGTGCGCATGCTGCGCGCCTTGCAGGACATCCACCTGCCCGGGGCCTCGTCTGGCTCGCACGGGCACCAGATCGGCCTTGGCCTGTCGCTTGTGCAAACCGTCGTCGAAAAGCATTTCGGCAAGCTCGAATTCACCAGCAACCCCGGCAGCGGCAGCGAGTTTCGCATTGTGCTGCCGGCCTGGTCGCCCCCCCTGCAGTCGGCGCTTGAGAGCGACTCGAACGACGAAGCAGCGCTATAATCCGGTGCGGCAGTTTTATGCGCCGCCGTCGCGGCGCCGCTGCGGCTTTTTAGCCGACTGCAAAAAGCGCCCTGCTGCCCTTACGACTATGCAACTCGTCACGCTTGGGATCAACCATCTAACGGCACCCTTGGCGCTGCGCGAGCGGCTTGCATTTCCAGCCGAGAGGATTGCCCAGGCGATCCATTCACTGAGGAATCTGGGCGTGCCGGCACTGGCCGAAAGCGCGATCCTTTCGACTTGCAACCGCACCGAGATCTACTGCGCCACCGAGTCCTCGCTAACCGAGGTGCGCACACCGATCCAGAGCTGGCTTGCGAGCTACCACGAGATGGACACCAGCCATCTCGCGCCGCACCTCTACGACTACACCCAGGCCGATGCCGTGCGCCACAGCTTTCGCGTCGCAAGCGGCCTCGAGTCGATGATCCTTGGCGAGCCGCAGATTCTCGGGCAGATGAAGCAGGCCGCACGCGAAGCCGAGGCAGCGGGCGGGCTCGGTACGTACCTGCACCAGCTGTTCCAGCGCACGTTTTCGGTGGCCAAGGAGGTCCGCACCCAGACCGCCATCGGTGAACAAAGCGTTTCCCTCGCCGCGGCGGCCGTCCGCCTTGCGCAGCGCATTTTCGAGACGCTCTCCAACGAGCGCGTGCTGCTCGTGGGCGCAGGCGAGATGATCGAGCTTTGCGCAACCCATTTTGCTGCACATGCACCGCGCAGCATCACCGTCGCCAATCGCACCCTCGAGCGCGGCGAGGCCCTGGCGCGACGCTTTAACGGCCGTGCCATGCGTCTTGGCGATCTGCCAGCCGAGCTCGGCAATTTCGACATCATCATTTCGTGCACCGCGTCGAGCCTGCCGATCATCGGTCTTGGCATGGTCGAGCGCGCCATGCGCCAGCGCCGGCATCGCCCGCTGTTCATGGTCGATCTTGCGGTGCCGCGCGATATCGAGGGCGAAGTCGCGCGCTTTGACGACGTCTACCTCTATACCCTCGATGACCTGGGTCGGTTTGCGGCAGCAGCGCAGGCAGTGCGCCAGGGCGCCGTGGCCGAAGCCGAGGCCATCATTGATACCCAGGTCCAGCAGTTCATGCACTGGGTCGATACGCGCGGCACGGTGCCGCTGATCCAGGATCTGCACCAGCGCGGCGAGACCATCCGGCAAAGCGAACTCGAAAGGGCCAGGCGCCTGCTTGCCAAGGGGGAGGATCCGTCCAAGGTCCTCGAGGCCCTGTCCATTGGCCTCACCAACAAGTTCCTGCACGGCCCGACGCAGCTCCTGAATCAGGGCTCCGAGGAAGCGCGCGAGCGCCTCGTCGAATTGCTGCCGCATCTTTACAAGTCGGCGCGCTAGCGCCGCCCGCGCCCATTGCGACGCCAAGCCGTCGCGCAGCGCCGCCAGGTGAGGTTTGCGCCTGGCTCGTCTCATCATCCATTTCGTCTCCGATGAAGCCCACCATCCTTCTCAAACTCGAGCAACTCGCCTCGCGCCTGTCGGAAATCGATCGTGCACTGTCCGATCCGCACGTCGTCGATGACCTCGATCAATACCGCAAACTGACGCGCGAGCACGCCGATTTGTCGCCTGTCATCGCCAAGTTCCAGGAGTTTCGACGCGCGCTGTCTGACAGCGACACCGCACGCTCGCTGCAAGCCGATCCCGACATGCGCGAATTCGCCAGTGAGGAACTGGAATCGGCCAAGGCGCGCATGGAAGATCTCGAAGGCGAACTGCAGCTCTTGCTGCTGCCGCGCGACCCCAACGACAATCGCAACCTGTTCCTCGAAATCCGTGCCGGCACGGGCGGCGACGAGTCGGGACTGTTTACCCGCGACCTCTTGCGCATGTACACGCGTTTTGCCGAGCGCGAAGGCTGGCGCGTCGAGACCGTCTCGGAGTCCCCCTCGGAGATTGGCGGCTACAAGGAAGTGATCGTGCGCATTGCAGGCGATGGAGCGTACTCGCGCCTGAAGTTCGAGTCGGGAGGCCATCGCGTGCAGCGCGTGCCGGCAACCGAGACGCAGGGTCGCATCCATACGTCGGCCTGCACGGTCGCCGTCTTGCCCGAGCCTGACGAGGTCTCTGACGTCGAAATCCGTCCCGACGAGATCCGCATCGACACCTTCCGCGCATCGGGTGCGGGCGGGCAGCACATCAACAAGACCGACTCGGCGGTGCGCATCACCCATTTGCCCACGGGCATCGTCGTCGAATGCCAGGACGACCGCAGCCAGCACAAGAACAAGGCACAGGCGATGAAGGTGCTTGCCGCACGCATCAAGGACAAGCAGGTCAGGGAGCAGCAGGCAAGCGAGGCTGCGACGCGCAAGAGCCTGATCGGCTCGGGCGATCGCAGCGAGCGTGTTCGCACCTATAACTTTCCGCAAGGTCGGGTGACCGACCACCGCATCAACCTCACGCTCTACAAGATCGACGCCATCATGGATGGCGATCTGACCGAACTGACTTCGGCACTGATGTCGGAGTACCAGGCCGAGCAACTCGCTTCGCTTGCCGAGGACCTTGGCCCGTGACGCTCGCCAGGCCGTCGATTGCCGAGATCCTGGCCGATCAGCGCCTTGTCGCACTCGAGCGCCGCGTGCTCCTCATGGCGGCTTCGGGCCTGACCCGCGAGGACCTCGCGCGCGCGCCGGAAACGCGTCTTGACGACCTCGCGCTGTCACGCTACGAATCCTTCGTCGCGCGCCGCGAGGCGGGCGAGCCGATCGCCTACCTGCTTGGCTATCGCGAGTTCTACGGCAGGAATTTCCATACCGACCCGAGCGTTTTGATCCCGCGCCCGGAAAGCGAGCTCCTGGTTGAACTGGCGCTTGCCGAGTGTTCGCGACGCGACGAGCAACGCACGCGCATCCTCGATATCGGCACGGGTACGGGCTGCCTTGCCATCACGCTCAAGCTCGAGCGCGCTAAGTGCGAGCTGATCGCCATTGACGTCTCCCGTGAAGCGCTGACCGTCGCCCGCAAGAATGCCGCGCGACTGGGCGCCGAGGTGATCTGGATCCATTCCGATCTGAGCGAGCCCTATCCGGGCAAATTCAACGTCATCGTCTCCAACCCGCCCTACATTGCCGCCAACGACGTCCACCTCGGTCAGGGCGATCTGCGCTTTGAGCCTGCGCTTGCCCTCATCGGTGGCAACAAGGGCACGGAACTGATCGAAACACTGGTTCGCTGTGCCTCAAAAGCCTTGGCCGAGGACGGTCTGCTCCTGATCGAACATGGCCACGACCAGGCCAGCGAGGTGCGTGGCTATCTGGCGATGGCCGGACTCGCCGAGATCAGCACCTGGCGCGATCTTGCCGGGCTTGAACGCGTCACGGGCGCTCGCCTGAAGGCGCCCGAGCCTTCGCCTGTGAGCGGGCCCGGAATGGACTAAAATCCTCCCAGGTGCGAAAAAAACACGAGGTGCAGCATGGCAGACGAGCCGCAGTCGGTGCAGGAATTCATCCACAAGACCGTGACAGAGAATCCGGTCGTGCTTTTCATGAAAGGCACGGCGCAGTTCCCCCAATGCGGATTTTCCGGGCGCGCCATCGCGCTTCTCAAGGCCAATGGCGCCAAGGCGCTTGTCACCGTCAACGTGCTCGAGGACGATGAAGTGCGCCAGGGCGTGAAGGAATACGCCAACTGGCCCACCGTGCCGCAGCTCTACATCAATGGCGAATTCATCGGCGGCTCGGACATCCTGGCCGAGCTAAACGAGTCCGGCGAATTGAAAAAGCTGCTCGACACCGTCACTGTCTAGGCCCGGGTCTCGAAGCGCACCCGGTCTGCGGGGAATTTTCCGCGCGCTTGGATTAAAGTTGTCCTTCTGACGTCATTTCGAGGCCAATCGGGCCTTGAGTCCCCGGGACACTCCTATGAATGCACCCTTGAACGTGAGCGGGCTTGCCCGCATTGGCCATTTCATCGGTGGCAGGCTCCTTAGCGAAGAAGGCGCACCGACGCAGCCGGTCTTCAACCCGGCACTGGGCGAAGTCATCGCCGAGGTGGCGCTTGGCGATGCCGAAGTCGTGGCCCGCGCCGTGGCCAGCGCCAAGGCTGCCTTTCCCGCCTGGGCTGACACCTCGCCGCTCAAACGCGCGCGCGTCATGTTCAAGTTCAAGGAGCTGCTTGACGCCAATCACGACCTGCTGGCCAAGGCCATCACGCTTGAGCATGGCAAGGTTGCAAGCGATGCCCATGGCGAAGTCACGCGCGGCATCGAAGTGGTCGAGTTTGCCTGCGGCATCCCGCACCTTCTGCGCGGTGATTTCACCGAGCAGATTTCAGGGGGCATCGACGCCTTCAGCATGCGCCAGCCGCTTGGCGTGTGCGCCGGCATCACGCCGTTTAATTTTCCGGCGATGGTGCCGATGTGGATGTTTCCGATGGCCATCGCCTGCGGCAACAGCTTCATCCTAAAGCCCAGCGAGCGTGACCCAAGCGCATCGCTCGTGATGGCGGAGCTGCTCAAGCGTGCGGGACTGCCCGACGGCGTTTTCAACGTCGTGCAAGGTGGACGGACGGCGGTTGAGGCCTTGATCGAGCACCCTGATGTCGCGGCACTGTCGTTTGTCGGATCGACGCCGATTGCCGAATCGATCTATCAGCGCGGCGCTGCACGCGGCAAACGCGTGCAGGCACTGGGCGGCGCGAAGAATCATCTGGTGGTCATGCCCGATGCCAACCTGAATCAGGCGGTCGATGCCCTGATCGGTGCTGCCTACGGCTCGGCAGGTGAGCGCTGCATGGCCATTTCGGTTGCCGTGGCGGTGGGCAGCTCTGCCGACCGCCTGGTTGAAGCGCTCGTGCCGCGGGTTTTGGCCCTGCGCATCGCAGATGGCCAGGACGCGAGTGCGGAGATGGGGCCCGTGGTCACGGCCGAGCACAAGGCGAAGATCATCGACTACATCGATGACGGCGTGAAAAGTGGTGCGAAGCTGCTCGTCGATGGCCGAAACCATGTCGTCAAGGGGCGTGAACGCGGCTTTTTCCTTGGCGGCTCGCTGTTCGATCATGTCACGCCGGCAATGCGCATCTATCGCGAGGAAATCTTCGGCCCGGTGCTCGTCGTCGTGCGCGTGCCGGACTTCAAGTCGGCCGTCGAACTCGTCAATGCGCACGAATTTGGCAACGGCGTCTCGCTGTTTACAAGCGATGGCGGCACGGCACGGGAATTCGCGCGACGCATCCAGGTCGGCATGGTCGGCATCAACGTACCGATTCCGGTGCCGATGGCCTTTCACAGTTTTGGCGGCTGGAAGCGCAGCCTGTTTGGCGACCAGCATGCCTACGGCATGGAAGGCGTTCGCTTCTATACCCGCTACAAGGCCGTGATGCAACGCTGGAGCGACTCGATTGGCAAGGGCCCGGAATTCATCATGCCAACCGCCAACTGACGATGGCCGTGGCCAGAGCAGCCTACGACTATGTCATCGTCGGCGCCGGCAGCGCGGGCTGCCTCCTCGCAAACCGGCTGTCCGCCGACCCCAAAACGCGTGTCTTGCTGCTTGAGGCTGGAGCGCGTGATGACTATCTCTGGATCCACATTCCGGTCGGATACCTGTACTGCATCGGCAATCCGCGCACCGACTGGTGCTACACCACCGATGCGCAAGCGGGACTGAACGGACGCACGCTGCTTTATCCACGCGGCAAAGTGATCGGCGGCTCATCCTCGATCAACGGCATGATCTACATGCGCGGGCAGGCCACCGACTACGATCACTGGCGCTCGCTTGGCAATGCCGGCTGGGGCTGGGATGACGTGCTGCCGTATTTCAAGCGCGCCGAAGACAACTGGCGCGGCAGCGGCGAGTTTCACGGTGCCGGCGGCGAATTGCGCGTCGAAAAGCAGCGCCTGTCGTGGGCCATCCTTGACGCCTTCCGCGTGGCTGCCAGGGAAGCCGGAATTCCTGCAATCGACGATTTCAATACCGGCGACAATGAAGGCTCGGGCTACTTTGACGTCAATCAGCGGGGCGGCTGGCGTCTTAACGCGGCACAAGCCTTCCTGCGTCCCATCCGTAGCCGCAAGAATCTGGAAGTCGTGACGGCAGCGCACGTCACACGCCTGGTCATCGAAGGCACGGCCGCAACCGGCGTGCGCTACGAGCAGGGCGGGCTCGCGCACGAAGCCAGTGCCCGCGTCGAAACCATCCTGTGCGCCGGCGCCATCGCCACGCCGCAATTGCTCCTGCTCTCTGGCATTGGCCCGCGCGCCATGCTGGCGTCGCACGGCATCGATCCGGTGCTGAACTTGCCAGGGGTTGGCGCGAATCTGCAGGACCACCTGCAATTGCGCATGGCCTTCAAGGTCGAGAACACGCCGACGCTTAACACGCTCGCCCGGCGCTGGCACGGCAAGCTGCGCATCGGCCTGCAGTATCTGCTGACGCGACGCGGACCGATGGCGATGGCCCCGAGCCAGCTTGGCGTGTTCGCCAGATCGAGTCCGCACCATGCGCGCGCCAATGTGCAATATCACGTGCAACCGCTTTCGCTTGACCGCTTTGGCGAGCCGCTGCACAGCTTCAATGCGTTCACGGCATCGGTTTGCAACCTGCGTCCGACCTCACGCGGCACGGTCAGCCTGGCTGCGCACGACAGCCGTGTCGCACCGCGCATCGCCCCGAACTACCTTGCGACCAGCGAGGACCGGCAGGTTGCCTGTGAATCGATTCGGCTTACGCGCCGCATCGTCTCGCAGCCCGCCCTGGCCAGGTTTCGTCCGAAAGAATTTCTCCCGGGCGCGCAGTTTGACGACGACGAGGCTCTGGTTAAGGCCGCGGGCGCAATTGGCACGACCATCTTTCATCCGGTCGGCACGTGCAAGATGGGAAACGATCACGACGCGGTCGTCAGCGACAGGCTTTGCGTTCGCGGCATCGGCCGCCTGCGCATCGTCGATGCCTCGGTGATGCCCACCATCACCTCGGGCAATACCAATGCACCGACCATGATGATCGCCGAGAAGGCAAGCGCGATGATCCTCGAGGATGCCAAGCGCAGCACCCAATGCGCGCCGCGCGAGACCGAAGCCGCCCTGCTCAGCCCGGTGTGAAAGGCGAAGACCCGCGCGGGAACTAGTTGCCCCTGCCCCTCGTCCAAGTTCTACAAGAAAAAAGGAAAAGACCATGAAACATCCCGGCCCAAGCGTCGCGGTGCTTGCAGCAACTTTGATGCTCGCCGCCTGCGACAAGCCCATGCCCACGGTTGGCGCGTCCAAGTCACAAGCCGATAGCGCCGCATCGT
>CAJCIC010000056.1 GCA_903970185.1 Gammaproteobacteria bacterium
GAAGTGCTCGCGCAGTTTTTCGCGCGTATCCGAACGTCCGAAGCCATCGGTACCCAGCACCCGGTACGCACGCTGCCTGGGCAGATAGGCACGAATCTGTTCGGCATAGGATTTGATGTAATCGGTCGCAGCAATCACCGGGCCGGGAAATTTCTCGAGCTGCTGCGCAACGAAAGGCACGCGCGCCTTGGCACTCGGATTGAGCAGGTTGTAGCGGGCAACTGCCGCGCCCTCGCGCGCGAGTTCGGTAAAGCTGGTGCAGCTCCACACGTCTGCGCTCACCGACCAGTCGTCCTTGAGAAGCTGGGCCGCGGCAATCACCTCGCGCAGGATGGTGCCGCTGCCTAGCAACTGCACGCGCGGGGCAGAGCCTGCAGCGCCGTGTGCGAACAGGTACATGCCGCGCAGGATGCCATCCTCCTGTCCGGCCTTGATGCCCGGATGGGGATAGTTCTCGTTCATCAGCGTGATGTAATAAAAGACGTTTTGCTGCTGTTGCACCATGCGCCGCAGGCCGTCCTGGATGATCACGGCAAGCTCATAGCCAAAGGTCGGGTCGTAGGAGACGCAGTTCGGAATCGTCGAGGACAACACCAGGCTGTGGCCATCCTGGTGCTGCAGCCCCTCGCCATTGAGCGTCGTGCGCCCTGCCGTGCCGCCAAGCAGGAAGCCGCGCGCCTGCATGTCACCTGCAGCCCAGGCCAGATCGCCAATGCGCTGAAAGCCGAACATCGAGTAGTAGATGTAAAACGGAATCATGATGCGATTGTTGGTCGCATACGAGGTCGCTGCGGCGATCCACGAACTCATCGCGCCTGGCTCGTTGATGCCCTCTTCGAGGATCTGTCCGGCCTTGTCCTCGCGGTAGTACATGAGCTGGTCACGATCGACCGGATCATACAGTTGCCCCTGCTGGCTGAAGATGCCAAGCTGGCGGAACATGCCCTCCATGCCGAAGGTACGCGCCTCGTCAGGCACGATCGGAACCACCCGCGGGCCGAGTTCCTTGTCGCGCAAGAGCGCAGTCAGGATGCGCACGAAGGCCATCGTCGTCGACATCTCGCGGCCTTCACCCGTGGCGCCCAGCACCTGGTCAAAGGCCTTCAGGGGAGGCGCAGTGAAGACCTCATCACTTCTCTCGCGCCGCTGCGGCAAGAAGCCGCCAAGGGCTGCGCGGCGCTCCTTCAGGTATTTGATTTCCGGGCTGTCCTCAGACGGACGGTAAAACGGCACGTCGGCAAGCTTGTCATCGGCAATGGGAATCCTGAAGCGATCGCGAAACTCGCGCACGGCCTCGTCGGTCAGCTTCTTTTGCTGATGCGTGGTGTTCTTGCCCTCACCGATCTTGCCCATGCCATAGCCCTTGACGGTCTTGGCAAGGATCACGGTTGGCTGGCCCTTGTGATTGACTGCCGCGTGATAGGCGGCAAACACCTTGTGCGGATCGTGGCCGCCACGATTCAAGCGCCAGATGTCCTCGTCGGACATGCGCGAGACCATCTCGAGAAGCCGCGGGTCCTTGCCAAAGAAGTGCTTGCGCACGAAGGCGCCGTCATTGGCCTTGTAGTTCTGGTATTCGCCATCAACCGTGTCCATCATCACCTTGAGGAGCACGCCGTCCTTGTCCCGCGCCAAGAGGGGATCCCAGTACGACCCCCACACGACCTTGATGACGTTCCATCCGGCGCCGCGGAAATCGGCTTCGAGTTCCTGGATGATCTTGCCGTTGCCACGCACCGGGCCATCAAGGCGTTGCAGGTTGCAGTTGACGACAAAGATCAGGTTGTCGAGCTTCTCGCGCGCCGCCATGCCGATGGCCCCGAGCGATTCGGGCTCATCCATCTCGCCGTCACCGCAAAATGCCCAGACCTTGCGGTTCGACGTTTCCGCGATGCCGCGCGCCTGCAGGTATTTGAGAAAGCGCGCCTGGTAGATCGCCTGCAGCGGACCGAGCCCCATCGAGACCGTCGGAAACTGCCAGAAGCTGGGCATCAGCTTCGGATGCGGATACGACGTCAGTCCCTTGTGGTCGCAGTCGCGGCGAAAGTTGTCCAGCTGACTTTCGCTTAAGCGTCCCTCAAGGAACGCCCGCGCGTAAATGCCAGGTGCCGAGTGGCCCTGGATGTAGAGCAGGTCGCCGCCGTGACCTTCGTGCGGTGCATGCCAGAAATGGTTGAAGCCGGTGCCAAGCATTTGCGCCAGCGACGCGAACGAAGCGATGTGTCCGCCAAGGTCACCCTCACCCCGATTGGCGCGCACCACCATGGCCATGGCATTCCAGCGCATATACGACCTGAGGCGCTCCTCGAGTTCGAGATTGCCCTCGACTGGCGCTTGCTGTTGCGGCGCAATGGTGTTGATGTAGGCCGTGTTCGAGGAGAACGGGATATGGGCGCCGGAACGCCGCGAGACGTCAACCAGCCGCTCGAGCAGGTAGTGGGCGCGCTGCGTACCTTCGCGCTCGATGACAGCACTTAGCGCATCGATCCATTCGCGCGTCTCGGTCGGATCACTGTCATCAGCATCGGGTCCGAGCGTCTGGTCGGGAAGTGCGGCCATGGTGTCTCCTTGTTATTCGTCGCGCATGGGGCGATGCGGCAGCGTCAGAATAGCGCGCCACAAAGCCTTTGCCCCGCGAGCGCTTTTGCGAGCGATTCTATGCTCTGGGCGCGACGCTCGGCAAGACAAAATTTTATGATGTGGCATGCAATTTCATATTATGGAAATAACGCCGATTGCCGCATCGCAGTGCGGGTTCGCTACACTTGCCAGATGCGCTTGAGTTTCAATACCGCGAAACGACGTTTTGCCACCTCCGAGATCAGCGTTCGCTGGTACTGGATCACGCCCCTTTTGGCGATCGCGCTGTTCGTGCTTGGCATGATCACGCTGTTTTGGGCATTGCGGCGCGACGAGGTCGAGCACCAGCAGCAAAATCTCTATCAGGACGTCGAGTGGGCGCAGCAGGTGATCAGGCTGCGCATGCAGTCCGATCACGACGACGTCATGGCGCTGGCGCGCGAAGCAAGCCTTGGTGCCATCGATGCCTCGCGCCTGAGCACGGCGTCGCGCCAGCTGATGACCACCAGTCCGGAGATCGTCACGCTGGCACGCATTGACGGCTTGCAGCGCGTGCGCTGGGTCAGCGCCTCCGAGGCCCTCACCGATGTGCACCTCGTCAATGCCGACGAGGTATTGAGCGATGCCGATGCGCTACAGACCTTCAGGGCGGCGCGCGATACCCATCAGACCGCCTATTCGGGTCCGATTACAGGACCTGACAACGAGCGCTACCTGTTGATGCAAATGCCGATCTATCTGGCCGGCCATTTTGACGGCACGCTGCTCGCCTATTACTCCGTGACCAACATTTTCCGCTATGTCGTGCCGCACGACGGCGAAAAGAAATACAGCGTCTCGCTCGTCGATGACAAGGGCGCAGCGCTTGCCGGAATGCTGCCTGCAAGCGACGCCAAGCTCGCCATGAACTTCGAATTGCCCCTTGATCCTCCCGGGCATGGCATCTACCTGCATGCCTCGTCCTATCCCGTGGAGAGCACGCTACCTGGCAATCTGCTCGTCTGGGCGGTGGTCGCGCTCTCGGGGCTAATCGTCTGGAGCCTGCTCACCCTGATGCGCCACGTCCGGCGCCGCCTTGAGGCCGAAGCCGCACGCGACCGGCTGTTCAACCTGTCGCTCGACATTCTTTGCATCATCGACCACCACGGTGCGCTGTTGCGCATCAACCCCGCCTGCGTGCACGTGCTCGGGCGCGATCCTGCTGACCTGCGCGGCAGCCTTCTTGTCGACTTGCTGCATCCCGATGACCGCGAAGCGACCCAGGCCGAACTTGTCAAACTGCGCTCGGGCCATTCAACCACATCATTTGAGAACCGCTGTCGGCGCATCAACGACGATGGCACCACCGAATACCGCTGGCTGGTGTGGACCTTCAACTCCGACACCCAGGCCAAGCCCGAGACGCGGCTTTTTTATGCGGTGGCGCATGACGTCACGCAACGCCGCGCAAGGCAGCAGGCGCTGCTTGCCGAGACCGCGTTTCGGCGTGCGATGGAGGACTCGCTCCTGACCGGTATGCGCGTCATCGATCTCAAGGGACGGATCACCTACGTCAATCCGGCGTTTTGCCGCATGCTGGGTTTTACCCCCGAGGAGCTGATCGGCGCCGCCCCGCCCTACCCCTACTGGCCGCTTGACCACTACGCGCGCAATCACGCGACGATCCACCGCATTCTGACCGGCCAGGCGCCGTCGGCCGGCCTCGAAGTCATGATGCGCCGCAAGAACGGCGCCGAATTCGACGCCCGCATGTATGTCTCGCCGCTCATCAACGACGACGGCGTGCAAACCGGATGGATGACCTCGATGACCGACATCACCGAGCCCAAGCGCATCCGTCGCGAGCTGGCCAGCGCCCAGGAGCGGTTTACCACCGTGCTTGAAGAGCTCGACGCAGCCGTGTCGGTCTATAGCGGCGAGGGCGAGCAACTGCTCTTCGCCAACCGGCTCTATCGCAAACTGTTCGGCGCCGACGCCAGGGGCCACCGCGAGATCTCGGTCTCGGCGGCATTGCTTACCGAGCATGCGCGCGGTCCCAATACCCATGAAATACACAATCAGCGCACCAGCCAGTGGTTCGAAGTGCGCGAGCGCACCATCCAGTGGGTCGACGGCCGCCTGGTGCACATGCAAGTCGCAACCGACATCACCCAGCGCAAGCGTACCGAAGAGCTGGTGCGCCAGCAGCAGGAGAAAGTGCAGCTGACCAGCCGGCTGATCACGATGGGTGAGATGGCCTCATCGCTTGCCCACGAGTTGAACCAGCCGTTGACGGCCATCGCCAATTACAGCATGGGAACGGTAGCCCGGGTGCGATCGACGATCGAGTCCGGCGGCAAGACCGATCACAACGAGCTGCTGCAAACCCTGCAAAAGACCTCGGCCCAGGCCGAGCGCGCAGGCCAGATCATCAGGCGCATCCGCGAATTCGTGAAACGCAGCGAGCCACACCGGCGTCGCGTGTCGATCAGGACGATTGTCGATGATGCGGTCGGATTCGCCGAGATCGAGGCGGCGAAGAACCGCATCGCCATCAAGACCCGCGTGCCGGCTGCAATCAACGACATCGAAGCCGACCCGATCATGATCGAGCAGGTGCTATTGAATCTGCTCAAGAATGCCGTCGAAGCCATGGCCGATGCAGACGTTCGCGAAATCATCGTCGAAGCCAAGGATCGCACGACCCACATCGCCTTCTCGGTCACCGATCACGGCGTAGGGGTCGCTCCCGAACTCGAAGGCAAGCTGTTCGAGCCGTTTTACAGCACCAAGGCAGAAGGCATGGGCATGGGCCTTAACATCTGCCGCTCGATCATCGAGTTCCATCACGGCAGGCTGTGGGCGCGCAACAACCCCGGCGGCGGCTGCACCTTCTATTTTTCCCTGCCAAAATCGCTCGAATCGAGTCTTGCGCTACCCTAGAGCAGATCGCCCTTTTGAAAGACCGGCATGACTGACGACAAGACGCCACGCCTTGTGTACGTGGTGGATGACGATGAGGCGGTGCGCGATTCGTTGCGCTGGCTGCTTGAGGCCAATCGCTACCAGGTGGCGTGCTTTGCCACCGCCGAGGAATTTTTATCGTCCTACGACCCGTCGCGGCTGGCCTGCCTGATTCTTGACGTGCGCATGCCAGGCATGACCGGGCTCGAGTTGCAAGAGCAGCTCATCGCGCGCCATGCCAATTTGCCGATCCTTTTCATATCGGGACACGGTGACGTGCCCATGGCGGTGACGACGATGAAAAAAGGCGCGACCGATTTCATCGAGAAGCCGTTTAACGAAGCCGAGTTGCGAAGCTCTGTCGAACGCATGCTGCTAAAAGCCAAGGAAAAGGCCGAGTCACAGCGCGCCCAGCGCGCCCGCGCCGACCTGATGGCGCGACTCACCGCGCGTGAGCATCAGGTCCTCGAGTGCATCATCGCCGGACGCCTGAACAAGCAGATCGCCGATGACCTTGGCATCAGTATAAAGACCGTCGAAGCCCACCGCGCCAACATCATGGACAAGCTCGATGCGGCCACCGTCGCCGATCTGCTCAGGCTCGCGCTCGCCGATCGCAGCGTAGCGTCCTAGCTGCGCGCAGGCGGCACGCGGCACGCGTGTTAACATTTTGCTGTCCTGCGGAGCGCGATCAAGCGTCCCTTCGCGCTTTCAACCCGGATTTCATGCCTGCCAAAATTCTCGACGGCGCAGCCTTGGCCCGCACGTTGCGCCAGGGTATCGCAGCTACGGCAAGACAACTTGCGGATGCCGGCGTCAGGCCCGGCCTTGCCGTCATCCTGATTGGCAGCGATCCGGCCTCACAGGTCTACGTGCGCAACAAGGTGCGCGCGTGCGCCGAGGCGCACATCGAATCCTGGCTGTGCGAGCTCGCAGAAGACACGAGCGAAGAAGTCGTGCTCGCGCACATTGGGCAGTTCAACGCCAATCCGGCTGTCGATGGCATCCTGGTGCAGCTGCCGCTGCCGCCGCATCTGGATGCCATGCGCATCCTTGAAGCGGTTGACGCAAGCAAGGACGTCGATGGCCTCAAGGTGCACTCCGCCGGTGCCGTCGTCACCGGCACGGCCGGATTTCGACCGTGCACGCCGCTTGGCATCATGAGCATGCTAAAAGCCACCGGCGAGGCCCTGGCCGGGCGCCATGCGATCGTCGTTGGCCGCTCGGTCAGTGTTGGCAAGCCGATCGGCCTGCTCTTGCTCGAACACGACGCCACAGTCACCTTCTGTCACAGCAAGACCCCCGATTTGGCCGCCGAGACGCGCCGGGCTGATATCCTCATCGCCGCGGTCGGCAGGGCCAACCTGATCACGGCAGATATGGTCAAGCCAGGCGCCATCGTCATCGATGTCGGCATCAACCGCAAAGGCGATGGGAAACTTTGCGGCGACGTCGAGTTCGAAGCGGTAAGACAGGTCGCAGGCTGGATCTCGCCGGTCCCAGGCGGAGTCGGCCCGATGACGATCACCATGCTGCTGCAAAATACCGTGCACTCTGCGCAAATGCGACTGGCCCCATGAACCACGAAAATCCTCTTCTCGAAGTCGGCGGCCTCGTGGCCTTCGAGCGCATCCGCGCCGCGCATGTGACGCCGGCTCTCGATACCTTGTTAAAGCGCGCGGAATCGACCGTTGGCCACCTCGAGTCGGACGCTGCGAAGCCGACGTGGGCAAACTTCGTCGAGCCGCTTGAGAACGCCACCGAGAGGCTCGCGCGCGCCTGGAAATCGATCGAACACTTGAACGCGGTCGCCGACAGTCCTGAATTACGCCGCGCCTACAATGACAATCTCGGGCGCGTCACGGCCTTTTGGAGCCGACTGTCACAAAGCCCCGCATTGTTTGCCAAGTTCCAGGCGATCAAAAAAGATGCGGCATTTGTCACGCTGTCCCTGTCGCGCCAGCGTGTCATCGACAATGCGCTGCGCGACTTCCGGCTTGGGGGCGCCGAACTCGCGCCAAAAGCCAGGGAGCGCTTCGCACAGATCCAGCAGGAATTGGCCAGGCTCGGCCAGAAGTATTCCGAGAATCTGCTTGACGAGACCAATGCCTACGGCCTTTTCATCGAGGATTCCGAGATGCTCGCAGGCCTTCCGGCAGACGCCCTGGCTGCTGCCAGCCAGCGCGCCGAACGCGAAGGCAGGAAAGGCTACAAGCTGACGCTTGAGACGCCGGCATACCTTTCGGTCATGCAGTTTGCCGAACGCCGCAAGCTGCGCGAGACGATCTACGAGGCTTACTCCAAGCGCGCGTCCGAATTTGGCAGTGCCGCGCGCGACAACACGTCGATCATCAAGGAGACTTTGCGCTTGCGGCGCGAAGAGGCGATGCTTTTGGGCTATGCCAATTTCGCCGAGCTCTCGCTCGTGCCGAAGATGGCCAAGACGCCTGGCGAAGTGGTCGATTTCCTGGAGCAATTCGCGCGTCTTGCAAAACCCTTTGGCGAGCGCGACATGCGCGAGCTGCGCGAGTTTGCGAGGCGCGAACTTGGCATTGGCGATCTTAGCGCCTGGGACGTGCCCTTTGCCTCGGAGAAGCTGCGCTCCAGGCGTTTCCAATTTTCAGAGCAGGAAGTGAAACAGTATTTCCCGGAGCCGAAAGTGCTCGAGGGCCTGTTTCGCGTCGTCGAGACGCTGTTTTCGATCCACATCCGCAGCGACCGCGCGCCGACCTGGCACAAGGACGTGCGCTTTTATCGCGTCGAGAATCATGCTGGCGAGTTGCTTGCGCAGTTTTATCTCGATCTCTATGCACGACCCAACAAGCGCAGCGGGGCATGGATGGACGACGCCCGCACACGGCGCCGTATCGGCGATCAGGTGCAAACGCCGATCGCCTTTCTGACCTGCAATTTCCCCGAACCGGTCATGAGCCGCCCGGCGCTGCTTTCGCACGACGAGGTCTCAACGCTGTTTCACGAATTCGGCCACGGTCTGCACCACATGTTGACGCGCGTCGAGGAAATGCCGATTTCGGGCATTCATGGTGTCGAATGGGACGCCGTCGAATTGCCCTCGCAGTTCCTCGAAAACTTCTGCTGGGAATGGGACGTCCTGAAACACTTGACCTCGCACATCGACACCGGCGCGCCGATTCCGCGCACACTCTTTGACAAGATGGTTGCAGCGAAGAATTTCCAGATTGGCATGCAAACGCTGCGCCAGATCGAGTTTGGTCTGTTTGACATGCGCATTCATAGCGATTTCGATGTCGATGGCAACACGAGCGCGCAGGCGCTGCTCGAAGAGGTGCGCAATGCCGTGGCGGTGGCAAGGCCTCCTGCCTACAACCGCTTTCCCAACCAGTTCGCGCACGTATTCGCGGGCGGCTACGCTGCGGGATACTATAGTTACAAGTGGGCCGAGGTGCTCTCAGCCGATGCCTATGCCAAGTTCGAGGAGGATGGCGTTCTGAACCCGACCACCGGCGCGCGCTTTCGCGACGAGATATTGGGTGTTGGCGGCAGCCGACCGGCGCTAGAATCATTCACATCGTTTCGCGGACGCGCGCCCAACATGGATGCGCTTTTGCGCCATAACGGCATGTCGGGCAAATAGGACCTTATTATGGAATCGATCAAGATCTCGCTGCTTCTGGCTTTGCTCGCGGTTGGCACAAGCAACACGGCCTTTGCGCAATACCGCTACGTCGCACCCGATGGCACCCCCAGCTTTTCCGATATCGCGCCCGTGGGCCCGGTGCGCGAGCTCAAGGTGCAACCGGCACGCGAGGCGCGCATCGAAATTGCCGCCACGCTTCCCTACGACCTCGGGCTTGCCGCATCACGCTATCCGGTGACCCTTTATACGTCGGCGGATTGCGAAACCTGCGACCAGGCACGCAACTATCTCAAGCAGCGCGGCGTTCCATTTGCGGAGAAGACCGTGCAATACGATACCGACGTCGTCGCGTTAAAGAAAATCATCGGCTCCAATACGGTACCTGCCATGACGGTCGGGTCACAGAAACTCCTGGGGTTTTCCGAGGCCAACTGGAGCGGCATTCTTGACGACGCCGGCTATCCCAAGACCTCCAAGCTGCCGCGCGACTATGTCTATGCGACACCGAGCCCGCTCACGACTGAACCCAAGCCAGCGACCGATGCACCCGCCGCGGCTTCGCCTTCGAATGCGGCACCTGCAGGACCCGCGCCCTTTCCGCAAGTGCCCCCTCCAAGCGGCAACGCGCCCCCCGGATTTCACTTCTGATCGATCTGTGCGTTGATCGCCCGTCGGGAGCGCGGCGCCACGCTCTAGCCGGTGGCGCGATCGACGGGCATGGGCGCATCGTCGTCTAGGCCAAGCTCCTGGATTTTTCGGGTGATGGTATTGCGCCCGATGCCAAGCCGCTGTGCCGCCTCGATGCGGCGTCCTCCGGTATGGCGCAAGGCGGTGCGAATGAGGATCGCCTCGAACCTGCGTGTCATCGCATCCATGACACCTGCCTCACCCAGCACAAGCAGCTCCGAGCAGCGCCGCTCGAGATCCGCCTCCCACGTGCTCGCCCCGGGCTGCCCGGCGTGAGGCGCGCTCCCCGGGCCTTCGCTCGCGTCAGGGCGCGAGAGCACGCGCAAGGGGCTGCGCCGCATGGCTTCGCCATTGCTGCGCAGTTCGGGCGGCAAATCCTTGGCCTCGACAACCTGCGCCGGGGCCATCACCGTGAGCCAGTGGCAAAGATTCTCGAGCTGGCGGACATTGCCTGGAAACGGCAGGGCGGCAAGTGTGCGCATCGTCGCCTCTGACAGGCGCTTGGGCTCGCCGCCCAGCTCGCGCGCACTTTTTTGCAGGAAGTTGCGCGTCAGAAGGGGGATGTCTTCGGCTCGCTCGCGAAGCGCCGGCAGGCGCAGCCTGATCACGTTCAGGCGATGGTAAAGATCCTCACGAAAAAGGCCGTCCTTGACGAGGTCTTCAAGGTGCTGGTGCGTTGCTGCGATGACACGCACATTGGCGCGCAGCGGGCTGTGGCCACCGACCCGGTAGAAGTGTCCGTCCGAGAGGACGCGCAACAGGCGCGTTTGCAACTCGGCCGGCATGTCGCCGATCTCGTCCAGAAAGAGCGTGCCGCCCTCGGCCTGCTCAAAGCGGCCGCGCCGCATGGTCTGCGCGCCGGTGAACGCGCCTCTCTCGTGACCGAACAGTTCGGACTCGAGCAGGTCTTTCGGAATCGCCGCGGTGTTAAGTGCAATGAAGGGTTGCGTCGCGCGCGGGCTATGGCGATGCAGCGCGCGCGCAACGAGCTCTTTGCCGGTGCCCGATTCGCCGGTGATAAGGACGGTCACGTGCGATTGCGACAGGCGCCCGATGGCACGAAAAACGTCCTGCATGGCGGGCGCCTGCCCGAGAATTTCCGGCGTTTCCTCAACCGATTCGACATGGCCGGCTTCACGCAGGCTTTCTTCGACCGCACGCCTGATCAATTCGACCGCGAGGTCGACGTCAAAGGGCTTGGGCAAGTACTCGAATGCGCCGCCCTGAAACGATGCGACTGCGCTTTCAAGATCCGAGAACGCGGTCATGATGATGACAGGCAGGCCCGGATAGCGTTCCTTGGCCTTTTGCAAAAGCTCAAGGCCCGCATTGCCCGTGACTCCGCCTGGCATGCGAATGTCAGAGACCAGCACCTGCGGCGACTCGACGTCAAGCGCTAGCAGCGCATCGGCGGCATTGCCGAACGTTCGCGACGGCAAGCTCTCACGTTCGAGGGTTTTTTCCAGCACCCAGCGGATTGACTGGTCGTCGTCGACTACCCAGATTGGCTTCATAGACTCCACGTCATTCGCCCGGTGACAGCGTCACCGGGATCCGTTGCCTCAGGGTAACGGCAGCAATACCTTAAAGTCCGTGCGTCCGGGCCGACTATCGAATTCAATGACCCCCTGGTGCTGCTGCACAAACGTCTGTGCCAGCGTCAGCCCAAGGCCACTGCCGCCATCACGGCCGGAAACCAGCGGGAAAAAGATGCGTTCTTGCAGATCTTGAGGAATACCCGGACCGTTGTCGATCACATGCAATTCCAGTGCCAGTCGGTAAAGCGTTTTGGCGATCGTCACCTGGCGGGCAATGCGCGTTCGCAACACGATCTGGGCCAGGCCCCCCCGGATCTGGGGCGCGAGCGCCTCCGCCGCATTGCGCACGATATTGAGCACGGCCTGGATCAATTGCTCCTTGTCGCCACGAAACTCCGGAAGTGACGCGTCATAATCTCGCTCGATGACAAGGCCGTGCGGATACTCCGCCATCAGCACGCTGCGCACGCGCTCGAACACTTCGTGAATGTTGACGTCACTCACGATATGCGGTCGCCGGTGCGGCGCGAGCAGGCGATCGACCAGGGTTTGCAGGCGATCGGCCTCCTTGATGATGACCTGGGTGTATTCGCGGTATTCGGACGAGTCGATCTCAAGTTCGAGCAACTGCGCCGCCCCGCGAATGCCGCCAAGCGGATTCTTGATTTCGTGGGCGAGATTGCGAATCAGCTCGCGATTGGCTTGGGTCTGCTCGAGGATGCGCTCCTCCCTGTCGACGCGGATTTGCTGGTCAATTTCGTGAAATTCGAGCACCACCGGCGTCTCCGGGTGGTCGATCAGCACCGTGACGATGCCGTGCAGCTGCAAGGACTCGCCGCCTTGCACGCGATCAAGCGTCATATCGAGGCGCTTGTTGCCAAAGCGCTGCAACAGGGCCTCGGAGAACAATTCGTCGATGACCTCGCCGTTTGAGAAGAAGGACGCAAAGCGCTCGCCTAACAGGCCCTTTCTTGAAACCTCCAGGAGCGTCTCGGCGGCGGCGTTGGCGTACTCGATGCGCGCGTCGGTGTTCAGGATGAGGACAGCCGAAGTCAGGTAGTCAAGGCCGGCGTAGGCGGCATCGTCGGCAACGCGCCGCTTGGCATTGGCGATGCGCTGGGCCCGGCTCGCATCCGATGAGAAGAATGATCGCATGCTCTGATGCTAGCGCGAATTGGAAGCGCACGAGTCAGGGAAGTTTGGAGAGCTCGCCTTGGATCGAATCGATATCGCTTTGCGTGCGCGCGATGCTGTCCTTCATGGCCTGGACGCGATCGAGGTACTTCTGGTAATTGCGTTCGTCGCCCTGGCGGTCGGGCTCACCGTTGTTGTAGTCCTTCTGCAGCTGGGCGAGTTTGGTCCTCTGCGTCGCCAGTTCGTCTTCCAGGATCTTGCGCCGGTCGGAATCCCGCGCCTTTTGCGTGGTGCTGTCGACTTTGGGGAAGTTGCCGCCGGTATTGGTCGTGTTGGCGAGCTTGGGAACGACCACCGGGTCGACCGTGATCTTCTTGCAACCCTTGGTCACGCCGGTATTTTTGTATTCGACCTTGCCGGTGGCGGGATCGGTGCACTGGAAAATCTCCGACTGCGCCCAGGCGGCGGCCGGGCCAAGCAGCGCCGACAGCGCCACAAGGCGCAGCAGGCGAACGCGCAAAACGGTTACAGGCATGCTCGATCTCGGAAGAGCCGGGGATTCAGTTTAAGATAGGAAACAGGGTTTTACAAACGACACTTCATGCAACAACGCAATTGGCCGACCGGCGGATGACGATTCTGGCTGAACGGCAAAAAAGCGCACGCGACGAGCAAGCCGTATCCGCTACTGATGCGCCCTAGGGCGAAATTCCCCGAAAGCGCCGGCGCCCAAGGGGGCTTTCCCCGCCGAAGGGCGTTGGCGCAGCCGCCGAAACCGGCAAAAAAAGGCCCCGCAGGTCGTCGAACGTGCGGGGCATGGGGCCCACCAAGAGCGGCAATCGACCGTTCGGCTTGGCGTCCCGGGCGTTGCCTCAGAGCGAGTAGTACATGTCGAATTCGACCGGGTGGGTCGTCATCCTAAAGCGCGTGACTTCCTCCATTTTGAGCGCCACGTAGGCGTCAAGCATGCCGTCGGTAAAGACACCGCCCTTGGTCAGAAAGCCGCGATCGGCATCGAGCGCCTCAAGCGCCTGCTCAAGACTTGAGCACACGGTCGGGATCTTGATGTCCTCTTCCGGCGGCAAATCGTAGAGGTTTTTGTCCGACGCATCGCCCGGGTGAATCTTGTTCTCGACACCATCAAGGCCTGCCATGAGGAGCGCCGAGAAGGCCAGATACGGATTGGCGGTCGGATCGGGAAAGCGCACTTCAATGCGGCGGCCCTTGGGGCTTGGCACATAGGGAATGCGGATCGAGGCAGAACGGTTGCGCGCCGAGTAGGCGAGCTTGACCGGGGCTTCAAAACCCGGGACGAGGCGCTTGTACGAGTTGGTGCCAGGATTGGTGATGGCGTTAAGCGCACGTGCGTGCTTGATCACGCCGCCGATGTAATACAGCGCGAAATCCGACAGGCCAGCGTAGCCATCGCCGGCGAACAGATTGGTGCCGCCCTTCCACACCGACTGGTGCACGTGCATGCCCGAGCCATTGTCGCCAACGACAGGCTTGGGCATGAAAGTCGCCGTCTTGCCATACGACGCAGCGACGTTCTGGACGACGTACTTGAGCTTTTGCAGCCAGTCGGCACGCTCGACCAGCGTCGAGAATTTGGTGCCGATTTCGCACTGCCCGGCACCTGCGACTTCGTGGTGGTGGACTTCGACCGGAACACCGATGGCCTCAAGGATCAGGCACATTTCCGAGCGGATATCCTGCAGCGAATCGACCGGTGGAACCGGGAAGTAGCCGCCCTTCACCGCAGGACGGTGGCCAAGGTTGCCGCCTTCGATCTTGGCACCGGTTGACCACGAGGCCTCCTCGGACTCGATCTTGACAAAGCAGCCCGACATGTCGACGTTCCAGCGCACTTCATCGAAAATGAAAAACTCGGGTTCGGGCCCGAAATACGCCGCATCGCCAATGCCGCTCGACTTGAGATAGGCCTCGGCGCGCCTTGCCAGCGAGCGCGGATCGCGATCGTAGCCCTTGCCATCGCTTGGCTCGAGCACGTCGCACGAGATACAGATCGTGGTCTCGTCGCGAAACGGATCGAGAAATGCCGTCGACGGATCAGGCGAGAGCAACATGTCGGAGGCTTCAATGCCCTTCCAGCCTGCAACTGACGAGCCGTCGAAAGCGTGGCCGTCCTCGAACTTTTCCATGCCGAACTGTGAAATCGGGACAGTGACGTGCTGTTCCTTGCCCTTGGTGTCGGTAAAGCGGAAGTCAACGAACTTGGCTTCGCTTTCCTTGGCCATTTTTAGAACGTCATCGGCGGTTAAGGCCATCGAAAAACTCTCCTCGGAAGAAATATCGAATCGCCTCGCGACTGCCACAGGGCAGCATGAAAGCGACAAAGGACAAGCAAGAACGATTTTCGCACAAACAAAAACGTTGGGAAAAGCACAGTCCATGCCACGTGCGAGGGCGCGGTGCTTTCTTGCCGCACGTTGAAATATCCTTTTTTTTCATTTACTTAGTTGACATACCGAGATAGTGCGCACCGAAACACAACAGATATTGCCCCATATTGGTGCATCATTGCGGCGCATCGTCAGAAGGCAGAAAAAGCGCTTGCAAGTCGTTAAGAAAATCAAGGCCCAAAGCCGTGGCCCGAAGCCGCAACGGATCGTTTGCAAGCAGTCCCTTTTGCCGCGCCCGCTGCAACGCGTCTGCCACGACCGACAGCGGCAGGCCAAGGCGCTCTGAAAACTGGCTCGATGGCACGCCCTCGACCAGTCTTAGTGCATTCAGGAAGAATTCGAACGGCAGCTGCCCTGAACTCACCTCGGTCTCGTCAAACAGGCTTGCGCCCACGGCCGCGCGCTCGAGGTAGGTTTTGGGCTGCCTGGGGCGCGTCTGACGCACGATGCGGTGCGCAAAGCTGATTTTGCTGTGCGCGCCAGCACCGATACCGAGGTAGTCGCCAAAATGCCAATAATTGAGATTGTGGCGCGCCTTGCGCTTGTGCCTTGCAAACGCCGAAATTTCGTAGCGCATAAGTCCTTCGCCAGCAAGAATCGCAAGCAGCCGCTCCTGCATGTCAAGCGCGAGCTCGTCATCTGGAATACCCGGGGGAAACTTGGCGAAGACCGTATTGGGCTCGATCGTCAGGTGATAAAGCGACAGGTGCGGTGGGCTAAAGCCCAAAACGCCCCTCAGGTCTGCTTCGGCCTCCTCGAGCGTCTGGCCTGGTAGCGCATACATCAGATCGACGTTGAAATTCTCGAAGGTCGATGCCGCGATCGCAAGCGCCGCTCGCGCTTCTGTCGCATCGTGAATGCGGCCAAGCGCGCGCAAGTGTCGGTCGTTCAAGCTTTGCACGCCAAGCGAAAGCCGATTCACCCCGGCATCGCGATACGTCCGAAAGCGCTTTGCCTCGACCGTGCCCGGATTGGCCTCAAGCGTAATTTCCGCGTCGGCTTCAAGGTTGACGCGCGCGCGCACGTCGGCAAGCAAGCGCTCAAGACCGGCTGCGCTCAGCAGGCTTGGCGTGCCACCGCCAATGAATACGGTATGCACGCGGCGGCCCCAGATGAGCGGCAGCACGGCTTCGAGATCGGCATTTAATGCATCAAGATATTCGTGCTCGGGGATTGCCCCTTGGGCCTCGTGGGAATTGAAATCGCAGTACGGACACTTCTTCACGCACCACGGGAAATGCACATACAGCGACAGGGGTGGCAAGGCGGAAAGCGAGATCTCGCCCGTTGCCAGAAAGGCCCGCGCAGCACGATCCGCGGGCGAGACGTGCACGGGCACAAGCGGGATGACAGGGCGGATTTTGTCCATCGCAGGGCCGATAGTCGATGACTCGCGAGCGACAGTCAAACGAGCGCCATGAACCCAGCACCATCAGGCTGCAATGCCGTAGCCGCGCGCGGTCTTAATCAATGCGCGCAGTCTGCGCATGGCACGCGCGCGATGACTGATGCGATTTTTTTGCGAGGGCGAGAGTTCGGCCACGGTGCAGCCGATCTCCGGCACGAAGAAGTGCGCGTCGTAGCCAAAACCGTTCTTGCCGCTCGGCTCGTCAACGATCCGACCTGTCATCTGGCCGATGGCAACCAGCGGCTCGCAGTCATTTGCACTTCTCACCATGACGAGCACGCAGGTGTAGTGCGCATGGCGCTGGCCTACGCCCCGCAAGGCTGCGATCAATGCGGAATTGTTGCGCGCATCCGAGCGCGGCTCACCCGCGTAGCGCGCCGAATGAACGCCGGGCGCACCCGCGAGTGCATCAACACACAGACCCGAATCGTCAGCCAATGCGGCAAGTCCGGTGATCCGGCTTGCGTGCCGTGCCTTGACAAGCGCGTTCTCCAAGAACGTCGGATAGGGCTCGTCGGTTTCTGCCACGCCCGCTTGCTGCTGCGGCACGACATCGAAATGCAAGGGCGCAAGCAGCCTTTCGAACTCAGCCAGCTTGCCGGCATTGTTCGATGCCAGAACCAGCTTGAGCCGCGCCGCCGCCGCAAAATCCCGGGGGTCAGCCATTACGCCTTGAGCGCGTCTTGCTGCATGCGCGTCAATTGCGCGATGCCAGACGAGGCAAGCGCGAGCAGCTCGTCGAGCTCGAGTTTCGAAAATGGCGCTCCTTCGGCCGTGCCCTGGACTTCGACAAAGCCGCCTTGCCCGGTCATGACCACGTTCATGTCGGTGTGCGCAATCGAATCCTCGCTATAGTCAAGATCGAGCATCGGCACGCCGCCAATGATGCCCACTGAGACGGCTGCGACCGAGTCGCGCAGGGGATTGACGTTCGCTGCGAGCATGCCGAGCTCATGCATTTTGGCGATGGCATCGACAACCGCAACGTAGGCGCCGGAGATCGACGCTGTGCGCGTTCCGCCATCGGCCTGGAGCACGTCGCAGTCGATTTGCAGCGTGCGCTCGCCAAGCAGCGTCAGATCGACGACGGCGCGCAGCGCACGCCCAATCAGGCGCTGGATTTCCTGGGTCCGTCCCGATTGCTTGCCCCGTGCCGCCTCGCGGTCCATGCGCGTGTGGGTCGAGCGCGGCAGCATGCCGTATTCCGCCGTCAGCCAGCCCTGGCCACGGCCCTTGAGAAAGCCCGGCACCCGATCTTCAAGGCTGCACGTGCAAAGCACGCGCGTTTGTCCGGCTTCGATTAACACCGAGCCCTCGGCGTGCACGGTGAACTTGCGCGTGATGACGAGCGGGCGCAAGGCGTTGGCGGCGCGCCCGAAAGCGCGCAAAGGCGTATCGCTCACTTGGGGATCAACTTGTTGGATTTTTGAATCGTCGCGCGGATCTCGTCGATGGCTTTCTCGATATCGTCGTCCGAGAGCGCCTCGGCCGAAGCCGCCTCGAGATTGGTGCGCCGCGTGGTCTGGATCGTCGTCGTCATGGCACCCAGGGGCATCATCAAGGTCGAAATGCCGGTGCTGTCCTCCGACAGGTCGCTGCCTTCCCAGGTCATCGCCATGCCGGTGACGTTGTCAGAGCGCGAGCCGCCCTCAAGCAGCGCCAGATAAATCAGGTCGGGCACGGCGCGCATCACCGTATTGCCGGCAAACGCCGAAGCGATCGCCTGCTCGGAGACCACGGACCACAAGCCGTCGGTGCAAAGAAATACCGTGTCGCCCGGACGCAGCGTCATCTTGCGCGACAACTCGACCGTGGGCTCGGAGGGCGAACCCAGGCAGTTGAAGAGCTTGTTGCGTTCCGGATGTGTCTCGATTTCCGAAGGTGCAGCCAATCCTTGCATGATCATGCTCTGGATCTTGGAGTGGTCACGCGTTTGCGCGATGACTTCTCCGCCGCGCAACCAGTAAAGACGCGAATCGCCGGCATGCGCCCAAAAGGCCGTGCCCTTTTGCACGACGCAAGCGACAACCGTCGTGCGCGGCGATTCGGGCAGCTTGTTGACCATGCGGTAGTGATGGATCTCGCGGTGGGCTTCGAGAAACGACGACTCGAGAAAGCGTTGCGGATTGCGCAGCATGGGCGTGGCCTGCTTCTGGAAATTGGCCCCGATCGTCTGGATCGCGATCTGTGCGGCCATCTCGCCCTGAACGTGACCTCCCATGCCATCGGCAAGAATCATCAGGAGCGAATCGCGCGTGAAGCAATAGCCCATGCGATCCTGGTTATTCTTGCGGCCGCCCTTCTTGCTTTCCTGATAGATCGAGAATCGCATGGCTGCTCTTTAGCGGGTATTCATGCTGATGGTGGAGGTCGGATCGCTGCCGCGCAAGCCGCGCGGCAAAAGCGAGCGCATGAACCGTCTCAGGGTGCGCAACAGACTGCGCTTGGGCTGCGTTGGCGTGCGCTCCAAGAGCGCCTTTTGCAACGCAAAGACGCTTTGCGGCCGCGCCAGCGGATCGAGCCTTAGGCACCACTCGACCACGCCTAGCAATTCCTCTGAGTAGGTATCGGCCAGGTCGCGGTACTTGGAAGCCATCTTGTCGTTGAGCAGGCGGGCGTCGGCGGGTTGCGGCGCATGCCCGGACATGCAGGCAAAGATCGACGCGCCGATGCTATAGATGTCCGTCCACGGTCCAAGCGAGCCGTTCTTCTCGTAGAGCTCGGGCCCGGCAAATCCTGGCGTGTACATCGGATAGAGCTTGCCGGTATCGGCTTGCAGCGTCTGCCGCGCAGCGCCGAAATCGAGCAGGATCGGCGAAGCATCGCTGCGCAAATAGACGTTGGCCGGCTTCAGGTCAAGGTGCAGCAGCTTGTTCGTGTGCACTTCACGCAGGCCATTCATCACCTGCGAGAAAACCATGCGGATGAAGCGCTCGCCCACGAGCTTGCGATCACCGCGCTCGCGGTGCTTGAGAATGTGTTCCTGCAGCGAGCGTCCCTGTTCGTACTGCATCACCATGTAGACGGTATCGTTGGCGCGAAAGAAGTTGATCACGCGCACGACATTCGGATGCAGGATGCGGGCGAGCGCGCGCCCCTCCTCGAAAAAGCACTTAAGGCCAATGCGAAAGGTCGGCAGGTTCTCATCCGAGATGGTTGGTGCAAGCTCGCCCGGACGCCTAAGCGCGAGCGAACTTGGCAGGTATTCCTTGATGGCAACCGGTCGATCGAGTTCGTCGCGGGCCAGGTAGACGATGCTGAACCCTCCGCTGGATATCTTCTTTACAATGCGATATCCCTCGAGTTCATATCCATCGGGTAGCGCTGCGTTTGCCTGGGATGCCATAGTCAATTCGGGTTGGCGGGATTTTGGTCAATTCAGTCGCCCTTGTAAAGAAAATCAGGTCGATACACCCGACTCTCATGAATCTACAGAGCATGACCGGTTTCGCGCTGGTTCGGCGCGAGCATCCTCTTGGAAGCATCGTGCTCGAAATGCGCAGCGTAAATGCGCGTTTTCTCGATCCTACCTTTCGTGTTTCTGAGGAGTTGCGCTCAGGCGAGACGGTGTTGCGCGAAGCCCTTACGGCGCGCCTTGCGCGAGGCAAGATCGATTGCCGCTTCTATCTGCAGCGCGGTGCGCAGCAAAAGGCCGTGATGCACCTGAATCAGGACATCGCGGAGCAACTTGCACGATTAAGCGGCGACGTACGCATGATGTTAACCGATGCACGCCCCCTTTCGGTCTCCGACGTGCTGCACTGGCCTGGCATTCTCGAAGATCGCGAGCTCGGCGCCGACGAAGTGCCGGCGATCGCCCGCGAAATGGCCAAAAGCGCCTTGGACGAGCTGATCGAGACGCGCGCGCGCGAAGGCGAAAAACTGGGCGAAATGGTCCTTGGCCGCGTTAACGCCATGAAAGACATCGTCAGACGCATCGCGCCACGCATGCCGGAACTTGTGACCGCCCACCAGCAAAAGCTCGAAGAGCGCCTGTTTGGCGCATTCGGTCTCACAGACGACGCCAAGACCAGTGCCATCGCAGGGGCCAGAAGCGACGAGATCCTCGATCGCATCCGCCAGGAGGTCACGCTTTTTGGCATCCGCATCGATGTCGCAGAAGAATTGACCCGGCTCGATGCGCATTTGAGCGAAACCGAACGGATCATCGGCAAGGGCGGCGCGTGCGGCAAGCGTCTTGATTTCATGATGCAAGAGCTCAACCGCGAAGCCAATACCCTGGGGTCCAAGGCGTCGGCTGCTGAACTGTCAGACGCGGCGATGGAACTCAAGCTCCTGATCGAGCAGATGCGCGAGCAGATCCAGAACCTGGAGTGATTCTTCCCCGTTCCCGATCGTGCCCGCCGCTACCGGATCTGCCATGCATGATTGCGTGTAGCAGCGCCGCGATGCAGGAGTCGATGACAATGAGAACTTACTTGGAGGCAGTTCAAGGTGACTATTCTGAAACGGTTTGGCCGATCAAGCCGGGCATTATTCCTTTCGGCCGCGATGGCGCCGGTCATGGTGGCCTGTGTTGTTCCTTCTGCCACGAGCCCGTCATCGTCTGCCCCTGCCGAGCGGCTGCGTAGCGCAATTTCCGATACGCATCAAAAGCTGGACTTTTATAACTCGCTGAATCCCGACTGCACCTCGCCCGGTATCCCGGTCGTGACTGTGACGAAACAAGCTGCTCATGGCCAACTCTCGTTCGATCTCAGCTCGGATTATCCAAATTTTGCGCGAGACAACCAGCGCTACGAGTGCAACAAGAAGAGTGTTCCTGGCGTTACCCTCTACTACCAGTCAGCGGCCGGATATAGCGGGGATGATGCCGGCGTCGTTCATATAATCTTCCCAGGTGGCACCTTCAGTGACGTCAGCTACCGCATCGACGTGAAGGCCAGGCAGTAAAGCAATCATCGGTGCGTTCTTCGCTTCAAGGGATTCTTCGCCCCCCGAGCCCTCGGTGCCGCACATCGCAAGGGGTGCGGACAGACCAAGAATGAGCCTTCTTGGACTTTAGGGCGACAGCGAGCGGCCCGGCACGATTGCGCGCTGTGACGGCGAAGCGAGGAGGACCCTGTGCGCATTGACCCACGACGTCGGCCACGATAGCGTATTGCAACCCAGCGGAGCCGCCCAATGACCCCAACCATTACCGCGTTTGCACAGTCACCCGATCGCGGCAAGGCACTCGCCCGTGACATGCGCATTCGCTGGGCGCTAGAAGAAGTCGGCCAGCCTTACACGGTCCGTCGCATTTCCTTTAGCGAGATGAAGGAGCCCGGGCACCTGGGTCGGAATCCGTTCGGGCAGATTCCGACCTACGAAGAAGGCGATCTTGTTCTCTTCGAATCAGGGGCGATCGTATTGCACATCGCCGAGTGCCACAGGGGGCTGCTTCCAGACGATGCGCAAGCCCGGGCGCGCGCGATCACATGGATGTTTGCCGCGCTCAACACGGTAGAGCCGCCGATCTTTAATCGCACAATCGCGCTGGTCATGGAGCGTGACAAGCCCTGGCATGAGGAGCGCCTGCCGATCCTTGAGGACCGCGTGCGCGTACGGCTGGGCGAGCTCTCCGGTCACCTTGGCGATGCCGACTGGCTCGACGGTGCGTTTAGCGCCGGTGATTTATTGATGGTGACGACGTTGCGCTGGTTGAGCGCATCGAAACTGTTGGGGGAATATCCGAATCTCGCGGCCTATGTCGCAAGGGCTGAGGCGCGCCCCGCCTTCAAGCGCGCTTTCGAAGATCAGCTCGCGGTATTTCATGCCCATGCAGGGGCAGCCTGACGAAAATCCGCTGCGGCCACCTTCGAGCCTTTGCTGGCCGGCCAGAGCAAAGGCGAAGCGATTTTCTGCGTCAATGCCCTTGCCAAGGGGTCGCCGCGCAGTGAAAAGGCGCAAGGCCACGCCGTCGCCGATGTGCCTCAAGCCAAGCCCCTTGGCCGTCTCGCCGCCCGCTTGCAGTCAGGATCCTCTGCCTTGGGCGAAACGCGACGCATTGTGGCAAGGTCGCTATCTCGACATTCACCCCTTAGAATTCCAGCACCGCAGCCCAAAGCCACCTTCATGCGAACACCCGCCGCTGGCAATCTCTTCATCGTGGCCGCCCCTTCGGGCGCTGGCAAGTCGACGCTTGTCAACGCGTTACTTGCAGCCAACGCGTCAATTGCGCTGTCAACGTCCTATACCACCCGTCCGATGCGCCCGGCCGAAACCCAGGGACGCGAGTATCACTTCATCGATGTCGACGAGTTCAAGGCGCGCGAGGCGAAGGGCGAATTCATCGAATCGGCAGAAGTCCACGGCAACTTCTATGGCACCTCGCGCGTCTGGATCGAGGAAAAGATGGCCACGGGAGATGACGTGTTGCTCGAAATCGACTGGCAGGGCGCGCGCCAGGTCCGAAGCCTGTTTCCAGGCGCAGTCGGCATATTTATCCTGCCGCCTTCGATCGCCGCCCTTGAAGAACGACTCAGAAAGCGTGGCCAGGACAGCGCGCATGTCATTTCTCGCCGACTTCTGGCTGCCGGAGCAGAAATGGCGCATGTCTCCGAATTCGAATATGTTATTATCAATCAAGACTTTCCGGTCGCTTTGGAGCAATTGGCCGGGATCGTCAATGCGACCCGCTTGCGCTTTCACACGCAAGCCGCCCGGCACGCCGAGGTCTTTCACCAACTCGGCATTTCTGCCGGCCGTTAGCTGCTTTAGACGCAGCACTCACTGGAACTTACTGCCATGGCCCGCATCACTGTCGAAGACTGCCTGAAACATATTCCGAATCGCTTCCAGCTGACGCTGGCTGCGACCTACCGTGCGCGCCAGCTGGCGCAAGGCCACACGCCCAAAGTCGACGCGCGCGACAAGCCCACGGTCATCGCGCTGCGCGAAATCGCAGAAGGCAAGACCGGCATCGAGATGTTGAAAAAGGTGCCTGTCTAGCCATGCTCAAGTGACCATCGCCTAGGCGCGTCAAGGGGTTCAACGTGAGCTTGAGTACCGCCCTTGATTCTGTCGCCCGGCTGGTCAACTTTCGGCGCCGCAAGGAGGACCTTGCGCGTGACGCCGGTGATGTCGCAATCCTTGGCCACGATCCGGAGAGTTCTTCCGGGGTCATCCCCCAGCTGCCAGCAGACCCCCCGGCCACGCCAAGCCGCATCGCGAGCCTTGCGCCATTGACCGAGATGCTCTCGGCCTACCTCGGGCCTGCAGACATCAAGCGCATCAAGGACGCCTACCGCTTCTCCGACGAAGCGCATCTTGGCCAGTTCCGTTCAAGCGGCGACGCCTACATTTCCCATCCGATCGCGGTCGCCGAAATCTGCGCTGGCATGAAGCTCGATGCCAACGCCATGATGGCTGCGTTGCTGCACGACGTGATGGAAGACCAGGGCATTCGCAAGGATGTCCTGATCGAGCGCTTTGGTGCCCAGGTCGCAGATCTCGTCGATGGCCTGTCCAAGCTGGACAAGATCGAGTTTCGCGACAGCCAGGAGGCGCAGGCAGAGAATTTTCGCAAGATGCTTCTGGCCATGTCGCGCGACGTGCGCGTCATCCTCATCAAGCTTGCCGATCGGCTGCACAACATGCGCACGCTGGCTTCGCTGCCGCCTGAGAAGCGGCGCCGCATTGCGCGCGAGACCCTCGAAATTTACACGCCGATCGCTCACCGCCTGGGCCTAAATGCGATGTATCGCGAGTTGCAGGACCTGGCCTTTGCCAACCTCTACCCGCGACGCTTCGAGGTCCTGAAAAAGGCCATCCTGTCAGCGCGCGGCAATCGTCGCGAAGTGGTCGGCAAGACACTTGACGCGGTGCGCGGGGCGCTGCCGGCTGCCGGCCTCAAGGTCGATGTCTTCGGTCGCGAAAAAACCATCTACGGTGTCTATCGCAAGATGCATGAGCGCAAGCTGTCGTTCTCGCAGGTGCTCGATGTCTATGGCTTTCGCATCGTCGTGCCCGACCATGCCTCGTGTTACCTGACGCTCGGCGCGCTGCATGCCCTCTTTCGGCCCGTGACCGGCAAGTTCAAGGACTACATCGCCATCCCCAAGGTCAACGGCTACCAGTCTTTGCACACCACCGTGCTCGGACCCTTTGGTACACCTGTGGAATTCCAGATCCGCACACAGGAGATGCATCGCGTCGCGGAATCGGGGGTTGCTGCGCACTGGCTTTACCGCGACACCAGCGAATCGATCTCGGAAGTCCAGAAGAACACGCACCAGTGGCTGCAGTCCCTGCTCGATATCCAGAACCAGACCGGTGACTCGGCGGAATTTCTCGAGCACATCAAGGTCGACCTGTTTCCTGACGCGGTCTACGTCTTCACGCCGAAGTCGAAAATCATTACCCTGCCGCGCGGTGCTACGCCCGTCGATTTCGCCTATCAGATCCATACGGCGATTGGCAACACGTGCATTGCCGCGAAGATCAATGGCCAGTTGTCGCCACTGCGTACCGAATTGCAAAGCGGCGATGTCGTCGAGGTCGTGACCTCCGCAGAATCACGGCCGAATCCGAGCTGGCTCAATTTCGTGCGCACGGGCCGCGCACGATCGGAGATCCGCCACTACCTGAAGACGATGAAATACGAGGAGTCGGTCGATCTTGGCGCGCGCCTGCTTGACCAGGCACTCAAGCAGATCGATCACCGCTATAGCGAGCTCAGTGACGAGGACTGGCAGCGCGTGCAGTACGAAACCGGCGCAAAGTCGAAGGAAGAGCTTCTCGCCGACCTGGGCCTTGGCAGGCGCATTCCCGGCGTGGTCGCAAGGCGATTCATTTTGAGTGGCCTGGGCGGGCACAGCGATGACGAGGGCACGCAGTCACCTGCGCCGTATCCGGTCCTGGTGTCGGGCACCGAAGGCATGTCGGTGATGCTCGCCCCGTGTTGTCGACCGATCCCAGGCGATGCGCTGTTTGGCTACATCCGCCGCGGCTATGGCCTTGTCGTGCACACCACCGACTGTCCGACGGCAGCCCGCCTCAAATCCCGCGACCCCGAACGCTGGGTCGACTCGCAGTGGGAGCCCGACCTTGACCGCTCCCGGCTCTTCGACGTAAAACTTGACGTGTTTTTGAGAAACGAGCGGGGCGTTCTCGCCAAGGCCGCAGTCGAGGTCTCCGAGGCAGGCTCCAACATCAGCCACGTGTCGATGGACGACGAGGCCGAAGAAATCACTTTGTTACATTTCATGGTGCAAGTCGCCGACCGCGCCCATCTGGCCCGCGTCATCAGGCGTCTTCGGCGCTTGAGCGAAGTTACAAAAATCGTTCGCGTCAAGTCGTAGGTCAAGTCACTTTCCCCGCGCGATTTTTGGTGATTTAATCACTAGTCTGTTGCTGCGACTTCGCGCAAACTTCGGAAGCGTTGCAACCGGGCGGTGTTTCACTGCCCTTCCCGCCTTATCGAATCTGCTGCACTTTCCGACGGTTTCCGCGTGCGAAGATCCAACCGGCCTCGACCTTGCGCCCAGGGCGCAGAACGCAGCAAGCTTCGGATCCTGGCCGAGGCGGTAGCCCTCTGCTTTGCAGGCGCTGCAGCCGGGCCTGCCCTGGCCAATCCGACGGCGCCAACCGTTGTCAGCGGCAAGGCCGTATTCGCCACCAAGGGCAACACGCTGACGATCACGAACAGCAACGGCGCCATCATCAACTGGGGCACGTTTTCCATCGGCAAGGGACAGGTCACGGTGTTTGCCCAGCCCTCGGCGGCAAGCGAGGTCCTGAACCGGGTTGTCAGCGGCGACCCTTCTGTCATCCTCGGGCAGCTCGAATCAAACGGGCGCGTCTTCCTGATCAATCCCAATGGCGTTGCCTTCGGCCCGGGCGCCCAGGTCGATGTCTCGAGCCTGGTTGTCTCGACGCTTGATCTGTCCAATCAGGATTTCATCGCCGGCCGGCTCAACTTTACAGGCAGCGCAGCGCGCGGTGCGATCGCCAATGCCGGCGCGATCACCGCGCACGGCCAGGACGGCCTCGTCTATCTCGTCGCCCCCGAGGTCACCAATAGCGGCATCATCCGCGCTGACAATGGCGACATTTTGCTTGCCGCAGGCAATAGCGTCACCATCGTCGACACGTCGAATCCGGCATTAAGCGTCGATATTACGGCGCCGGCCAGCCAGGCCGTCAATCTCGGTCAGATCATCGGTGAGAGCGTCTCGCTCTACGGCAGCGTCGTGGCACAAGACGGCACCATCGCTGCGACGCATGCCGTAACCGGCGCTGGCGGCAGGATCATGCTTGCAGCATCCGCGAGCGTGACCACCTCGGCGCAAAGCACGACGAGCGCCAACGGCACTGGCGGCGCACCAGCCGGCAGCATCGTGCTCAACTCGGGGGCCGGCGAAACGCTGGTGTCAGGCGCCATCAGTGCGATTGGCAACTCGGGCGGCAGCATCGCGTTGTTGGGTCAAGACGTTGGCCTCTTTGCAGCCAAGGTCGATGCTTCGGGCACCAACGGCGGTGGCCAGATCCTCGTCGGTGGCAGTTCGCGCGGCGCCGATCCGGCGATCCAAAACGCACAGCAAACGTACGTCGATGCGGCCTCGAGCCTGACCGCAAACGCGCTACAGAACGGCAGTGGCGGTGCGGTCGTGGTTTTTGCTGACGAGACGACGCGGATGTACGGCAGCATCGCCGCCCAAGGCGGAGCGATTGGCGGCAACGGCGGCGCGGTCGAGACGTCCGCACACCTGCTCGATGTCGAAGGCAGCGTCAGCGTCGCGTCGCCCAAAGGCAAGGGCGGCAGCTGGCTGCTTGATCCTTACGACATCAATATCACCTCGACCGGCCCCGATTCGGGAGAGACCGGCCCGCCGGTCTTCAATGCAACGGCGGCAAGCGCCGTCTTGACCACGGCAACCCTTGATGCGGCGCTCAACGCGGGCGCGAGCATCACCGTTGCCACCGGCTCAAGTGGCAGCCAGCAAGGCAACATCACGGTATCGAGCCCGATTGCCATGACCGGCGCAAGCGCCTCGACATTGACGCTGTCGGCCTATAACAACATCGCCATCAATGCGTCGATCACCTCGACCAATGCGGCCTTGAACGTCAATCTGTCAGCCAATACCGGTGCCGCTTCGGGCATGGCAACGATTGCACAGACGATCGATGGTCACGGCGGGACGCTGACACTTTCCGGTCCGACCACGCTCAATGGCGGCACGATCTCGAACATGACGATCGCAGGCCCAAGTGCACTTAACGTCACAAGCGGCGGCACCCTTAACAATGTCGCGCTAAACGACAATGTCACCGCCGTCGGCGCGACGCTGGCGGTGAGCAGTGGGCTCACCTTCAATAACGCAACGCTCACGATCGGGAGCACTGCGGGCGCCGCCACCCTCACCTACGCCAATGCCCAAACGTGGTCAGGTACCGGCTCGATCGTTTTTGCCGGCCCCGGCACCGATTATTTTGACGGTTCCACCAGCACGCTGCTCACGCTCGGCTCGGGCATTCACACGTCGTTTAACGCAAACACCTATGTCTCCCAAACCGACATCGCCAACCAGGGACTGGTCAGCATCGATACCAGTGGCGTCAACGTCGATCTGGGCACTTATGTGGGCGCGACCTTCACCAACACCGGCACGGTG